>DATAOL010000031.1:0-7082 GCA_036265755.1 Gaiellaceae bacterium | reverse complement strand
AGGAAGAAGATGGCCGCCTGGCCGGCTGTGCCGGACTCGATCGTCCCGTACGTCGTGCCGGTGCTCGTCACGGTGCCGGGCTTCGTCGCGTCGTAGACGACGTAGAAGCGATCCGGATTGGCGGTGTCGAACTGATCCGCCGTGGCGCGGGGCTGCGTGTCGCGGCGGAAGAACGTATAGCCGGACTCGCAATGGGCGTCGAAGTCACCACAGTCGCGGGCGTTGCCCTCAGCCTCTGGCTCTTCCTCACCGAACGGATCGTCAGGTTGGGACTGAGCCGGAGCAGCCTCGGGCTCGGCCACGTCCTGCGCGTCGTTCTCGATGAAGTTCTGCAGGAGTCTCGGTCTCGAGAACGTCGCTCCGCAGTCCGTTGACTTGACGTAGTAGATCGAGTTTCCCTCCGGGCCGCGACCGGACTCGAAGCTGCGGAAGACAAGGTAGATGTTGCTGTTGCCCGTCACCGCGATGTCCGGGAACTGGACGTCGGAGATCGTCTGCGAGACCTTGACCGGATTGCTGAACGTGGCGCCGTGGTTGGTCGAGCGCGAGAAGTACACGCCGACGCCGCCGGCATTGCCGCTGAAGCGCGTCCACGAGAAGTAGACGTCGTTGTCGCAGCGACTGTCACCGTTGTGGTCGGCCTCGATCGTCGTCTTGTCGTTGAAGATCCCGAGCAGGTTCGGCGCGGAAGAGCCGCGCTTCACGAGGACGGTCTGGCGATACCGCTTGCCGTCGTTCTGCACGTTGCCGGCGGGCCCGCCCGGGTTGTCGTACGTGGCCACCCAGACGTCGCCGAAGGTCTTCGGCGTGCCGGCCGGATCGTCCGAGCTCTCCGAGCCGAAGAACGCGCGGCCCTGTGCGTCCCACGCGATTACCGGGTCGCCTGCGCTCGCCGTGCGCACCTGCTGCTTGGCGATCTGGCCGTACGGCGACGTGTCGTCGGGATAGCCCGGGACGAGCGAGCTTCGGAAGCTCTCTCCGCCGTTCTGCGAGCGGTAATAGCCGAGCCAGATCGGCCCGACCGGAATCGGGTTGCCGTCGGCGTCGTTCGTGTTGTAGACGCCGCAGTAGTCGTTGGAGCTACCGAGGATGACATTCGTGTTCCTCGGGTCGACCGCGATGGCGGGCTCGTTTTGCCTGCCTCGTGAGCGCGAGCACTCGGCGAGCGTCGCGTCGGTGTAAGCCGTCCCCGTAGCGAGCGTGTACGAGCTCACGTAGCCGGGGTCGTTGGCATCATGTGTGAGCCGAACGTCGGCTCCCGGCGTCGATGCGGCGGCGACTCCGACCAGCAGCCCGAAGGCCAGGGTCAGCGCCCCCACCAGTGTCCACCTGTGCATATGTGTCCCCCTAGGTCCGCGGACGTTCAAGCGGGGCGACTATACGCCTCGTTCGAGCGCCTTGCAGCGGCAACCGATTAAAGAAAATCGACGCCGTCCGTACACTGGATGCATGAGTTCTTCAGGCCCGAACGGGCGGGCGTTTCCCGTCGACCGGGGCTACGTCGAAGTGTCCGGCCCGGGGGCGGAGGATTTCCTCGAGCGCATGCTCTCGAACGAGGTCGCGACCCTTTCGGAGGGAGAGACGAGGCGTGCGCTCCTGCTCACGCCCAAGGGCCGCATCATCGCCTCGCTGCGCGTCGTGCGTACCGGATCCGAGTCCTTTCTCCTCGTCACCGACGTGTCCGAGCTCGCGGAACCGACGGCGTCATCTCTGCGCGCCGCTCGCTTCGCCTCCAGGTGCGAGATCGAGGTGCGCCCGTTGGAGGGCCTCGTCGTTCTCGGAAGCGAACCCGACTTGCCCGGCTTTCGCACATCCGACTTCGGCGTGGAGGCGTTCGAGACGTGGGGTGAGGCCGGTGGCGGCTCCGGAGCAGCCGAGCCTGGCACGCTCGAGGAGCTGCGGATCCAGGCGGGGACCCCGGCGTGGGGCAAGGAGATCGACGAGTCGATTCTCCCGGCCGAGGCCGGTCTCGACGAGACCCATATCTCGTTCAGCAAGGGCTGCTTTCCGGGCCAGGAGCCGATCGCGCGGCTCCATTACCGCGGGCACGCCAACCGGCGGCTACGCCGGCTCGAGGTAGGCAATGCGATGCCCGGCGACGAGATCGTCTGGAAGGACAAGGTCGTCGGCCGCGTGACGAGCGCCGTGCCCGGGCGTGCGCTCGGCTACGTGCGCAGCGAAGTGCCCGAGGGCGGAGTCGTCCTCATCGGCGGGTCCGAGGCCCGGCTACACTGATCTCCGCAACGCGCCCGTAGCTCAGGGGATAGAGCGCAGCCCTGCGGAGGCTGAGGCCACAGGTTCGAATCCTGTCGGGCGCACTCGTTGGCTGCCCGGGATCAGGCGGCCGATCGGAGCGACGAGATGACGTAGTCCTCGCGGCCGTCGCGGGCGAGCTCCCACATCCGCGGGCCGCCGACCCCGGCGCGGCGATCGAGAAAGGCGCTCAGCTCGGAGTTGTCGAGCCCGGCTTCGCGCGCTGCGACGAGAACGCGTCCCACCGCGGGCAGCGGCTCGCCGTCCGGACTGAACTGCCACGCGGGATAGACGTGGTCGAAGCCGCCGGCTGTCGGGACCGCGAAGAGCTCGCCCGCCCGGCGACGGGCTTCGATCCGGGCCGGGTCGGCGCCGAGGCGCGCGGCGAGCCAGGAAGTGGTGAACGAATCGCTGGGCATGCGCTGCAGCTGGAACGGGCGGCTCGCTGGGCGAGCCGCCCGCGTGTTCGTCTCAGTTTGCCGCATCAAGCGGCGGCGGTCGCCGGCTGGTGCGAGGCCGGAGCGGGCACGTAGCTCGGCTGGTAGCCGGCCAGGCGGCCCACCGCCGCGCCGGTGGCGAGGGCGGCCTTCTGGAGCACGGCCGGGACATGCGGCATGCGGACGTCGTCGAGGTAGGCGTTCGCGATGACCGCCATCCGCAGCGGGTTCGGCATGCCCTTCTTGTTCGTCTTGCCGTCTGCGGCGAGGGCGAACATCGTCTCCAGGAACGACTCGAACTCGAGTGCGGGGGTCACCCTGGCGACGAAGCGCGCCTCGTAGGCACCGACGTTCCTGAAGCGGTGCACATCGCCGGGCTCGACCACGACGGTATCGCCCGCGTGGGCAACGACCTTCGTGCCGTTCTTCTTGAACTCGACGGAACCGGAGCGAACCTCGAACTCCTCCATCTGGAACGGGTGCACGTGGGAGGCGACGCCGCCGTTCGGAGCGACTGCGGCCTCGATGAGCACGTACTCTCCACCGGTCTCGCGCGAGGTCTTCAGAAACGTGATGCGCTCGCCGGTGACCGGGTTCTCGATTGTCTGTCCACTGCGAATCACGACTTCCTCCTTTGGTTGGTCTGGGGTTGCGTCGTACGACGCTCACTGTCGTCCCTTCTCCTCCTCCAGACGATGGAGGCAGCCTGCGTCTTGCAGTGCGGGAAACCCGTGGTGGGTAGTGTGGCCAGGTGCGCATCTGCTCCCTCGTCCCGGGCGCGACCGAGGTCCTGTTCGCGCTCGGCGCCGGAGACAACGTCGTCGGTGTGACGCACGAATGCGACTGGCCTCCGGAGGCTTCGACGCGCCCGCGGGTGACCGCCTCCGAGCTTCAGAGCGGCGACCTCTCGAGCGCCGAGATCGACGAGGCGGTTGCGGCGTCCGCCCGGGAGGGCAAGCCGCTCTACGCGATCGACGAGGCCGTCTGGGAAGAGATTCAGCCCGACGTGGTTGTCGCACAAGAGCTCTGCGACGTCTGCGCGATCTCGGCTGGCGCGGTCCGTCGCCTCGACGTCGAGGTGATCGACTATTCGCCGTCCACCCTGGACGGCGTTCTCGCACACATCGTCGCGCTCGGCGTCCGGGTCGGAGAGGAAGGTGCGGCCGACGAGCTCACGGGCGGCATGCGCAACCGGCTCCAGCGGGTTCACGCGGCTCTCGCGGAGGTGGAGAATTACCCACGCGTCTTCGTCTCCGAATGGCTCGAGCCGCCCTACGCGGCCGGGCACTGGGTCCCTGACATGGTCTCTGCCGCCGGCGGCATGGAGGTCGCGGGCATCGCGGGCGAGGCGTCCTTTCGGATGCGCTGGACCGACGTGGCCGGGCTCGAGCCTGACACGGTCGTTCTCGCACCCTGCGGTTTCGACCTCGACAGGACGCTGTCGGAGGTGGTCACCCTCGACCTCAGCGCTCACCTCCTGGGCACGAGTGCTCGCCAGGAAAGCCGTGTCTTCGCGGTGGATGCGAATGGCTACTTCTCACGGCCGGGGCCGCGCCTCGTCGACGGCGTCGACCTCCTCGCCTTCCTGCTGCACCCGGATGCGTACTCCGACCCGGGAATCCCGTGGTCGCGCGTCAGGGTGTGACGACGATCTCCATGCCCTGAATCTCCGCGGAGAGCGTTCGCGCAGGCTCGTCCCCGGCGAGGCAGGCGCCCGTGCCGAGGTCGAACTTCCAGCCGTGGAAGGCACACACGAGCGTGTCGCCGAGCACCTCGCCCTCGGCGAGCGGGTTCCCCTCGTGCGGGCAGGCGTTCACGAAGGCATGCGGCCTGCCCTCGACGAGGAAGACCGCGACCTCCGTGCCGTGGACGTCGACGACTGCGCGCCCATCGGAATCGAGGCTCGCGAGGGGGATCCTCACGCTTCCCACGCGCCCTAGACTATCCCGCCCCGATGCCCCTCTATCTGCGCGAATCGGACGTCCAGGAGCTGCTCTCGCCGGAGGATGCGATCGAGGCCGTCGAGGGGTGCTTTCGGCGGCTCGCGGCCGGTCGCACGGAGAACCGCCCGCGATTCCGCCTCCCGCTCGATCCAGGTGTGATGAACGTCATGGCCGCCTCCGATCCGGAGCTCGGAGTCGCCGGACTCAAGACCTACGGCGTCTCCGAAGGGCACGCGCGGTTCCTCGTCGTCCTCTTCGCGGCGGATCGCGCCGAGGTTCTCGCCGTGATCGAGGCCGACCGGCTCGGGCAGCTACGGACCGGCGCGGCGAGCGCGGTCGCTGCAAGGCACCTGGCCGCGCCGGGGGCGAGCACCCTCGGCATCATCGGGACCGGTTGGCAGGCGGAGAGCCAGGTGCTCAGCCTGCGCGCGGCGCTCCCGAATCTCGAGCGGGTGGTCGCCTACTCCCGCAACGAGGAGCGGCTCGACCGGTTCTGCAAGCAGTTCGGGGCCGAGGCGGGTGAGTACAACAAAGACGCGGCCGAAATGGACGTCGTCGTGACGATCACGAGCTCCAAGGACCCCGTTCTACGCGGAGAGTGGCTGAAGCCTGGGGCGCTGGTATGCGCCGTGGGCGCGAACCGGATCCAGTCCCGCGAGCTCGACAACGCGGTCGTCGAGCGGGCGGCGTTCGTCTGCTGCGACTCGAAGGAACAGGCGAAGATCGAGGCCGGAGACCTCGTCGAGCCGGTCGAGCGGGGCGTGCTGGACTGGCTCGAGGTGCACGATCTGTCCGAGGTCGTGGGCGGCGAGGTCCAGGGCCGCCAGCAGGAAGACGACATCGTCCTCTTCAAGAGCCTGGGGATCGCGGCGGAAGACCTGGCGGTCGGTGCTCTTGTCGTGGAGCGCGCTCGCGAGCGCGGGGTCGGAACCGAGCTCTAGCCGCTGCGGACGGTTTCGGCAGCCATCGCTGCGGTGTCCTCGCCGACCGCCCGGATCACGTCGGCACGCTCGAGCAGGCGAAGGCGCTGTTCGTCGGTGGCACGATTCTTCAGATACGGGTCTTCGAGGATCTCCTCCAACCCGCGCCCCGTCCGGTGCTCCCGGATGATGTACGCGGCCAGGGAGTCCATCTTGCTGTGGGATCTCGGCTGGTCGGATTCGCTGCTACCGAAGAGTCGTGCAAAGAACCCGGGCCGTTTGGGTGCCTGGTCGCCTGTCTCGGACACGGGGCGATTGTATCCTGGCGTCTGTGCCGTCAGAGCCGGCGGGCACCCGCTTCGCTGAACGCGTCCTCCACGGGGTGGGCGAGGACGGCACCCGCGAGGAGATCGTCATCTGGATCGAGCGCCGCCAGGGCGCGCTCTGGGCGGTCGGCCGCGCGATCGACCCGAAGAATCGATCCGTGCCCGCCGCGCGGCCGGACGACTACATCTTCGAGGGCTACGAGCTGGGCGACGCGCTCGAGGCCGCCAACAACGCGCTCTCGGACGACCTCGAGGTCTCGGCCGAGGACGGCGTCGACGAGCGGGTCAAGCGCTTCGACGAGGAGGAGCTGCTCAAGCCCCTCGAACGCTGGTTCTTCGGCCACAGCGCCTGAGGTCCGGCCCGGCGGGGCTGCTGCGGGCGAAGGGCGGCTTGCCCCGCCTGCGGCCCTCCTATGAGACGCCGATCTTTTCGGCGAGCTCGCGTGAGATGGCGTGCTCGGCGCCCTCGACGTCGACGGTGAGCGGACCGCCGAACGGCTCCGACCGGCGCATCGTCACCCGCTGCCCGGGCACCAGGGTCAGTCCGGCCAGGTAGCGGAGGAGATCCGCGTCGCCGTCCGGGATGCGCCGGACCGTCGCCTCCTCGCCCGGCTCGAGGAGGTCGAGGGAGCGGAGGTCCTGGAGGGCGACGTTCAGGCGGGCGTCCGGGATCGGGTCGCCGTGCGGGTCGTGCGTGGGGAAGCCGAGCTGCTCGTCGATCCGCGCCTCGAGCTCCTCCGAGATCGCGTGCTCCAACCGGTCGGCCTCGTCGTGGACCGCGTCGATGGGGACGCCGAGGGTCTCCGCAAGGTACTGCTCCAACAGGCGATGGTGGCGGATGACCTCGAGGGCGATCTTCGTTCCCGCCTCCGACAGCTCGACGCCGCGGTAGGGCGCGTGGTTGGCGAGCCCCAGGGCGGCGAGCTTCTTGATCATGGACGTGACCGACGAGGGTGCTACGCCCATTTCTTTCGCCATCGCCGTCGTCGTCGCACGTTGCCCGGAGGCCTGCAGCTTGTAGATCTCCTTCAAGTAGTCCTGGATCGCGACCGAGAGCTCAGGTTTAGGCACGTCCAAATTTTACGCTTCGCGGCAACCGGCACACGCGTGCAGAGACGTTGTTACCCTCGGCGCCTTGCTCATCCGACTGGGGCATAGTCCGGACCCGGACGACGCGTTCATGTTCTGGGGGCTCAGCGCAGG
>DATAOL010000030.1:0-2837 GCA_036265755.1 Gaiellaceae bacterium | reverse complement strand
TTCGGCGAGTTGAGCTGACAGCCCGTCGCCGGCGGAGCCGCCTTCGGCGCCGCCTTCGATGTGGGTGTCTTCGCCGAGGCCGCGAGCGCGGCCGCCACCAGGACGGCTAGTGCGATCGCTCCGACTCTCACTCTCCCCTTCATGAGACCTCCTCGTCTGGATTGCCTCGCGGCGGCGAATCTAACGGAGCGCGATACGTGGCTCAACGTGTCATACCACCTCGTTACGCTGAACCGGATCGTCGCGAAGCCCTAGATAGGCACGCCGAACCGGCGGCCGGGGCTTCTCGCCCCGGCCGCCGGCTTCGACTCAGGCGCCCGGGATGCGGAGGAGGAGCAGCTGGCCGCCCTCGCGCTTGAACGTGAGCGTCCCGACCTGCTGCACGTCCATCAGGATCGTGTGCGCTTGGACGTCCAGCAGGAACACACCCGGGCCGAACGCCTCTGACGCGTCGACGATGCCGCTCGACTCCCACGACCCCTGCGCCGCTGCTGGATCGCCGGCCTGGTTCACCTTCGCCGCGATGCTCAGCGTGCCGCTGGCGAGGTCGTAACGCCAGACTCGGGCGGTCGTCCCCGCGGCGTTCGAGGCCGCGTACTGGTTCTGGCTCCCCGGGTCCTCCTGGAAGAGGACGCTGGCGCCGGTGGTCTCGACGTTGTCCGGGTTGTGGATGAACGCTGGGTTGCCGGCGCTGTCCGGACCGAGCGGGTCGCCCTCGACCAGAATCGACAGGCTCAGGGCGTGTGTCTCGTCTGCCGGATCGAGGACCAGCTTGAAGATCCGGCCGTTCGGGAATGGACCCCTAGTGCCCGAGGGCCCACGCGTCATCCGCGCGGCACCTGGCCCCGGGAGCGCCCGCGGCTCGCCGGTGTCGGCGAAGTAGACGACGTTCGAGTGGTTCCGGTCGAAGGCGATGTCCTCGACGCGGATGAACTGGAACACGTTGTTGGCGTTCGACCAGTTCTCGAGCCCCGTCTGGTCGCCGAGCGCGACCGACTGCGGCACCGGGATGAAGCGGCCGGACGCCGTGGCGGAGCCTGACAGGTCGCTGTAGTCGTTCACCAGCGGGTTGTCGGACCGGAAGGCCCAGAGCGAGCCTTCGTCATTCCAAACCGCCGCGGCGCTGTCCGCCGTGTACATGTACAGCTGCGACGACGGTGCCGTGAATGTGTCGTCGCCGGACAGGAGCACCGGGTGCGCGTAGCCGGGGACGGCGACGCTGTTCTCGTGGTTGTGCCGGCCCATTCCGTAGATCGGCCGGTACTCCTTGCGCTGCGGGTCAAATGCGACGACGACGCCCGCCTGCTCAGCGCCTGGGCCGGGCGGCCAGGCGAGCCCGGTGCGGTTGACGAAGTCGCTCGTCTCCTCGTTCGTGAACAGCAGCGTCCGCTCGAAGCCGTTGTCGGCTCCGCCCACCGCCAGGAAGTTGGAGCAGAAGCGCTGGAAGTTCGCGCTGCTCGGGATCACGTACCTGCCCTGGAGGACGCCTGCGCTGTGCTGGTTCAGGGTCAGGTGGCTGACCATCGCATTGGTGTAGTCGCTCTGACCGACGCCGGTCGCGGGGGTGAACGGGAACGGGACGAGGGACGTCTCGTGGTTGAGATACACGTCGGCGCGTCCCTGGCCCCGCGTCTGCAGCGAGATCCCGTCCGGAATGCTCTCGAGCATGTAGCCGCTTCCGAGGGTCTCGCCGACGTTCATGATCGGCGTCACGCTCGACCCCGCAGCCAGTGGTGTCAGCATTGCCGGCTGCGCGGTCTGGAAGCCGGAGTCGTTATCGCCCGCGCCGGCCGAGCCCGTTAAAGCGACGGCGGCCATGACGGCCGCGAGTGCGACCATCGCGAACCTCTGCGGCTTTAGCATCTGCGCTCCTCTCTCCCCGTTTGCAGAACCATCGCCGAACCTATACCGCAGTGCCGATCGAGGCAATCCGGTGGAGGGCCGATCCCCTCCGAAGGGTCGCTTCTCTAGGGCCTGACGAAGCCCATGCGCTCGTACATCCTCTCGAGCGTGGGCGCGGACGTCTCGCGCGCCTTCTCGGCGCCGCGGGCGAGAAGTGTCTTCAGCTGCGGCTCGTCCCCGCGCAGCTCCTCGTATCTCGCGCGTACGGGAGTGAAGAGCTCGACGACCGCCTCCGCCACCTCGTCCTTGAAGCGACCATAGCCGCCGCCGTCGTAGCGAGCCTCCAGCTCCGAGATGCCATTACCGGTGGCCACCGACATGATCTCCAGCAGATTCGAGATCCCCGGCTTGTCGTCCGGCGCGTAGCGGACGTCGGTGCCCGAGTCTGTGACCGCGGTCTTGAACTTCTTCCGCACGACGTCGGGCGGGTCGAGCACGCGGACGACTCCCTGCGGCGCGCCGCGTGTCGTGGACATCAGCCGCTCGGGCTCCTGGAGGTTCTTGATCCTGGCGCCCTGCTCCGGGATCGACACCTCCGGGACGACGAATGTCTCGCCGAAGCGCTGGTTGAAGCGCTCGGCGATGTCGCGTGTGAGCTCGACGTGCTGGCGCTGGTCGTCGCCCACGGGAACGACGTCGGCCTGGTAGAGCAGGATGTCGCCGGCCATCAGGACGGGGTAGTTGAAGAGGCCGGCCGAAACGAAATCCTGTTCGGCGGCCTTGTCCTTGAACTGCGTCATCCGACGGAGCTCGCCGAAGCTCGCCACCGCGCCGAGTAGCCACGCGGCCTCGGCGTGGGCCGTGACGTGGCTCTGGGCGAAGATCGTCGAGCGGTCGGGGTCGAGGCCGACGGCGTAGAGCATCGCCGCGCCGTCGAGCGTCGCCTCGCGCAGCGCGTCCGGCTCGAACGGCGTCGTGATCGAGTGGAGGTCGAC
>DATAOL010000029.1:0-5070 GCA_036265755.1 Gaiellaceae bacterium | reverse complement strand
TTCGCACCCGCGACGAGCTGCAGGAGAAGCTGCACTGGCCCAAGAAGATCGTCACGGAGATCGTCCCGGCGCCCGAGTTCTACGAGGCCGAGGACTATCACCAGCAGTATCTGGAGAAGCGCGGCCGCTCGAGCTGCACCGGCGAGCTGGCGGCGTCTGCCCCCGGGACCTAAAGCCGCTCGAGCGCTGCAACGCGCGGCACCTGCCAGACAGCGCGAGTGCCGCACAGGCGACGAGCGCGGCGAGCGGGGACAGCGCCGCGAATGCACGACGACGAGCGCACAGGCCGCGAGGACGATCCCGCGCGGGCGTCTAGGCAGGCTGTCTGAAGAGCTCCGCCAGACCTTCCCGCTCGGGCCTCAGGTCCTCGTGCACGGCTGCCAGCTTGCGCTCGCCTTCGGGCGTCAGGGTGAGCAGGGCGACGCGGCCGTCGTGATCGGCTTGGTCGCGGCGGACGAGGCCTGCCTCCTCGGCGCGCTGGACGAGCTCGGTGACCGTGCTCTGGGCCAGCTGGAGGCGCTCGCAGAGCTCGCTAACCGTCGAGCGCTCGGCTCCACCGGGCGCGCCTTTGATCATGAGCAGGAGCAGATGGCGCCGGGGTGTGAGGCCCTGTCGACGAGCCGCGTCCTCGCTGACCCGCAGGAAGCGCCGCAGGGAGGCTCGGAACGCCGCCGCGCGCTCGAAGTCGGTCACCGTGTCGAGGCCGCTCATCGGAGAATCGTACCGCCGCCGGGGCCTCGGGTCCGCGCGGCCAGGGCGTGTCTCACGTCGTCTCGAGCACGTTCGTCTTCGGCACGTAGCGGCGTTCGGCTTCGAACGGAGCCGCCGGCGCCAGCTCGAACCGGCCGCCGTTCTCTGGATCGAGGAGCGCGCCGAAGACCGTCGGCGACTCCGGGTCGGGAAAGCAGAGCCAGTCGATGGAGCCGTCGAGCATGACGAGTGCGACCGTGTGGCCGTCGCCGATCGCGGCGTAGTCGCGGATCGGCGCGTAGCCGGCCGTTCTCACCTGCGTTCGGCCTCGAGCCGCCCCGGCCAGGCGGAGAGCTTTCCGAAAAGGGAGATGAGGGCCGGAATGAGCACGGAGCGCACGACGAAGGTCTCGATCAGGACGCCGACGCTCATCATGAACGCGAACTCGCGGAACCCGTCGATGGGCACGACGGCCAGCATGGCGAAGGACGCGGCAAGGGCGATTCCGGCGACCCCGATCGCCTTGGACGCGCGCGGAGCAGCGAACGCGATCGCCTCCCTCAGCGGCATGCGGCCGGCTTCCTGCCAGATCCGCCCGACGACGTAGACGTTGTAGTCGGACCCCAGGCAGACGAGGAGCACCCCGGCCGCGAAGGGGACGTAGTAGGTGAGATCCGAGTGTCCGAGGATGTCTTGGAAGAGGTACTTCGTGAGCCCCAGCGTCGCGGCGACGGACGCGACGCTCGCTGCGAGGAGGTACAGGGGCGCAACGAGCGCGCGGAGGAAGAGGGCGAGCAGGACGAAGTTCACCGCGAGCACGACTGCCCCCACGCGGACGGACGTGTCCACGACCGCCTGCACGGTGTCGGAGGCGATAGCGGTCTGCCCGGTCACGCCCGCCGTCGCGTTTCGGAGGCCGTTCTGGGAGAGGAGGTTGGGGAGATCGTCGGCGAGGGCGCGGAGATCGTCGATCGCCGGCGCGCCCAGCGGCTCGTGGTCGAAGATGACGACGAAGCGGGCGGCGTTTCCGCTCGCGGACACGAAGAGGTTCTTGGGAGCGCCGGGGAACTGCTCGCGCGGGCCGAGGACGCCCGCGACCCCGTGCTCCTCGCCGAGCGCCTCCTCGAGTCGTATGAGCGCCGCCTCGTCGGAGGCGAGGCCCTGGCCCTCCAGGAGGACGATCGTCGGTGCCGTGATTCCCGCGGCGAAGCCCTCTCCGGCGGCCGTGGCCGCACGAGCTTCCTGCGTGTCGGCAGGCAGTCCGCTCACGAGGCGGATGGCGAGCTTGATGCCGGGAAGTCCCGTCGCCCCGAGGAATAGGAGACCGCCGCAAAGCGCCACGGCCAGGACGGCCACCGGGCGGGAGACGACGAAGCGGGCGAGCGCCTCACGCGCAGGAGAGGAGAACGAGTCGGAGTGGCCCGCGCGGGCTTCACGCTCGAGGCCGGGCCAGAAGACCAGCCGGCCGAATACGGCGAGCGCCGCGGGGATGAGCGTGATCGAGACGAGGAGCGAGATCGCGGCGGTGAGAGCGAGGCCCGGGCCGAACGCGCGGAAGAACTCGAGCTTCCCGACGAGGAGTGACGCCGTCCCGGCGACGACGATGAGCCCCGCGGTGGCCACGATTGGGCTCACCCGCTGGGTGGAGATCCTCGCCGCCTCGAGACGCGGCCGGCCCTCGAGGAGGGAGCGCCGCATGGCGGAGAGGTAGAAGACGGCGTAGTCCGTCACGATCCCCAGGGTGAGCGCGACGACCAGCGGCTCGACCTCCTGCGGAATCGCGACGCCGAGACGCTCTCCCACCCACGGGATCACTCCCTGGGCGACCGCGAACGAGATGCCGGCGGCGAAGAGCGCCAGGAGCGGCGCCCCGATGGCCCTGAACGTCAGCCCGACGACGAGGAGGATGAAAAGCACCGTTCCGGCCTCGACGATGGTCAGCGAGGACGAGATCTCGTCGAACTGGCGCAGGCGGGCCGGGGCCGGGCCGGTGATGCCCACGGGATGGTCGGCGGCCGGAATCGCGCCCGCATAGCCGTTCGCCTCGTCGACGCGCTCCGCGAGGGAGGCCGCCGGGTCGAAGAAGAGGTACGTGATGGCGGTCGTCCCTTTCTCCCGCGAGCTGGGAAAGAGGCCGAGGCTGTTGGCGATCGGGAGCGCCAGCTTGAGGCTTTCGGAGCCGCTCTGGGTGACCTGGGCCGCCCGCGCGAGCGCGCGGGCCTGCGCCGCGGCCGAGAGGCCTGCAGGATCCCGTTGCACGACCAGCGTGTCCGTCGTCAGCGGAATGCCGAAGATCTCGGCGTCCCGCTGAGCCACCTTCGTCGACTCGGCGTGCTTCGGGATGAGCCCTCCGAGCGGGAGCGGATCGCCCGATCCCAGCCCAGGGAGGGAGATGGAGACCAGCACGGCGGCGGCAATCCAGGCAGGGACGACCAGGAATCGCAGGGCGACAATCGTCCCGGCGAATGCGCGCGCAACCCGCTCTCGAATCACGCCTGTGACTACCCGCGGCATGGCTTCCCGCAAACGGGGAATACCAGGCCGCATGAGACTTTCAACGCTTGTCAAAGGATTTCCCGGGCATCCGCTGCACCCACCCCTGACGGACGCGACGATCGGCGCCTACACGACGGCGACGATCCTCGGGGTGCTCGCGTACGCGGGCGTCTCGGAGGTCAATCTCACGAGAGCCTGGTGGCTCGCGCTGCTCGTCGGCCTCGGGATCACCGCCTTCACAGCGCTCACCGGCCTCGTCGACTGGCTGAGCATCAGTTGGAGGTCGCCGCTGTGGTGGACGGCCACATGGCACATGCTCTCGATGCTCACAGCCACGGGCCTCTTCGCTCTCGCCGCCGCCTTCGGCCATGACCGCTACGTCCGTGGCGAGATGGGAAGCTGGACGTTCGTGGCAACGCTGCTCGGGTTCGCTGGGCTGACCCTCGGCGGCTGGCTCGGCGGCGCGGTGGTCTTCACCCACGGCATGCGAGTGCTCGATCTCGTCGATGAGCCTCCGGAGCGCGCGGTCATGCCCGGCACGCCCGAGAAGGACGAGGCGGGAGCCTGATGCCTCCGCGCGCGATCTGGACCGGCTCTGTCGCCTTCGGCCTCGTCAACGTCCCCGTGCGGATGTACAGCGCCGTGGAGGACAGGGCGCTCCACTTCAACTACGTCCACGAGCCGGACGGGAGCCGCATCGGCTACGAGAAGGTCTGCAAGAAAGAGGACAAGCCGGTCCCCGACAGCGAGATCGTGAAGGCCTTCGAGTACGAGGAGGGCGAGTGGGTCTACATGACCGACGAGGACTTCGAGGCTGCCGCGGCCGAGAATCACAGGACGATCGACATTCGGGAGTTCGTTCCCTTCGAGGAGATCGACCCGATCCACTTCGAACGGACCTACTACCTCGGGCCGGAGGAGAACGGTGAGCGCGTGTACGCATTGCTCCTCCGTGCGATGGAGGATTCTGGTCTGGCCGGGATCGCCAAGTGGGTCATGCGCGATCGCCAGAACCTCGGCTGCCTCCGCGTCCGCAAGGGCGCGATCACCCTCGAGCGCATGCACTTCGCCGAGGACATTCGCTCGCTCGAAGGGCTCGCCCCCAAGAGGGCCAAGGTCGACGAGGAGGAGCTCACGATGGCCTCGCAGCTGATCGAGCAGTTCCGCGGCGAGTTCGACCCGAGCGAGTACCGCGACACCTATCGCGATGCGCTCTGCGAGATCATCAAGGCGAAGCGGAAGGGTGAGCCAGTGCATGCCGAGGCAGCCGCCGAGCCCGAGGCTCCGACCGACCTCATGTCGGCTCTACGCGCGAGTCTCGAGCAGACGAAGGGGCGGCGCGCACGCTCACAGTCGGGCCGAAGCGGAAACGGCGACCTCGAGGGGCTGTCGAAAGAGGAGCTCTACGAGCTCGCTCGCGCGGCCGACATCTCGGGCCGCTCCGACATGTCCAAGAGAGAGCTCGTCAAAGCGCTCAGCCGGGCGGCTTGAGCCGATGGAAGACGAACGTCCTCTGCCCGAGTACGCTGCGCTCGCGGCGACCTTCGGCGGCGCCCTGTCCGGGTTTCTCGTCCTGGCCCGTCGGCGGCTCCCGGAGCGCGTGTCCCTGACGGACACGGTCAGCATCGGGCTGGCGAGCTACAAGGTCGGGCGTCTGATCGCGAAGGACCGCGTCACGACGTTCGTCCGCGCGCCCGTCACAGAGGATCCCGACGCGACCGAGCCGAAGCCGGAAGGGGCCGCGCGAGCACTCGGCGAGCTCGTCACCTGTCCGCATTGCATCGGTCTCTGGGTCGCGTCGGCGTTCACGTACTCACTCGTTCTCTTCCCGCGCCAGACCCGGCTCGTGACGACGATCTTCGGCGGCCAGGCGGTGGCCGACTT
>DATAOL010000028.1:0-12697 GCA_036265755.1 Gaiellaceae bacterium | reverse complement strand
GTACTGGATCGACCGGCCGTACGCCGCCCGGACCTTGTCGTGGTCGCCCCAGAGCGCAGCCGTCGTCACCGTGCTCACCGGAAGGCTGTTGAACACCGAGCCGTCTCCCACCTCGCCCCAGTCGATCAGCTCGGGGATCCGCGTCCACGGCGCATGGCTCGACACCATGTCGACCTCCGCGAACAGGGGACGGCGATCCTGCTTGGCGAGCTCGAGCCGTTGCAGTGCCAGGAGGACGTACTGATCGGGCATCGGAGCGTAGGCGAACGTCGGGCCCCGGTAGCCGAGGTTGCGCTGGTCGTAGACCTCGTCGTAGCCGTAGAACGACCGCTGCGGCCAGCTCCGGTTGTTCGCGGGCACGTCGTCGACGGTGCGCCATCCGGCCCGCTCGAACGCCTGGCTGAGCGTGAACCTCTGGCTGGCGACGAGCTGGTCGTAACGCCATTGCCGGTTGACCCAGACCCCTGACTGGAGAGTGGAGTGAGCCAGCCAGCTGGCGCCGCCGAACGTGGGGGAGGTGAGGAAGGCGCTCCGAGCGTCGAAACCGGCCGCCCGCAGCCGCTCGGTCCCGTGCGCGAGAACCGCATCGACACCTGGCGAGATCGAGGAATCCTGGACCGCGACCTTTCCATAGCTCTCGACGAACACGAGGATGACGTCCTTGCCGCGGAGGCCGGTGAGCAGTTGCTCGCCCGGGGTCGTACGGAAGCGATCGCGACGGATCTCGTCGGCGAAGATCGCGCGATCCTTGATGCCGTCGCGCACCGCGCGCACCTCGTCGACGGCCAGGCCCGCGGCGCTCGTGGAGGCGAACGGCACGCCGGGGAGGAGCTGGGTCCCGAAGGCCCAGCAAAGAACCCAGACGGCGCCGAGCGCCGTGATCGTGTGGAGCGACCATCGGCGATGGCTGGCCGCGACCCGGGTCAGGCGACGCACGGCCAGGGTCGTGAGCACGAGCAGAGCGACGATGAGCGTCGCCGCACCCGCCACGATCAGGTCCGCGTCCTTCGATCCGACCGAGTCGCGCAGCGTCTCGATGCCGATCCCGGTGTATCTCCAGTCGGCGATGGGATCGAACGGCCGGTCGAAGGTGGCGTAGAGCCCCAGGTCGAGGACCTTCACGATCAGCAGCAGCCCGAGAACCGGCCCGACGACCCACGCCAGGACGCGCCGGCCGTTTGCGGGCAGGGCGAGTGCCAGGGCGACGACGACGATTCCCTCGAGCGGGAGTCTCACGAACGCGCTCGCCGTGAGACGACTCGGATGGTCCGGAGCGACCAGCGCGACCCAGACGAGCAGAATGGCGAAGATCGTCAGCACCGCGGCGACAACCGCTCGCGCGTGGCTGCGCTTCGGGTTCGCGCCGGCGACGGGGTCTCGGACTGCAGCCGTCGCGCCGCCAGGTCGACGGGCGGGTCGGTGGCTCCAGAGCCACCAGACGTCGCGTCCGAACGACTCGCAGAGCAGGGCAAGCGCGGCTACGAGGGCTGCTTGGGTCAGAGCCTGCGGGAAGACCTCTGCGGCCGCGATCGTCAAGACGACCCCCTGGACCGCGGCGACGACTTTCCGCCAGTAGCGGGGCGGCAGCTGCTCGCGCATCCAGGGCAGCAACCACCCGGCCGTGAAGAAGGCGTAGCGGGCGGCGCCGATCGCGAGAACCCACGCGCCGCTCGAGCGGGCGACGTACACGCTGAGCACGAGGATCAGAAATGCGTCGACCTCTCCGTCGAAGTGCGCGCCCAACGCGGAGGCCGTCTTGCTCCGTCGCGCGACCCATCCGTCGACCGCGTCCAGTACGAGCGCGATGGACGACAATGCCACCAGCACCGTGACCGGGACGGCTTCCTCGAACGAGTCGGCGACAAGCGCGGCCACCCCGACGGCGAGCGTTGCCCGGGTCAAAGTCACCCAATCCGCCGGGCCGAGCCGTTGGGGGTGGTAGCGGAGGACGCCGCGCGCCAGCGCCGCGTTCATGAGTAGACCGCAGGCGACGATGACCATCCAGCCGGCGCCGCCCAGGCCGACGGTGACCGCGAGGGCGGCGCCCATCGTCACCTGGGCAACCAGCCCAGTGACGGGGAAGGTCTGAACCGCCCGCATCGTGCCGCCGTACTCGTGCATGCGTGGGATAGGTACGGGAGACACAGTGCCCCGGTTCATTACCGCGACCAGGAAGGTGAGGCCGGATCAGCAATGAGACAGGACGAGCGCGCTCCTTTCGTCCGGGCCCTGCAGCGAGCCCGCGCGTCGGCGTACGCCCCCGGCGAGTTCGTCGACCAGGAGAGCTTCATGCGCGCCTCGGAGATTCGTTCCTTGGCCGCTCAGGCGGGCATCGCCCCGGGGGTCTCGGTGCTCGACCTGTGTTGCGGGATTGCCGGGCCCGGGCGGCTCGTCACGCGAGAGCTCGGTTGTAGCTATCTGGGCGTGGATCTCAGCTCGAGTGCCATCGACATTGCGCGCGAGAGGGCTGGCGACCTGCCCTGCCGCTTCGAGGTCGCGCGAGTCCCTCCGGTTCCTCACGGCCCGTTCGACGTCGTGCTTCTGCTCGAGACCATGCTCGCCTTTTCCGAGAAGGAGGAGCTGCTCGAGGGGATATCCCGGGCGCTCGCGCCCGGCGGACGGTTCGCCTTCACGATGGAGGAGGGTCTTCCGCTCACGGAGGAAGAGCGAGAGCGCATGCCTGACGCCGACACCGTCTGGCTCACCCCGTTGCCGGAGATGCTCGCCTGCTTGGAGGGAGCCGGGTTGCGAGTCCGCTGGCAGGAGGACTGGAGCCGGGCCCATCGTGCCGTGGCGGACTCGATGATCGACGCGTTCGCCGCCGATGCGACCGCGATCGCCGGGCGGATCGGGCAAAGGCCGCTGGAGGAGCTTTTCGCCGCCCACCGGCTCTGGAGCCAGTGGCTTCGGGACGGGCGGGTTCGCAAGATCGCGTTCGTCGCCCACAAAGATGCCCCCGACAGAAACTGAACCGGTGCACGGGGTGGAGGAAGCGTCGACCCGACAGGCCTGAGGACTGGCCATGGAGGTTCGAGGGGGCGGTCGAGGCATTTGACGCGGTCGGTAGTGTCATCGGTAAGTCCTTCGTCGCCACTGGCTCGATGTTCGCAGCTGGCCGTCCTCGGTGGCGCCGATGACCTCCCGATGATCGAGAAGACCTCGGCCCTCCAGCAGCTCGACCCTTCTGTCGACCACGTCTGCGGCCGCGAGGACGCTCCGCTTCTCGTCGAGTACGGCGACTACGAATGCCCGTACTCGCGGCGGGCGTTCCGCGAGATCGGGCGCGCCGAGCGGCGCCTCGCGGGCGGCCTTCGCCTTGCGTTCCGGCACTTCCCCCTTACCGAGATCCACCCGCACGCGCTGGCTGCCGCAGCGGCCGCCGAGGCGGCCGCGAGCCAGGATCGGTTCTGGGATATGCACGAGGCCCTTTTCCACGGACAGAACGCGCTCGAGGATGAAGACCTTCGCCGGTACGCGCGGGATCTCGGCCTCGATCTGGAGCGCTTCGACGCTGACCGGGCGGGTGAGGAGACCGATGCGCGCATTCGCCGGGATATCGAAAGCGGTGTCGACTCGGGTGAGGTGCAGTGGACGCCGACGCTGTTCGTGAACGGCTCGGTCTATCGGGGTCCCTATGACGCGGCCACGCTCGTCGAGGTGCTTTCGCGATGAGCGCTGTCTGTACCCACCTCGACAGCATCGAAGTGACGGCGCTTCCCGACGAGATCGCCGGCTGCGAGGATTGCCTGGCGCTGGGCGACAGCTGGGTTCACCTGCGCATGTGCATGACGTGCGGGAAGATCGGCTGCTGCGACTCTTCGCCGAATCGTCACGCGACCCGTCACGCCGATGCGTGCGGCCATCCCATCATCAAGTCCGCTGAGCCCGGCGAGGACTGGAGCTGGTGCTACGTCGACGAAGTCACCTTCGTGCTGGAGCGGCCATGAGACTCCCCGAGCTTCACCTCGCAGACTGGCGCCCGACCAAGGATACGCTCCACCTCTACTGCCAGATCCTCGGCAAGGTCCGCCTGGCCACGACGTCGCCGCGCAACCACTGGTGGAACGCGCCGCTCTACGTCGACGTTCGCGGCCTGACCACGCGTCGCCTCCACCACGGGGAAACCGAGTTCGAGATCGCGCTCGACTTCATCGACGACGCTCTCGTCGTGCAGAGTGGGGACGGGCGGATCGAGTCCTTCTCGCTCGCGGGCGGCGTGCCGGTTGCGGGGTTCGACGCCGACCTGCACGAGGCCCTCCGCAACCTGGGCGTCGACGTCGCGATTCTTGAGAAGCCGTTCGGTGTCCCGATGACGACGCCTTTCCGCGAAGACACCGAACACGCCTCGTGGGACCACGAAGCCGTCGCACGCTTCGGGCGCATCCTCGACTGGTCGGACGCCGTCCTCGAGGAGTTCAGCGGCTGGTTCAACGGCAAGACGAGCCCAGTGCACTTCTTCTGGCACGGTTTCGACCTTGCCGTGACCCGTTTCTCTGGCCGGCCGAGTGGAAACTCGAGCGCTGATCCGGTCACGCGTGAGGCTTACTCTCACGAGGTCGTCTCGTTCGGATTCTGGCCCGGCGATGACAACGTCCCCGACGCCGCCTATTACTCCTATACCGCGCCGGAGCCCCAAGGTTTGCGCGAGCAGCCGCTCGCCGTCGGGTCGTGGACGCCCACGGGAAGTGCGTCCTCGCTTGCGATCCTTCCTTACGAGGAGGTGCGGACCGCCGACGATCCCCGCCGCACGCTCCTCGCTTTCTGCGAGAGCGCGTACGAGGCCGGCGCTCGCCTTGCCGGCTGGGACACCGCCGCGTTCACTTCGAGCGCGTGCCCCTCACCGGATGAGCTACGGGAACTCCAGGCGACGGCGGCCGGACAGTTCGGGCGCTCCGTCGCGAACTGACGAGAGCATCATGCGCGTGCGCAGGGCGCAGGACAAGATCATCAGCATCAAAGGGGACGGTGCTCCCAACCGCCTAAGCCGTAGCACGGTCTCGCAACGCCGTGAGCGCGCACAGCCGCGCCTCGGTGCGGGCAAATATCCACCCGTGAAGCACCACGATCTCGAGATCCGCGAAGTCCTCGGCGATGGTGCGTCGCAGCAGCTCGCGCACCTGTGTTTCGCTCCCAGCACTCACCGCCCCGAGCCCGCCAGGGATCCTCTCGAGGAGGAGCGCCGCGAGGACGCGCGGTGAGGTTTCACGGGGGAATGCTCGCACGTAGGCACGCCCGATGATCGCTGCGCTCTCCTGATGATCGAGTGCCCCGGCCAGCCGCTCGATCGCGGTGGCCGGCGGCCGAAACGCCGGCCAGAGACCGTACGAACGCCAGAGCCACGAAAGGCCCACTCCGGTGGCGGCGAACAGGAACGTGCGGCGATTCATCGTCCGTTGCATGCTCAGGCCAGCACCTTGAGCTTGAGGTGATCGGCAAGCCGCAGTGCGAGCGCAACGAGCATCAGGGTCGGCGTCGCGCCACCGGCAGTGGGAAAGAGAGAGCTTCCGGCGACGAAGAGGTTGGTCATTCCGTGCACGCGGCAGTCGCGGTCGACGACGCCCTGCTTTGGATCGTTGCTCATCCGGGTCGTCCCCATCAGGTGCTCGCCACCGCCCATGTCGTCGGGCCATCCGGACTCGCCCTCGTCCTGGTCGTAGACGATCCTCAGCCGCCCGATGCCCACCCGTGCTATCTCGGCTCCGAACAGCTCCAGCGTCTGGCGCACGTTTCGCTTGTCGATGTCGCTCAGGCGCCAGTCCAGCGCCACGCGCCGCATACCGAGCTCGTCGCGTTCTCCGACCAGAAGCACGCGGCTGTCCGGGTTCGGCGCCGGCTCGATCCGGGTCGTGATGCCGATGTTGTCGACCTGGCCGCGGATGTAGATGTACGTGTCTTCGGGCGAGTCCAGAACCTTCCGGATCACATCGAGGTAAGGCACCGGAATCGGCGTGCCCGGCATCGCAAGCCTCTGCCAGCTCTCGAGATCCTTTCCCAACGTGACGACGTGACGAGCGAAGTCGCCCACATCCTCCGGAGGCTCGCCGTAGTCGAGCTCCACACGAAGCTGGAGGTCGAGCAGGCCCTCGGCCAGCTGGAAGCTCTTGGACGAGGCCAGATAGCCTCGAATCATGGCGTCGCCGATGCGATGGCTGTCATAGAACGCGAGATTCGGGGCCGGGCCGAACGGCGCGATCGTGGCGGCGAAGAAGCGCGGGTGCTCGAGGAAGAACCTGCCGACGAGATCGTGTTGGTTCCCCAACCCGGCCGGACGCCGATCGTCGGAGACGAGAAGCAACCGCACGTTCTCAATCGCACCTGCACCGAGCACGAAGACCTTGGCGGCGACCTCGAAGGCATTGCCCTCGGTCGTCAGTACAGGGACGGTCGTTGCGGTCTGTGCGCTCTCGTCGGTCTGGATGCCCATGGCGTTGGCGTGGAGGTAGACCGTCACGTTGGACGCGCGTCGAAGCTCGTCCTCGTAGTTCGTCCCGAAGCTCCGAAGCCGCTCGTCGACGACCTGCGTCACCCTCGTCTCGATCCGATCGGGATCGAGCTGCAGCGGGACCGGCGTGTGGTCGGGGCTCCAGTCGTCGAGCGCCCATTCGCTGGAATGGAGGCGGACGATGGGCACAGCTCGGGCATAGAACGGGTCGACGTCCGCCTTCCCGATCGGCCAGCCCGTGAACGGAATTCCCTCGCGCGCCTCGAAGTCGGCCTCGTCGAACGGTCTGCAAATGCCGCCCCAATGGTTGGATGTCCCGCCGAAGAAGCGCAGGCGCGGGCCGCTCAGGTCCGGATAGGGCAGCCCAATCGAGCCGCCCTCGTAGAGCTCCTGCGTCTCCTGGTCGTACTCCAGCCCGCCACTCTCGAGCACGGTGACCCGGAACGATGAGCCGATGAACTCGCGCGCGAGCGTGATGCCCGCGGGGCCCGCACCGACGATGCAGACATCCGTCTCGAGACGGATGTCCCTCGGCACAGAGCGGGCGTCGGCGAACATCTTCCCGTCAGCCCGCGACCACTCGCCTCTTGGACACGACACTGCCGGCCAGTTGGTCGTGGAGTCCCTGCCTGGTGACGCTGGCCACCGTGGTGAGAAGGAGGATGGCCCACCACAGGGCCGCTCCGCCCCAGAGGAACCAGCCCAGGAGAGGCACGCCGGTCGTGAAGGTCGACACGGTCGCGACGGGCGGAAAGAGGAGGAGCCAGCGTGCGGTTGCTCGCCCGACCGGCAGCGTGGTGTCGCTTCCGGTGCGTCGAACGCGGATCCGAAGAGCGAGCTGACCGAGCGAGGCGCCTACCAGAGTCCACGGAGCAACGAAGTAAGCCGCGCTGAGCCCGGTCCCCACGGCGGCGTCCAAGACGAGCCTGGCTCGATCCACCGAGACAGTGGCGGGCAGCGTGGCGGCATCCGGTCGAATCTCGACCGTTGGCCCGATCGCAGCGTCGATCAGGTTGGCCACCACGAAGACGAGCGCGGTCACGGCGAGGAGGTCGATCAGCCAGGCGAGGAACCGCCGGAACGTGCCGGCGACGGGCTCGCCCACACGAGGCGCCGACGCAGACGATCGAGCCCGGTCGTGACCAACCTCCATCGGAGCCCCTCGCTCGAATTCGGAGACGGAGAAAATCCTCGGCCCCCCGCGGGAAGCTGTCAAGCGCGCGCGGCGCCCGGAGGCACTGCGAAGCCCGCCGTTCGTGCCCTCGGTGCGAGATGCCCCCGCCAGGAGTCGAACCTGGGCGCCCGGTTTAGGAAACCGGCGCTCTATCCGCTGAGCTACGGGGGCCCGTTCCGCGTTTCATTGAACCCTAGACCCAGGCCGGACGAAGGTCTCGGTTCAAGAACCCGCTGTTACATCCAGCACTCCGGATGCGCGCCATCCCATCGGAGTTCGTGGCCGGGGCGTGGGGCAACCGATATGTGTGCTTCTCGAGAGGGGACTGGGCGACCTTCGCTGATGCGCACAGCAACCCCGAGGCGAAGTGGCACAAGCAGCTTGTCAGTCAGTCGGGGGGTGTAGGGCGGGATAGAGGGCCCGGAACCGCTCGTACCCGTGGGCGTAGGCATCCGCCCAGGCGGGCTCGGGCTCGATCCGGTCGCGGACGCGCACGCAGGCCGAAACCGCCTCGTGCACGTCGGCGAAGACCCCGGCCGCGGCGCCCCCGAGCAGCGCCGCGCCGTAGGCGGCCCC
Organism: Gaiellaceae bacterium; assembly: GCA_036265755.1. Classification (GTDB taxonomy): domain Bacteria; phylum Actinomycetota; class Thermoleophilia; order Gaiellales; family Gaiellaceae; genus DATEOR01. The sequence goes on along the minus strand of DATAOL010000028.1, from coordinate 4,505 downwards.
CTCCTCGGCCTCGGCCCGCTCGAGCGGAACCCCGAGCACCGAGGCGACAATGCGAAGCCAGAGGGCGCTACGCACTCCACCGCCCGACGCGCGCGCCACGGTTGGCTCGACGCCGAGCTCACGCAGGAGCTCGAGCGAGTCGCGCAACCCGAACGCGACGCCTTCGAGAACGGCCCGGACGAGCGCCCCGCGGTCATGGCGGAGCGAGAGGCCGGCGAAGGCCCCGCGCGCGTTCGGATCGGCATGCGGCGTCCGCTCGCCGGCCAGGTAGGGGAGGAAGCCGAGCCCCTCGGCACCGGGAGGCCACTGTTCCGCCACCGCGGTGAGCGTCTCGAAGCTCTCGCCGGGGGCGAGGACGTCGCGGAACCAGCGGAGGGAGCCGCCGGCGGCGAGCATGACGCCCATCGCGTGCCAGGCATCCGGAACGGCATGGCAGAACGCATGCACGCGGCCCTCGGGGTCGGCGGCGTAACCCGGAAGTGCGGCGAACACCACACCCGAGGTGCCGAGCACGAGCGACAGCGGGCCCGGCCGATCCGCGCCGACGCCGACGGCGCCGGCCGCCTGGTCGCCCGCTCCCGCGGCGACGGGAACCCCGTCACGAGTGTGACCCGAGACCGCCGGCGACTCCAGCACGGGCGGAAGCCACTCAGGCGGGATCTCGAGGGCAGCGAGGACCTCCTCGCTCCAGCGGCGGCGAGCGACGTCGAAGAGAAGCGTCCCGGAGGCATCGGCCGCGTCGGTCGCGAGCTCGCCCGTCAGTCGCAGGCGCACGTAGTCCTTGGGGAGCAGGACGTGGGCGATCCGCGCGTACACCTGCGGCTCGTGGCGGCGAAGCCAGAGCACCTTGGGAGCGGTGAAGCCGGGCAGCGCACGATTGCCGGTCAGCTCAACGAGGCGCGGCCGCCCCAGCCTCTCCTCGATCTCGGCGCACTCGGCCGCGGTTCGCTGGTCGTTCCAGAGGATCGCGGGGCGCAGCACGCGCCGTTCCTCGTCGAGGACGACGAGCCCGTGCATCTGGCCACTGAGCCCGATCGCGGCCACCTCGGACGCGCCAAGGCCTGCGAGCGCCGCCTCGGATGCCCGCCACCAGTCCTCCGGGTCCTGCTCGGCCCAGCCCGGGTAGGGCGTCGAGAGCGGGTAGGGCTCCTCGACCCGCCGGAGCACGTCGCCGGTCGGCGAGAGCGTCAGCGCTTTGACGCCGGTCGTGCCGACGTCCAGGCCCACGAGAGTGGTCATCGGAGAGACAGGCCGGCCCGGGCGATGGCGTCGTGGGCGAGCCGCTCGTCCTCGTCGCCGGGCAGACCGCTGACGTCAACGGCACCGACCCTGACTCCATCCTCGAAAGCGGCGACGCCTCCCTTGAAGAAGGTGAAGAACGCATCGAAGCTCGCGCGCTCGACCGGGTCGTCGGCCACCTTTGCCGCCAGCTCGCTCGCCGAGGCCGCGTCGCTGCGTGCCGCCGCGTAGGCCTTGCGCCGGGCGTTGAGGCGCGCGATGCCGTTCGGAAAGAAAGCTTGGTGGCGCCGGCGGCATGATCGACTTTGACGCTGTTTACGCCGACACGGTGTCTTCCACCCGGGCGACCGTTCGCGACGCACGAAAAGTCGACCGTACGGCCCTTCGGTCTGTTTCCTTATCCGGCAACGCATACTGAGCGAGCCCGTCCAGAAGCCCTTAAGAAAAAAGCTACTCGCCCCCCATGGCCTTGTAGACGAGCTCGTACGCCCGGACAGCGTCCTTTTCCATCTGAGCTTCATGGAGAGCGGAATCGTCGACTTTTGCCGCAATCCCGTCGATGAACCGCCACTGGAGCACGCTTCGCCTTACCGCTTCGACCGCGTCCTCCGTGTATGGGTAGAGGTCGAAGCCAAGGCGCTCCCCTTGGCCGCCGTAGCCTGCTCGCCGCAGCTCGACGGCGAGCTCGAGCGTTTCCATGAACGCGGTCGCGCCGACCATGTTGTCATCGTCGAACGTGCCCCAGCCCGAGTTCGCATGCTGATGGCCGAGCACGCCGTCCGCGGCGCAGAGAGCCGCGTATTCGGCCAGGTTCTCGCCATTCATGATCAGGTGTTGCCAATCCATGTTCACCTTCACGTTCTCGAGCCCCAGGGCTCGCAGCTTGTGAATCACATGCAGGGTCATGCCGACGTTGCCCATGTGAATCTTCATCGCGGGCTCCGAGTTCTTATGCTCGAGGAACAAGAGGATTCCCCGCTCCCGACACCGTTCGGCAGCTTGGCCGATGCCGTCGATGAGCCACGCCCAGCTCTCCTTGTAAGGAGTCTGGAAGGGGTAGTTATAGCCTTCGATGCCGGGCCAGATGATGAAGTGAGAGCTGAGCTCTCCCGCGAAGTCGATCGCCGCCAGCGTGCGGCGCACCGCCTCCTCGCGCGTCTCCCTTTCGGGAGAGACGAGGCCCCCTCGTCCGAAACGCGGATCGAGGTGCAGGCCGGTTGCCATGCAGTAGATGTCATGGCCCGCTAGCGCGCTGCGAACCTCGTCGAGGTTGTCCTCGTTCAACTCCTGCGGATAATGGAACTCGTAGCCGTCGATCAGATCGCCGAGGCCCCCCACCGCCCGACCCACCCGCTCAGCCGTCGTCTCGGCCGCGAACTCCGGTTTGTAGCCACCGGGAACGAAGCGCGTGATCATCGAACCAAGCGCCCAGATGCCGAGACTGGTCTTCATGTGAGCCTCCTCCTTCGGGCGACCCATTCAATCGCGGGAGCGTTGGTCTTGACAAGTTATGAAAGATCGGGTTAGCGTCGCCCGTCACGTTCTTACAAAACATTTCAACGGCGAGTCCCGACAGCGACCTCGCGCTCCGACGGCGGCTGTTCGCGGTTCCGCCCGGAACGCTGGTCCTGCGGGCGCTCGTCGCCGCAGCACTCGTCTTCGTCGTCGCCTGGGTTGCCTACAAGGCTTCCCAGGACATGCGCGTCTTCGTCGTCGTCGGCCTGAACGGCCTCACTCTCGCCGGGCTCTATTTCGTGGTGGCGAGCGGCTTCACGCTCATCTTCGGGCTGATGCGCGTCGTAAACATGGCCCACGGCTCGCTTTACATGCTGGCCGGGTTCTTCGCGTTCGACCTACAGGAGCGTCTGACGGGCGGAGAGGCCACGTCCGCCTTCGGAAGCTCGGAGGCTGGCGTTGGCGACTGGGTCATCCCGCTCGTTGTCGCATCTCTCGCAGTCGGCGTCATCGGGCTCGTGATGCAGCAGCTCTTTCTCCGCTGGAATCAGGGGCAGGAGCTTCGCCAGGCGCTGATCACGATCGCCATCTCCGTGATCATCGCCGACCAGGCGCTCGCCCATTTCGGAGGGATCGCGCAGGAGCTCGCGCCGCCAAGCGTGTTCCCGGACAGCGTCCAGCTCCACGTCTACGGGCTGAGCTATCCGTTCTTCCGGATCTTCGTGCTGCTCGCAGCGATCGCGGTAGGCCTAGTCCTCTGGGCGGTCATCCAGCGAACCCGCTACGGGATGATCGTGCGGGCGGGCGTCGACGACCGACACATGGTCTCCGCGCTCGGGATCAACATCCAGCTCGTCTTCGCTGGAGCCTTCTTCGTCGGCGCCTTCCTGGCCGGTCTTGGTGGCGTGCTTGGCGGGACGATGATCTCGGTCGACAAGGGGAACGACACCCAGTACCTCCTCATCGCGCTGATCGTCGTCATCATCGGCGGCATGGGCAGCTTGGGGGGCGCCGCCCTCGGCGCCCTCGCGCTCGGTCTCGTCGACTCGTTCGGCGACGTGTATCTCCCGGAGGGCTACACGAACTACTCGGTCCTCCTGATCTTCGCCATGCTCGTGCTCGTCCTGGCCGTCCGGCCGCTCGGGCTCTTCGGAAGGCCGGCGTGACCCTGGAGCGCGGGATCAGGTGGGGCCCCGGCCTCTTCCTAGTCTTGATCCTGGCGTTCGCCCCCTTGATCTTCAGCGACTTCTACCTCAGCGCTGTGATCACGAAGGCGCTCTGGACAGGCATCGCGGCCGTCAGCCTCATCTTCCTGGCGGGCTACGTGGGCATGGTCTCGCTCGGCCAGGTGGCTCTGTACGGGATCGCCGGGTTCACGTTCGCGAACCTCGTGGTCGCGGACGGCGGCTCCAAGGTCGGTCTGAACCCATGGCTGGCGACTCTGTTGGGACTTGCCGTGGCGGTAGCCGTCGGCTTCTTTCTGGGTGCGATCGCGAGCAGGAGCTACGGCATCTACTTCCTCATGATCACGCTCGCTTTCTCGGTGCTGACCTACTTCTTCTTCGCGCAGGTGACCCAGCTCTCCGGGTTCGGCGGCGTAAACAACGTCGAGCTTCCCTCGGTCGTCGGTAACCCCCTACAGCAGCCGGCGCGGCTGTTCTACATCGCGCTCATCGTCTCCGCGGTCGTCTACGTGACACTGCGTTACATCGCCCGAGCGCCTCTCGGGCTCGCTTTCCAGGGGGTGCGTGACGACCCCGCGCGGATGCGTGCACTCGGCTACAACGTCCCGCTCCTGCGTGCCGTTGCCT
>DATAOL010000027.1:0-45401 GCA_036265755.1 Gaiellaceae bacterium | reverse complement strand
GCGCCGCGATCCGCCCGTGGTCGAGGACGACGACCTCGTCCGCGAGGGAGATCGTCGAGAGCCGGTGCGCCACGATCAGCGTCGTCCGGCCCTGCATGGCCTCGCGGAGCCCGAGCCGAATGCGCGCTTCGGTCGTCGCGTCGACCGAGGCGGTCGCGTCGTCGAGGATGAGGATCCGCGGGTTCAGGACGATCGCCCTCGCGATCGCGATCCGCTGCCGCTGCCCGCCGGAGAGCGTGATCCCGCGCTCGCCGATGACGGTGTCGTAGCCGTTCGGGAGGGCGGCGACGAAATCGTGCGCCTGGGCGAGGCGCGCGGCCGACTCGATCTCGTCGTCGGTCGCAGCCGGCGCGCCGAAGGCGATGTTTTCGCGCACGGTGGTCGAGAAGAGGAAGGGGTCCTGCGAGATGACCGCGATCTGCGACCGGAGCGAGGAGAGCGTGACGTCGCGCACGTCGACGCCGTCGATGAGGACGCGCCCCCAGGTTGCGTCGTAGAAGCGCGGCACGAGCGCGGTGAGGGTCGTCTTCCCCGACCCGGTGTGCCCGATGATCGCGACGTTCTGGTCGGGCGCGATCCCGAGGTCGACGCCGGAGAGGACGAGGCGCTCGGGGTCGTAGCCGAACGAGACGCTCTCGAAGTCGACCCGCCCGGGACCGGGCGGAAGCTCCTGCGCATCCGGTCGCTCGGCGATCTCCTCCGGCTCGTCGAGGATCTGGAAGATGCGCTCGCCGGACGCCGTCGCCCGCTGTGATTGCCCGATCCACATGCCGAGCATCCGCAGGGGCATGATCAGCATCGTCACGTACAGGTTGAAGGCGAAGAACTCGCCGACCGTGAGGGTCGCGTGCACGACCATCCAGCCGCCGACGAGGAGCACGGCGGCCTGCGCGAGGAGCGGCACGAAGCTCAGGACCGGCACGTAGAGCGACCGCTGCCGGTTCGCGAGGACGCTCTGGTCGAACACCGCATCGGACCGGCGCTGGAACTTCGCCTGCTCCTGAGCCTCCTGGGCGAACGACTTGACGACGTGGACGCCGACGATGTTCTCCTCCGCGACGGTCGCCACGTCGGCCATCTTCTGCTGGACGTCGCGAAGCACCGGGTGCGAGACGTGCGAGTACCGATACGCGAGCGCGACGATGATCGGCGTGATCGCGAGCGTGATCAGCGCCAGCTTCCAGTTCGTCCAGAACATGATCGCCGTGACGCCGACGATCGTGAGGATGTGCTGGAAGAAGAAAATGAGCCCGTAGCCGAGGAAGAACCGCACCGCCTGCAGGTCGACGGTCGCGCGCGACATGAGCTGGCCGGTCTGGTGGCGGTCGTAGAACCCGAACGACAGGCGGAGGAGATGCGCGTAGAGCGCGTTTCGCATGTCGAACTCGACGCCAAGCGCCTGCCGGCCGGAGATGAACCTCCGCCCGACCATGAGCAGCGCCTTGGCGAGCCCCACTCCGAGGATCACCCCGATCAGGATCCACAGCATCCGCTCGTCTCGAGGGCGGATCGCGGAGTCGATGACGCTCTGCGTCAGCCGGACGAGCCCGATCGAGGCGGCCTGGGCGGCGACCGCGAGGACGATGGACACGATCAACGACCAGCGGTACGGGCGCAGAAAGCCGACGAGACGGCCGAATGTGTGCAGGTTTGGATGCTTCGCGCGGTCCACGGGTACCCCCAACGCCGAGTGTATCGACGGGGTTCCCGCTCGCTTTTATCCTGCACCGGTGCGCTTACCGCTCGAAGCAGTGCCCAACTTCTCGGAGGGTCGCGACGCCGAGGCGCTCGCCGGGCTCGAGCGCTGCCTTTCCGAGCCCGCCCGGCTCCTCGACGTCCACACCGACTGGGATCACCATCGCTCCGTCTTCACGCTCGTGGGCTCCGAGGAGGAGCTCGTCGAGGCCCTGCTCGCCGGAATCGCGTTCGCGGCCGAGCGGATCGACCTCCGCAAGCACGAAGGCGCCCACCCGCGCATCGGGGCCGCCGATGTCGTCCCGCTCGTCCCGCTTCGCCCGGAGGACGAGCCGGCGGCGAAAGCGGCAGCGCTCGCGCTCGGGGAGCGGGTCGGCGAGGAGCTCGGTCTGCCGGTCTTCTTCTACGCGCGCCTGACGGAGGGCGGACGTGAGCCGGCCTTCTTTCGCCGTGGCGGCCCCGGCGAGCTGCAGCGGAGGATCGACGCCGGCGAGCTCGCGCCCGATCGTGGGCCGACCACGCTGCACCCGAGCGCGGGCGGAGTCCTGATCGGCGTCCGGCAGCCCCTGATCGCCTTCAACGTCAACCTGCGCGGCGCGACTGTCGACGACGCACGGGCGATCGCGCAGCGGGTTCGGGAACGCGACGGCGGTTTCCCCGGCGTGCGGGCCCTCGGGCTCGATCTCCCCAAGGCGGGTTTCGTTCAGGTGAGCATGAACGTCACCGACTGGGAGGCGGCGGCGTTGCACGAGATCGTGCAGACGATCGTCGAGGAGGCGGAGGCCCGGGGCGCCGAGGTCGCGGGCAGCGAGCTCGTCGGTCTGATGCCGGCCGGAGCGGCCGTCGAAGCCGCGGGCAGCCTCCTCAGGATCGAGGGCTTCGACTCGCGGCACGTCCTCGAGCTTCGCCTCCTCGACGACTGAGCGCGAGGGCGACCACGGCGCCGCCGATCCCGACGATTGGCGCGGCGAGTGCCGCAGCGACGAAGATCGGCCGCGGTGAGAAGAAGGCGAAGAGCGGCGAGACGAAGATGAGCCCGGTTGCATGGGCCCCGCGGTGGACGAGGTTGATGAGCCCCATGACGCGCCCCAGCACGTTGTCGGGGACGTCCTGCTGCGCGGCGGAGTGGAGAAGGACGACCGACGAGCCCTGGCCGAGCCCTGCGCAGAACGCTCCGAGCACCGCCACGGAGAGCACCCCGGCGAGGCCCATGAGCAGGTAGGCGGGAAGATAGAGCGACCAGGCGAGCAGGCTTGCGTACGCCTTCCGGCGCACGGGGCGTCGCGCGAGGTAGATGCCGCCGGCGATCGAGCCCACCGCGTAGCCCATCATCACGAGCGCGAATCCGCCCGCCTCGTGCCCGAGCTCGCTGCGCACGAGCTCCGGAACCCCGACCATCCACGTGCCGGATTCGATCGTGATCGCGATGCCCAGGACGACGACGGCCACCGCGAGCACCGGGAGGAGGCGGAGCGCGGCGAGCCCCTCGCGGGTCTGCGCCCACGACGTGCCTTCGGCGACGGCTGCGGCCGGACGCGCGCATATCCGAGCGATGAGGGCCGCGGACACGAAGAAGGTCGCCGCGTTGACGGCGAAGAGCGCGCTGAGCGGGATGAAGATGAGCAGGCCTGCGGCGAGAGCCCACCCTCCGACCCCGATCGCGTCCGCGCTCGCCCGGACGAGTGCGTTCGCCTGCTGCACGTTCTCGCGCTCGACGAGGGCCGGCAGGAGCGCGCCGTAGGCCGGGTCGAAGTAGCTCGTCGCGGCCGTGAGGATGAAGGCGGCGAGGACGAGCCCCCAGAGCGGCAGATGGCCCGCGAGCCCCGCGATCGCGACGGGGACGAGCACCGCGCCTCGCAGGAGATCGGCCGCGATCATCGTCCGCCGCCGTTCGAAGCGGTCCGCTACGAGGCCTCCGTGGAGGCCGAAGAGAAGTGCGGGCACGCTGTCCGCGAGACGGACGACCAGCACGCCGACCGGTCCGCCCGCCTCGAGCGCGAACCACATGAGCGCGATGTACTGGAAGGCATCGCCGAGCTCGCTCGTCGCAATGGCGCCGTACGCGAGCCGGAAGTCCCGGCGCTGCAGGAGATGGAAGGCACGGCTCCGCGGTGGCCGCTCAGCGTGCGGAAGCGCCTCCTCGCGTTCTCGCGTCAGTACATCGGCCAGAACTGCCTCCAGGCCGTCCACCAGTCGTCTGCGCGCGAGACCATGCGGCGGCCGTCCACGACCTCGACACCGTGTCGGCGCCGGTACGCCTCCACGAGATGGGAGCCCATCATCGCCACCTCGATCTCGCAGGGCTGGCCGGGGTCGTATGGCGAAACTGCATTCAGATCGGCAAGTGCCCGCTTGGCGCCTTCCTCGATCATCGCTCGGGCCCGTTTCGGGGCGAGATTGCGGGCGCTCTCGCGCCCGAGCCCCTGCTTGACGGCGACGGTCGTCAGTCCGTCGCCGAGGAGCTCGGTGGCCTCGCGGCAGACGGCCTGGTCGCCCGTGACGAGGAGGACCGGACACCCGAAGCTCCCGCAGAGAGCCGCGTTGATCCCGGTCTCGCCGACCGGAGTCCCGTTGAAGCGAAGCTCGTAGATGTCCGAACCGGAGATCGTGTGGTTGAGAACGCCGTCGGCGACGCCGGCGCGCGCGTGCATGCCGATGAAGAGCGCCGCGTCGCAGCCCTCCTCGAGGAAGCCGGTGTACTCCGTCCACTCGCGCTGGACGACCCATTCGCAGCGCTCGTCGAGCGCCTCCGGCAGGAGCGAGTTGAAGTCCCAGCCCTTCCCGGCTCCGTGGCAGTCCATGACGACGACCTCGTTCGCTCCGGCCGCGCAGGAGCCGCGGATCGCCGCGTTGATTTCCTCCGTGTAGAGGCGCCGTGCTTCCTCGAAGAGCGACTCGCCGCCGTCGCCCTGCTCCGACTTGACCACGCCCGCGACCCCCTCGATGTCGCTGATGATGTGTACCCGCATCCAGCCTCCCTTCGTCAGGCCGGAGCCTGCCTCCGGCGCGTTCTAGACTGACCGCGATGGCCGTCGCGACCTCGGTGCAGCTCAACGGAGACGATCTCACGATCCGGGACGTCTGGTCGGTCGCAGTCGAGGGTGCGACGGCTGCGCTCTCCGACGAGGGCAGAACCAGAATGGCGGCTGCCCGGGAGCTCGTCGACCGCGCCGCGTCCCAGTCCTCCGGTGAGCACACGTACGGGATCAACACGGGCTTCGGCCGCTTCGTGTCGAAGGCGATTCCGCCCGAGCTCTCCGAGGAGCTGCAGCTCCGGCTGCTCCGGAGCCACGCCTGCGGCGTCGGCGAGCCGTATCCGGACGAGATCGTGCGCGCCGCGATGGTGTTGCGGGCGAACGCACTCGCCAAGGGCTTCTCGGGCGCCCGGGTCGTGACCGTCGAGCTGCTCCTCGACTGCCTGAACCAGGGCGTCCTGCCGGTGGTCCCGAGCCGCGGGTCGGTCGGCGCCTCCGGAGACCTCGCGCCACTCGCCCATCTCGCCCTGCCGCTCGTGGGCGAAGGAGCGGCCGCATACGACGGCGAGGTGCTGTCCGGGGAGGAAGCGCTTGCCCGGGCGGGGCTCGAGCCGGTCCGGCTGCAGGCGAAAGAGGGTCTCTCCCTCGTGAACGGCACGCAGTTCATGGGCGCGGTCGGCGCGCTCGGCGTGGTGAGGGCACGCCGGATCGCCAAGACCTCGGACATCGCCTGCGCGCTCTCGGTCGAGGCACTGCAGGGCTCCCGCGTCAGCTTCATGCCAGAAATCCAGGAGCTTCGTCCTCTGCGTGGGCAGAGGGACGTCGCGGCGAACGTCCTCCGCCTGCTCAAGGGCTCCGCCATCAACGAGGCGCATCGCTGGTGCGACAAGGTGCAGGATGCGTACTCCCTTCGCTGTGCGCCGCAGGTGCACGGAGCAAGCCGCGACCTCCTCGACTACGTGGAGGGGACGGTCGCCGTCGAGGTGAATGCGGCGACCGACAACCCGCTCGTCCTCGTCGAGAGGGGCGAGCTGGTCTCGAACGGCAACTTCCACGGGCAGCCGGTCGCGCTCGCGCTCGACTCGATGGCCCTCGCCCTCGCGGAGCTGGCGTCCATCTCCGAGCGTCGTGTCGAGCGGCTGGTCAACCCGTCCCTTTCGGATGGCCTGCCCGCGTTCCTCACCCACGACGGGGGGCTCAACTCGGGCTTCATGATCCCGCAGTACGTCGCGGCCGCCCTTGTCAGCGAGAACAAGGTGCTGTGTCATCCCGCGAGCGTGGATTCGATCCCGACCAGCGCCGGACAGGAGGATCACGTGTCGATGGGCAACGCCGCTGCACTCAAGTGCTGGACCGTGCTCGGCAATGTCGAGCACGCGCTCGCGATCGAGCTGCTCGCCGCCTCGCAGGGCGTGGAGTTTCTTGCGCCACTCGAGCCCGGTGCCGGCGCCCGCGCGACGCACGACTTCGTCCGCTCGGTTTCGCCGACCGTGATCGAGGACCGGACGCTCGCCGCCGACATCGAGCGGGTGGCGGACGCGATCCGCTCGGGCGAGCTCGTCGACGCGGTCGAGTCCGAGGTGGGTGACCTCGCGTGAGCGTCCAGGAGGTGGAAGCCGTCGTCGAGGAGCTCTGCGGCGACCTGGGGACAATTCGTGCTCCACGGGGTCAGACGCTGAATGCCCGCAGCTGGCAGACGGAGGCACCTCTGCGGATGCTCCTCAACAACCTCGACCGCGAGGTTGCGGAGAAGCCCGAGGAGCTCATCGTCTACGGCGGGTCGGGCAAGGCGGCGCGAAACCACGACGCGCTGAAGGCGCTTGTCCGCTCGCTGCTCGCTCTCGGGGAAGACGAGACGCTGCTCGTGCAGAGCGGCAAGCCGGTCGGCGTCTTTCGCACGCACCCGGGCGCGCCCCGCGTGCTGATCGCGAACGCGCTCCTCGTCCCGCGGTGGGCGACATGGGACGAGTTCCGCCGGCTCGAAGCTCTCGGGCTGACGATGTTCGGACAGATGACGGCCGGCAGCTGGATCTACATCGGCACGCAGGGGATCCTGCAGGGCACGTACCAGACCTTCGCCGCCGCAGGCGAGAAGCACTTCGGCTCGCCTGACCTGTCGGGCAAGACGATCCTGACCGCCGGGCTCGGCGGAATGGGTGGCGCGCAACCGCTCGCCGCCACGATGGCGGGCGCTGCGATCCTGTGCATCGAGGTCGACCCGGCACGGATCGAGCGGCGCCTCGAGACTCGCTATCTCGACGAGACCGCGGACTCCCTGGAGGATGCGCTTGCCCGCGTGCGCGCGGCGGCCGCGGAGGGTCGTGCCCTCTCGGTGGGCCTCCTCGGCAATGCGGCCGACATCGTTCCGGACCTCGCCGGTCGCGGGGAGCACTTCGACTTCGTCACGGACCAGACCGCCGCGCACGACCCGCTGAACGGCTATGTCCCCTCCGGTTTCACCGTGGAGGACGCCGGGCGCCTGCGCGCGGCCGACCCCGACGAGTATCTGCGCCAGGCCTCCGCTTCGATCGCGCGGCACGTAGAAGGCATGCTCGAGTACGTCCGAGCCGGGAGCTATGTTTTCGATTATGGCAACAACCTACGAGGGGAGGCAGAACAGGCCGGCGTAGCGGACGCGTTTTCATACCCGGGCTTTGTCCCGGCCTATATCCGGCCGCTCTTCTGCCGCGGCGTCGGCCCGTTCCGCTGGGCGGTGCTGTCGGGCGATCCGGAAGACATCGCAGCGATCGACAGGGCGCTGCGACGTCTCTTCCCGGACGACCGCCTCCTCCAGCGCTGGCTCGACCTCGCCCCGGAACGAGTCGCGTTCCAGGGTCTCCCTGCCCGCATCTGCTGGCTCGGCTACGGGGATCGCGCCAAGGCGGGGCTGGCGATCAACGACCTCGTCCGCTCAGGGCAAGTGTCGGCGCCGGTCGTGATCGGGCGCGACCATCTCGACTCCGGCTCCGTAGCCTCTCCCTACCGCGAGACGGAGGCCATGGCCGACGGATCCGACGCCATCGCGGACTGGCCGATCCTGAATGCACTGCTGAACACGGCGGCGGGCGCGACCTGGGTCAGCGTGCACCACGGTGGTGGGGTCGGGATCGGCAACTCGATCCACGCGGGCATGGTGGTCGTCGCGGACGGAACCGACGATGCGGCGGAGCGTCTCGAGCGGGTGCTGACGACGGATCCGGGAATCGGTGTCCTCCGTCATCTCGACGCGGGGTACGACGAGGCGAAGGAGGCCGCGCGCGAGCACGGCCTGGAAGTGCCGGGCTCCTAGCCTTCGTGTGAACCGCCTCCTCGTTCGCGACCTGGCGCAGGCCGTCACCCCTGCCGAAGACCGTGCCCCCGTCCGCGGTCGGGACGCGATGCGGGCGCTCGACGTCGTCGAAGACGCGTACGTGCTCTGCGAGGACGGGCTGATCGCCGCGATGGGGCGCATGTCGGACCTCGGCCCGCTGGACGGCGACGTCGTCGAGGTGGACGGACGCGGCCATGCGGCGATCCCGGGCCTCGTCGACTGCCACACGCACGCTGTTTTCGCCGGCTCGCGCGCGGGGGAGTTCGAGCTGCGGTCGGGTGGGGCGAGTTACGAGGAGTTGCACGCAGCCGGCGGCGGCATCCTGTCCACGGTCGAGGCGACGCGCGCCGCGGGCGAAGAGGGCCTGCGCGCCGTACTCACGGAGCACCGGGCGTGGATGCTGGCCTGCGGGACGACGACGTTCGAAGCGAAGTCGGGCTACGGGCTGGATCGAGAAACCGAGCTCGCGATGCTCCGAGTCGTCCGCGAAGCCGGTGGGGCCCCGACCTGGCTCGGCGCACACGCGGTTCCGCCCGAGTTCGAGGACGCCGACGCTTACCTCGACTTCGCGCTGGCCGAGGTCCTCCCCGAGGCGGCGCAAATCGCCGAGATGGCCGATGTTTTCCTCGAGCGTGGCGCGTTCGACGCGGCTCAGGCCCGCCGCTATCTCGAGGCCTGCCGCGACGCCGGGTTACGCCTTCGGCTGCACGCGGACCAGTTCACGGAGGGCGGAGGCCTCCCGCTTGCCGTCGAGCTCGAAGCAGCCAGCGTCGACCACCTCGAGGCCACTGGACCGGAGGGCGTCCTGACGGTCGCGAGGAGCGAGGTCGCGGCCGTACTGCTTCCGGTCGCGGCGCTCTTCCTTGGACGGCCGATGCCGCCGGCGCGTGCGCTCGTCGACGAGGGTGCGATCGTTGCGCTCGCGACGGACTTCAATCCGGGCAGCGCCTACTGCGAGAGCCTTTCCGTCACGTGTGCGCTCGCCTGCACCCAGATGGGGCTGAGCCCCGCAGAAGCGCTCGTCGCTTGCACGGTCAACGCCGCCCACGTCCTCGGACGCGCGGACCGCGTCGGCCGCCTCGCTCCGGGATTCGCCGCCGACGTCGTCCTGCTGGACACCTCCGACTGGCGCGACCTGGCATACCACCTCGGCGGAAATCACGTCGCCCGCGTCGTCCACGGCGGCACCCTCCCGGCATAATCGCGGCATGCCGAGCAAGAAGCAGCGCCGCCGCCGGGAGAAGCTCCAGCGTCACGAGTACGAGTACGTGATCGAGACGGACGAGGGCGAGGAGATCCCGATCGAGAGGCCCGAGCCCGAGCGGAGGGAAGGCAAGACCTCCGCCAAGAGCTCACCGCGCCCGGTACGAGGCGGTCGCGAGGTTCCCAAGCCGTCACTCAGACGAGTCGCGCGCCGAACGGCCATCTTCGCGCCGCTGATCATCATCATCGTTTGGGTGTTCAGCGACGCGTCGGTCGGCACCGCCGCGAGGATCATCAACGCGGTCGCGCTGATCGCGTTCTTCATCCCCTTCAGCTACCTGGTCGACATGCTCATGTACCGGATCTACTCACGGCGTCAGCAGCGGTCGAGCTCCGCATAGTTGGACAGCCCCGACTTCTCCGCGATCGCGCACGAGGGCCTGGCGTTCATGAATCCCCTCGCGGAGGAGGACGTCGACGAGATGATCGAGGCGCTCGAGCTCGAGCCGGGCGCGCATGTGCTCGACCTCGGCTGCGGGAAGGCGGAGGTGCTCATCCGGATCGTCGAGCGCTATGCCGATGTCCGCGCCACCGGGCTGGACCGCTCAGCGGCCGTTCTCGCCGAGGCACGCCGGCAGGCCGAGCAGCGGGTCCCGGAGGCCAGGGTCGCGCTGCTCGAGCAGGACGTACGCGAGTACGCGCCCGAGCCGGGCGCCTTCGATCTCGTGGTCAGTACGGGAGGCGTCTCCTTCCGCGGGGGCGTCGGCGGCTCGCTGGCCGTGCTCTCCGGGTACCTCGCACCGGGCGGGAAGCTCCTCTTCGGCGAGGGCTACTGGCGCGACGAGCCCAGCGCCGAGTACCTCGTCGCTCTCGGGGCGGCGCGGGAGGAGCTGAAGGGCTACGAGGGGACGATCGAAGCGGCGCAGGACGTCGGGCTCGAGCTCAAGCGCGCGGTCACGACGAGCGTCGAGGACTGGGACGCCTACGAGGACGCCTGGGCGCGGAACGGCGAGCGCTACGCCGATGCGCACGAGGGTGAAGAAGGGGTCGACGAGCTCAGGGAGTGGATCGCGGCGGGGCGTGAGCGCTACCGCGAGCTCGGCGGGCGCGACGTGCTCGGTTTCGCCCTCTTCCTCTTCGAGCGCTAGCCGCGGTAATGGCCCTCGCCAGGCCAGGGAGCAAGCAGAAGGAGGATCTTGGCGCCTTCCTCGCTCGCGACCGAATGCCGCTCGTTCGGCTCGAAGTGCGCGAGCGTGCCGGCGGGAGCTTCGATCTCCCCGTCGCCGGTCGCGATCCGCGCCGCTCCTTCGACCACGAGCAGCCAGGCATGTTCTTTGACCTGGTGATCGCCGAGAGACTGGCCCGCATCGATGCCGATGAGGACGGCGCGCGCCTCGTCCTCGCTCTTGAGTACGACCGGCGAGCGCTTCCCGTCCGGGGTCGAGATTTCCGGCAGGCGCCAGCTCTCCATGGCGGGCCAGTGTAACCGGGACGCGCCGTTAGACTCAGCGCCCGATGGCCCTCGACGTCAAGAGAATCGAACTGAGCCCGTTTGCGATGAACTGCTACGTGGTCCGCCGTCCGGACGCGGAGGAGGCGGTGGTGATCGACCCGGGCTGGCCAGGTGAGCTCGCCAACATCGAGGAGGGTCTTGGCCGGGCGCGCTGCGCGGCGATCCTCATCACGCACGCGGACATCGACCACATCGGCGGGGTCGCGGAGGTTCAGCGCGCGACGGGTGCGCCCGTCTACATGGGGGAGGTGGACAGCGAACGCGCCGAGCGCATCGACGAGCTCTATCCCGAGGCGGGGGTGACCTTCGAGCCGTTCGCGCCGGATGTCCTGCTCGAGGGGGACGAGCCGCTCGACCTCGCCGGGATCCAGTTCGAGACGATGCGCGTCCCCGGGCACCTGCCGGGGCACCTCGCCTTCTATTCAGACGGCGCGCTCTTCTCGGGTGACGTGCTCTTTTCCGGCTCCGTCGGCCGCACCGATCGGGCCGACGGCGACTGGGCGACGCTCCTCGACTCGATCTCCCGCCTGCTCGAGCGCTTTCCGCCCGAGACCGTCGTCTACTCGGGACACGGCCCGCCGACGACGCTGGGCGACGAGCTGGCACGGAACCCCTTCCTCGCAGAGCTCCGCACGTGAAGTTCGAAGCGCCGCGCGGCACGCACGACATCCTCCCGTCCGAACAGCCCCGCTGGCGGCAGGTGATCGACGAGTTCGAACGCCTCTGCGACCTCTACGGCTACCGGCGGATCGACACGCCGGTCTTCGAGGACACGGAGCTCTTCGCACGCACCTCCGGGCAGGGGTCGGACGTGGTCACGAAGGAGATGTACACGTTCGAGGACCGTGGCGACCGCTCGCTCACGCTTCGCGCGGAGGCGACCGCGCCGATCGTGCGCGCGTACCTCGAGCACGGCCTCCACCGCGAGCCCCAGCCGCAGAAGCTCTACACGCACGAGACGATCTACCGTTACGGGCGCCCGCAAAAGGGGCGCTACCGCGAGCACTGGCAGCTCGACGCCGAAGCGATCGGGTCGGAGGATCCCGCGCTCGACGCCGAAGTCATCCAGCTCTACGACGCTCTGCTGGGGCGCCTCGGCGTGACCGAATACCGGCTCGAGCTGAACTCGATCGGCGACGCCGAGTGCCGCCCCGCCTACCTCGAGCGGCTGAGCCCCTGGCTCGAGGAGCACGCGCGCGAGCTGGACGAGGCCACTCGGGAGCAGGCGTCGCGCAACCCCCTGCGCGCGCTCGACAACATCGGAGCGAAGCCGCCCGCCGTGCAGGAGGTCCTGCGGCAGGCGCCGACGATCGGAGACTCGCTCTGCGATGCGTGTCGTGAGCACTTCGCCGAGGTGCGGCGCTATCTCGACTCTGCCGGAGTCCGCCACGAGCTCGTGCCGACGCTCGTCCGCGGCCTCGACTACTACACTCGGACCACGTGGGAGTTCGTCGGGCCGGAGAGGGGCTCGCAGAGCACCCTCAGCGGCGGCGGGCGCTACGACGGCCTGGCGGAGGCGCTCGGCGGGCAGCCCACTCCGGGAGTCGGGTTCGGCGCCGGGATCGAGCGGCTGATCCTCGCCCTTGACGAGGCCGGCGTTGCCGTGCCGGAGCGCGCGGGCATCGACGTCTTCTTCATCTGCGATGACGGCGCCGACCGCGCCGCGGTGCTCGCCAAGCTCGCGGAGCTCCGCGCGGCCGGCGTCCAGGCAGACGCGGACTTCGCCGGCCGCTCGGTGAAGGGGCAGTGGACGCAAGCCGGCCGGCTCGGGGCCGAGCGGGTCGTCGTGGTCGGGCCCGACACGGATCTCTCCGAGGTGCGACCGTGACGACCTGGCGCGACCTGATGTGCGGCGAGATCCGGCCGGAGCATGTGGGAAAGCGGCTCACGCTGGCCGGGTGGGCGGACTCGCGGAGGGATCACGGCGGGCTCGTCTTCGTCGACCTGCGCGACCGCACGGGGATCTGTCAGCTCGTCATGAATCCCGAGCGCGCGCCCGAAGCCGCGAAGAGCGCCCACGCGGTCCGGAACGAGTTCGTTCTCCGGGCCGAGGGCGAGGTGGTGAAGCGCGCGCCCGAGGCGGTCAACCCCAACATCCCGACCGGTGAGGTCGAGCTCCAGGTCGACACACTGCAGATCCTCTCGCCGTCCACGCCGCTGCCCTTCCAGCTCGACGAGGAGGGAGTGGACGAGACGCTCCGTCTCCGGTACCGCTGGCTCGACCTGCGGCGGGCGAAGATGCAGCGGAACATCGGCCTGCGCAGCCGGCTGGTTTCCGCGATCCGGCGCACGATGGAGGACGCGGGCTTCCTGGAGATCGAGACGCCCATTCTCTTCAAGCCCACGCCCGAGGGCGCGCGCGACTTCATCGTCCCGAGCCGCCTGCAGCCGGGCCGGTTCTTCGCGCTGCCGCAGTCCCCGCAGATTCTCAAGCAGCTGCTCGTGATCGCCGGCTTCGACCGCTACTTCCAGATCGCGCGCTGCTTCAGGGACGAGGATCTCCGGGCCGACCGGGTGCAGGAGATCACCCAGCTCGACGTCGAGATGGCCTTCCCGGATCGCGACTACCTGTTCGCGCTGATGGAGCAGATGGTGCAGACCGTCTGGCGTGATTGTCTCGATGTCGAGCTCGAGATCCCCTTCCCGCGCATGAGCGCTCACGAGGCCGACCTTCGCTACGGGTCGGACAAGCCGGACCTTCGCTTCGGGCTCGAGATCGAGGACGCCACTGAGCTCACCCGCTCTTCGCAATTCGGCGTCTTCGCGAACGCCCCGTGCGTCCGCTTCCTGCGCGTGCCGCAGGCCTTCTCGCGCACGGAGCTCGAGCGGCTCGAGGAGGTGGCGAAGGAGTGGGGGGCGAAGGGGCTCGCCTACCTCGTCTGGGACGAAGAGGGCGAGGTGCGCTCTCCGATCGCGAAGTTCCTCTCGGAGGAAGAGCTGGGCGTGTTCCGCTGCGAGCCCGGATACACGGTGCTCTTCGGCGCCGACGAGTCCGCGATGGTCTCGCGCGTCCTGGGGGCGATCCGCCTGCATCTCGGCCGCGAGCTCGACCTCGTCGACCAGGAAGCGTGGAACTGGGTCTGGGTCACGGACTTCCCCATGTTCGAGTGGTCCGAGGAGGACGGCCGCTGGGCTGCCGTGCACCATCCCTTCACCCGGCCGGCGCCAGGGTTCGAGGAGACATTCGACCAGGACCCCGCTGACGCGCTCGCCTATGCCTACGACCTCATCGGCAACGGTCAGGAGCTGGGCGGCGGCTCCTTCAGGATCCACGAGGCGGATCTGCAGGCCCGCGTCTTCTCACTGCTGCAGCTGACGCCCGATCAGCAGCGGACGAAGTTCGGCTTCCTGCTCGACGCGCTCGCCATGGGAGCCCCGCCGCACGGCGGCATCGCTTTCGGGATCGACCGGATGTTGATGGTGCTAGCGCGCGAGCCGAATCTCCGCGATGTGATCGCCTTCCCGAAGAACCAGGCTGGCGTCGATCCGATGAGCGGCGCACCGTCGGAGGTCGAGGAGGAACAGCTGCGGGAGCTCGGAATTCAGATCCGGCCAGAAGCACGTCAAGAAAGCGGCCCCGCCGGCCGATGAGCTAGTCATACTTTCTGGCGAGACCCGTGGTGTACGGGGGAGTGGAGGCGTAGAGCTGATGTCGAGTCAAGATCCAAGTCGCGCAGGCGGGCCGTCCCTCACGCCGCTGCCCCGTCTGGAGGACATCCCGCGGGCAGGCGAGGGATACGACCGCGAGAAGGTCAGCGAGGCGTTCGATGCCTTCCGCCGGCACGTGACCGCGATGCAAGCGCAGCTGCGCGTGCTGCAAGCAGCTCCGCGGAGCGCGATCACGGAGCCTTCCGGTCATGCGGTGCGCATGGACGCCCTCCACCTCATCCGCTCCGCCGCCGAGTTCGCCGACACGATCGAGCGCGACGCGCAGGAAGCCGCCGCCAAGCAGGTGGGCAAGGCCGAGCAGGAGATCCGCGAATCGCAGATGGAGCTCCAGCAGCGCGAGGCCGAGATCGCGCGCATCCGCCAGGAGACGGAGCGCCAGCGCGGCGAGATCCTGAACGCAGCCCGTAACGAGGCTCGTGAGATCCTCACGAAGGCGAACCGAGACTCGAGCTCGGAGCTGCACGACGCCGAGACTAGGGGCAATCGCCTGCTCGAGCAGTCGCGCCACCAGGCGACGGAGCTCACGAACTCGGCACGCGCCGAGGTCGAGCAGACGCTCGAGTGGGCACGCGCCCAGGCCGACGTCATCGTCCAGCGCGCTCGCATGGGCGCCGAGCAGCTGCTCTCCGCCGCGGGACACGGCGAAGCTGCGATCCACGAGGCCGTCGATGCGATCGTCCGCGCTGCCGAGAGCTCGGTCCCCAAGCCGAGCGGCGTCACCGCTGCAGAGCCCGTCGCCGTGCCGACGCCGAGCGAGCCCGAGACCGAGGACGAGCCCGAAACGACGTCCGAACCGCCCAGTTCTCCGGGAGGCCCCTCCGCTGCTGCGGAGGCCGCGGAGGACGATGAGGGCGGCGAGCCGGACGCGAACCCGCCGAGCACGTAGGCTTTTCGGCACCGAAGCGTGCCGCCGTTCGTCTCGTCTCTGCGCCTCGTCGCGCTCATGATCTTCATCGCCCTCGTGGCGGTGGCCGTCTGGCTGGCCGACCTCCGTCTCGCAGTGGCTCTACCGCTCGTCGGGCTAGCGTGGCTCATTGCAGCGACCATCGAGTGGCTCGCGTGGCGCTCCGCGCGCGGGCCCGTAGCGGCGGTCGAATCCGGCTCGGCTGCGGTCGCTTCCCCGCCTCCAGCCCCGCCGGCGGCCGAGGCGCCGCCCGAGCCGGCGCCGATCCCCGATCTCGCGCCGCCCGCCGAGGCGCGGTTCGAGCCCGAGCCAGAGGCTCAAGCCGTGGAGCCGGAGACACAAGCCGACCAGGAGCCAGAGGCACCCATCGAGACGGAAGGGCCTCCGGAACCGGAGCCAGAGCCGGAACCGGAGTTCGAGCGGCGATCAGAGCCCGAGGCCGAGCCGGAGCCCGAACCGGCGCGCGAGCCGGCGCTGGAGGCTGTGGAGTCGCCGGCTTCCGAGCGACCGGCTTCCGAGCGACCCATGGTCCCGGAGTCCGAGCGGCCCCGCTGGGCGCGGCGCAGGCGCCTGCGCGCGGTGCCGCCTCCTGTCGAGCCCGCCGCCGCCCCGTCACCGCCGCCCCCCGCGGAAGCGCCGGTCGTCGCCCTCCAGCAGCGAAGCTACGTAGCGCGCCAGTGGAACATCTGGGATCTGGAGCGCCTGGCGCGCGCGGAGGCCCCGTCGCACCCAGAGCGTCGAGACGAATGGGCATTTCTCTTCGTGCACCTTCGACAGTTCGCAAACGCGGGCGGTGAGCTTCCGACCGAGTTCGATGGGCTCGTCAGGGAGTCGTTCGGAGGCCTGCTCGATAGACAGTCCGGCCGGTGAGCCCGGCCGCCCTCCAGCGCCAGGCCGCGCTGGCGGGAGCGGCGCTCCTGGCGATCCTCCTGGTCGTCGTCCTCCACCGCTCCGTTCAGGAGCCCGCCGCTGCCGCCCAGCCGCCCGTGTCCGAAGCGCGTTGGGAGAACGCCCTGGTCGGCGTGTTCGGCCGAGGGCGGCTCGGCGAGACGACTTCATGCGGAGTCGTCCTCACCCAGGAGATGCAGGGCATTGCCCACCCGGTACTCCCATGCGGTGCCGCCCTCGTGGTCGCCCTCCACGGGCGGGAGGTGCGCACCGAGGTGGTCGAGCGCGGCCCTGCTGGCACCCGGACGCAGTTCTCCCTCTCTCCGGCGCTCGCCGACGATCTCGGCGTCCGCGGGCGGGAGACGATCCGCTGGCGGTTCGCCGGCTAGGGCCTCAGGGACTGCCGACGCGTCCGAGCGGCCAGTACGTGAGAAACACGGGGCCGATCAGGCTCGATCGGGTCACCGTTCCCCACGACCGGGAGTCGCAGGAGCGGCTCCGGTTGTCGCCCATCATGAAGTAGTGATCCGGTGGGACCCGCGGCCATGAGCCCGTGCGGTGATCGCGAAGAGCAGGCTCGACATACGGCTCCGAGAGTCTGCGCCCGTCGATGTAGACGAACCCGTGCCGCTCCGAGACCACCTCGCCGGGAAGCCCGACGATGCGCTTGACGAACGTCCCGCCCTCGTCGCAGACGGAGCGCGTCTTCGCCGGCGCGTCGAAGACGACGATTTCGCCGCGGCGTGGATCGCGGAAGCGATAGATGAACCGGTTGGCGATCACCCGGTCCGAGTGGCCCGACTGACAGCCGGTCGCGGGCCGGGCGCAATGCAGCGTCGGCTCCATGGAAGACGAGGGTACGCGGTAGGGGTTCGCGACCTCGACCTTCACGGCCAGCACGAAGGCGACCGCGAGCAGGATCGAGAGCACCCAGTCGAGGGCGCTCCGCCAGGGCTCCGGGACGCGGCTCGTGAGGCGATCGAGTGGATTTCGCACGCGCCAAAGACCTTAGCGGCCTGCGCGGGCTGCTCTGAGAGCACGCTTGTATCCTCGCGTTGTGTCCGAGCCAAGCGCGATTCCGGACGAGACGGCGCTCCGCGAGGTGCTCGGCTCGCCGTCCGAGCTCGTCGCCGGGAAGGTGGCAGACCGGCTCAACGCCCTCACGCGGCAGTTCGTCGAGCGATCGCCGTTCGTCTGTGTCGCGACGGGCCGGCCGGACGGAGGCCTGGACGTCTCGCCGCGGGGCGACTCGGCGGGATTCGTCCGGATCCTCGACGAGCGTACGCTCCTCGTTCCCGAGCGGCAGGGCAACCGGCTCGCCGACACGCTCACGAATCTGCTCGCCGATCCGCGGATCGCGCTCCTCTTTCTCATCCCGGGAGTGGGGGACACGTTTCGGGTCAACGGACGCGCCGTCGTCGTCGACGATCCTGAGCTGCTCGGGCCGAGCGGGGTCGAGGGAAAGGTCCCGCAGCTGGGCGTTCTCGTCACGGTCGAGGAGGCCTACACGCAGTGCTCGAAGGCGCTCATCCGCTCGGACCTTTGGAACCCGGAACGGCACATCGAGCGCTCGGAGCTCCCGAGCTCGGGCGAGATCCTTCGCTCACTCGCAGACCCCGAGCTCGACGCCGAGGAATACGATCGCGCGCGTGCCGAGCGCTACGCGCGGCGCGAGGGTCTGTATTGAGAGCCCGTTCGGTAGAGTGCGTAGCGCGTGCTCGACCCCGTGCGTGGCTCCGTGCGCAATGTAGAACCAACACCACATGAGAGGGAGCCTGCGTCCGGCTGAGCCTTGGCGAAGGCCGGCAGGGCACCCACCTGGTTCGCCAGGTTCCTCACGTACGGAGCTTCATCGGCGGGGTGGAGCCGCACTTTTTCGCATGACGGCGACGCGTGAGTTGATCGGCAACGCGGCCCAGGACGGGGACCTGGCCTGGGTCCGGCTCGCCGTGTGCGGACAGCGCATCATGTCTGCGAGAGGGGAAGGGCCCGGTGTTAGGGGCCTCTGCCGTGCGGTCGAAGGATTGCCGCTCCTCGAAGCGGCTGCGGTGCCGGGCGGCAGGCTGGCCGCCGACGCGCTACACGACGCCATCGGCGGCGCCGTCGCCGCGCAGGACGATCCCGCCCGCGTCGCTGTGGCGATGAGCGGCGGCGTCGACAGCGCCGTCGCGCTCCTGCGCGCCCGGGATTGGGGACACAACCCGGTCGGAGTCACGCTCCGTCTCTGGACGGATCCCGCGGGGCAGGCTTCGGAACGAGTGTGCTGCTCTCCGCAGGCGGTGATCGCGGCGCGGGAGGCCTGCCACCGACTCGGCCTCCCACACGTGACGCTCGACCTGCGCGACCCCTTCCGGAAGGCAGTAGTTGCGCCGTTCGTCGAGGGGTACGCGCGAGGAGAAACGCCGAATCCCTGCGTGCGCTGCAACGGAAGCTTCCGCTTCTCGGCGCTGCTGGCCTTCGCGCGCCGGGTCGGAGCGGCGAAAGTCGTCACAGGGCACTACGCCCGAATCGTCGAGCACCGCGGCCGACTCCTCCTCGCCCGCGGCGCGGACGCGGACAAGGACCAGTCGTACATGGTCGCCCGTCTCGACCCTCGCTATCTCGACCGGCTCTGGTTCCCGCTCGGGAATCAGGGGAAGGACGCGACCCGGGCCGAGGCGACCGCCGCCGGCCTCGAAGCCGCGACCCGCGCGGAGAGCCAGGAGGCCTGCTTCCTCGCGGGCGGCGACTACCGCGATTTCCTTGGCCGGCACGGCCTTGCTCCACGCGAGGGTCCCGTCGTCGACGAGCGCGGGGAGGAGGTTGCCCGGCACGACGGCTTCTGGCGCTTCACCACGGGCCAGCGACGCGGCCTCGGCGTGGCGACCGGGGAGCCGGTCTACGCGCTGCGAACGGACCCGGGGACGAACGCCGTGGTCGTCGGGCCGCGGGCGTCGCTCGCGCGCAAGGAGGTCAGCGCGGGGACGGGACGTCTCTTCGTCCCCGCCCAACGGGTCGAGGCGAAGCTGCGCTATCGCTCGTCCGCCGCCGCGGCGAGCGTCGCCCCGCTCGCGCGCGGCTTCCGGCTCACGCTCGACGAGCCCGTGTACGGTGTCGCCGTGGGCCAGGCGGCGGTCCTCTACGAGGGCGATGCCGTCGTCGGCGCCGGCCTCATCACCACGTCGCGTTAACTAGGATCTTCGTCTTGCCTCTCGCCGACCTGAGCACCCTCGACGTCCTGTGGATCGCGCTGAGCGCCTTTCTCGTCGTCGTGGGCCTCGGGCTCGCGTTCGTTCTCTTCCACCTCAGCGGAACCGTTCGGCGGCTTTCTTCGTTCATCCAAGGACTGGAAACAGAAGTCCTCCCTGTGATCAACAAGGCCGGAGGGACGGTCGACCGCGTGAACACTCAGCTGGACAAGGTGGATCGCGTCACTGACAGCGCCGTCGACGCTGCCGACAGCGTCGACACGGCCGTGCGGGCGGTTTCGCTCGCAATCACACGGCCGGTGCAAAAGCTCTCGGGCTTCTTCGAGGGCGTGTCCCACGGCATTGCCGCTCTGCGCGTCTCGAAGGACCCGCGGCAGGCCATGGGCGCCGGCCGGAAGGCGGCTGCACGGCGCGAGCAGGAGATCGCGGACGAGCTCGAGCACGGCGCTGAGGGACCGTGACGAGCGCTATCGAGCTCCGCATACCGAACACGCGCCCCTTCCACGGGGTCGCGCGCCTCGTGGTCGGGGGCCTCGCCGCCCGCCACAACCTCTCGTACGAGACGCTCGAGGATCTCCAGCTCGCCCTGGTCTCCGTGCTCGAGGGCGCCGAATACGCCGTCGGAGAGGAGGTCCGGGTCGAGCTGGACGTGACCGAAGACGGGATCACGATGTCGATCGGGCCGCTCGATCGGGACGCCCTGCAGACAGGCCTCGACTCCTCCGGAGGAGAGGAGCTGGGCCTTGGCCGCCTTCTCGCTACCCTCGTGGAGGACGTGCAAGTCGACGCGCGCGAGGACGGCGCGTGGCTGCGGCTCTCCAAGCGCGTCCGAGGCATCAAGCCGACCGGGTCCAATGTCTGAGGAACGCAACGACAAGGAATTGCTGCGCCGGTATCACCAGCGCGGAGACACCGAGGCGCGCGAGCAGCTGATCGAGCAGTACCTCCCGCTCGTCCGCTCGCTGGCCCGCCGCTACTCGTACCGCGGCGAGCAGCTGGAAGACCTCGTCCAGGTGGGTTGCATCGGCCTGATCAAGGCGATCGACCGCTTCGACATCGACCGCGGTGTCGAGCTCACGACCTACGCGACGCCGAACATCATCGGCGAGATCAAGCGCCACTTCCGTGACAAGGGCTGGTCGATCCGCGTCCCGAGGGGCCTGCAGGAGCTCAACGTCCGCCTCTCGCACCTGCTCGAGGAGCTGACCGTCCAGCTCGAGCGCTCGCCGACGATCCCGGAGCTTGCGAAAGCTGCGGACGTCGAGGAGGAGGACGTTCTCGAGGCCCTCGAGAGCGGACAGGCGTACGCCACCCTCTCGCTTTCCGCGCCTTCCGGCGGCGACGACGACTCGGATCTCGACCCGCTCGAGTCACTCGGCACGCTGGAGCACGAGTACGAGGTCAGCGAGGATCGCGCGGTGCTCGCGCCCGGCCTCGCAGCCCTCGACGAGCGCGAGCGGCGAATCCTGCACCTGCGGTTCTTCGAGGGGTTGACGCAGTCCCAGATCGCGCAGCAGGTCGGCATCTCCCAGATGCACGTCTCGCGTCTGATCCGGCGCTCGATCGAGAAGATGCGGGAGGAGATCGCGACGGAGCCCGAGCCCCGGCGCGCCTCCCAGAGCCGCGGCTAGCCCCGCGTAGAATCGATCGCATGCGGACCTCCGCCGAGCTGCGCGAGGGCTTTCTCGGCTACTTCGAGTCGAAGGGCCACAGACGCCTGCCCTCATGGTCCCTCGTTCCGAGGCCCGAGGACCACTCGACGCTGCTCACCTCGGCGGGGATGCAGCCGCAGATGCCGTACTTCCTCGGCCGGGAGCAGCCGCCCGCCCCGCTCACGGCGACGGTGCAGAAGTGCTTCCGGACCCCCGACATCGACGAGGTCGGGCTCGACGGGCACCACCTGACCTTCTTCGAGATGCTCGGCAACTTCTCGTTCGGCCAGTACTTCAAGCAGGGCGCGATCGAGCACGCGAGCGAGTTCATCCGGGACCACCTGGGCCTCGAGTGGGAACGGATCTGGGTGACCGTCCATGCGGGCGATCCGCAGCTCGAGCTCGGGGAGGACACGGTCGCCGTCGAGCTCTGGGAGGGGATCGGAGTTCCCCGCGAGCGCATCGTCCCGCTCCCGAGCAGCGAGAACTTCTGGTCGGTCGGCGGCCCGGGCCCGTGCGGCCCCGACTCCGAGATCTACTACGACTGGGGCGAGGAGTTCGGCTGCGGCGACCCCGGTTGCGCTCCGGCCTGCCCGCGCTGCGACCGGTTCCTCGAGTTCTGGAACCTCGTCTTCATGGAGTACGAGCTCCATCCCGACGGCACGCTCACGCCGCTGCCGCAGCAGAACGTCGACACCGGCATGGGCCTGGAGCGCCTGTCCGCCATCGTGCAGGACGTGCGCTCCCGCTCCGTCTACGAGACCGACGGTTACCAGGCGATTATGGCCTGGATCGAGGAGGAGAGCGGCGTCGCGTGGGACGCTGACGAGACGGCGACGAAGGCGCACCGCGTGCTCGCGGACCACGGGCGCGGGATGACCTGCCTGGTCGGCGACGGGGTCATC
This sequence comes from Gaiellaceae bacterium, assembly GCA_036265755.1. Lineage (GTDB taxonomy): Bacteria > Actinomycetota > Thermoleophilia > Gaiellales > Gaiellaceae > DATEOR01. The sequence continues at coordinate 23,499 of DATAOL010000027.1, read as the reverse complement.
CCTTCCAACGAGGGCCGTGGCTATGTCCTCCGGCGCATCATTCGCCGGGCTGTCCAACAGGCGCGGAAGATCGGCCTCGACGACCTGTGGCGGCTCTCCGATGTCGTTGTCGACCAGATGAGCCCGTGGTACCCGGAGCTCGACGAGAACCGCGGCAACATCCAGGAAGTCCTCCGCGGCGAGGAGGAGCGCTTCTCCGAGACGCTCTCGCGCGGCATGCGACTCTTCGAGGAGGTGGCCGCGAAGGGCAACGTGTCCGCCGAGGACGCGTTCACGCTCACCGCCACGTACGGATTCCCGGTCGAGCTCACCTCGGAGCTCGCGCGGGAGCGCGGTCTCGCGGTGGACGAGGATCGCTTCGCGAAGCTGATGGAGGAACACCGCGAGATCTCGCGCGCCGGCGGAGAGCGGAATGAGCTCCAGCGCGCGGCCGACTTCGCACGGCTTGCGGGCTTCGAGACGGACTTCGTCGGGTGGGAGAAGACAGAGGTGCTCACGCAAGTGGGCGCGCTCGAGGAGCTCGGCGACGGGTCCTTCCTCGCCAAGCTGCGGGAGTCGCCCTTCTATCCCGAGGGCGGGGGCCAGGTGAGCGATCAGGGGTGGATCGAGGCCGACGGACGGCGTGCCGAGCTCGTCGCGGCGTTTCGCTTCGGCGAGGACCAGGCCCTTCAGCTCCGAGGCGAGGGCTTCTCCGTCGGCGACCGCGTCAAGGCCGTCGTGCCGTGGAAAGCGCGTTTCCCGACGATGGCCAACCACACGGCCACGCACCTCCTCCACAAGGCGCTGCAGGAGGTGCTCGGCGATCACGTTCGCCAGGCCGGCTCGGCCGTGCGCCCGGACAAGCTCCGCTTCGACTTCACCCATCCGCAGGCGCTCGGCCACGAGGAGCGCGAGCGCGTGGAGAAGATCGTCAACGAGCGCATCTTCGAGAACCTCCCGGTGCACACGTTTCTGACGCCGATCGACGAGGCCAGGAACCTCGGCGCGATGATGCTCTTCGGCGAGAAGTACGGAGACGTCGTGCGTGTCGTCGAGATTCCGGGCTTCTCGCGGGAGCTCTGCGGCGGCACGCATGTGCGCTCGACGGCAGAGATCGGCGCGTTCGCCGTCCTTTCGGAGGGCTCCGTCGGTTCGGGCGTCCGTCGTATCGAGGCAGTGACCTCCGGCGAGGCCTTCGCCTTCGTGCGCGCGCAGGCGGAGGAGGCGAGCGCCCTGCGCGCCGAGCTCGTGGAGGCCCGGAAGGACGCGAAGCGAAAGCCTGAGGCCTCGGCCGGCCCCGAGGTGGTCGCCGAGCGCCGAAACCAGGCCGGCGGAGTGGAGGTGATCGTCATGGAGCTCGCGGAATCGACTCCCGACGACATGCTCGAGCTGTCCGACCGGCTCAAGCAGCAGCACGCGCCGGCCGCGGTCGTCCTCGGCGCACGCGAGGACGGACGAGTCCACCTCGTGGTCAACCTCGACCGCTCGCTCGAGGAGCGCGGACTCGACGCGGTGCAGGTCGTGCGCGAGGCCGCCGCGCTCATGGGCGGGGGAGGGGGAGGCCGGCCGACAATGGCACGGGCCGGCGGCCGCGACCCCGAGAAGCTGCCCGAGGTTCTCGCGCAGGCGGAGAAGGCGCTGCTCGAGGCGCTCGCCTAGTCCGACCGCCGCCCGGCGCTCGGACGCCCAACTAGAATCGCCCGCCTGTGAAGGTGCTCGCCCTCGACTACGGTTCGGCGCGGACCGGCGTCGCCGTATCGGATCCGACCGGCACGCTCGCCCGCCCCCTCGAAGTCGTGGAGAGCGCATCCTCGCCGGCCGGCCTTCGCCGTCTCGCCGGGCTCATCGAGCGGGAGGCGGTGGAGGCAATCGTGGTCGGTCTGCCAGTCACCCTGCACGGAGAGCGCGGCGCGCAGGCGGAGGAGACGGATCGGTTCGTGGCCGCGCTCCGCAGCGTGACCGACGTGCCGGTCGAGAGCTTCGACGAGCGTTTTACGACCAAGCTCGCCGAGTCCCGACCCACCCGGGCCGAGCCGGACGCGGTTGCCGCGGCGCACCTTCTGTCGACATACCTGGAATGGAAGAGCGCCCTCCCGAGCTAGGTCGTCATCGGCAGACGTCGCCCGCGACGCGCGTGCTCGCCGCAGCAGGAGGGCTGATCCTCGGCCTCGGCGTGCTCGCGGCGATCGCTTTCGCCGTCGTCGGCCGGGGCGGCGACGACTCGTCGCCCACGCCCTCCCAGCCGACGACTACGGGGCCGCCGCCCAAGCCCGTGCTCCGGATCATCTTCCCGGAGGGCTTCACGCGCGCCGAGATGGCGAACAGGATCACCGCCGTCAACAAGATCGCCGAGGACAAGCGCAACGTCACGCCGAAGCTCTCGGCGCAGGAGTACATGCGGCTGACGAAGACGATGAATGCGCCGGCCGGCTTCCCGAAGAACGTCCCACACCTGGAGGGCTTTCTCTTCCCCGCGACCTACGAGTTCACCGAGGACACGACGACGCGGGAGCTCGTCGACGAGCAGCTCGACGCGTTCGACCGCAACTGGAGCCAGATCGACCTCCGCTACGCCAAGTCGAAGAACCTCACCCCGTACGACGTCCTGACGATCGCCTCGATGATCGAGAAGGAGGTTCAAGTACCGAAGGAGCGGCCACTCGTCGCCGCGGTCATCTACAACCGGCTCCACCTCGGCATGGCGCTGCAGATCGACGCGACGCTCCGCTACGGCTTCAACATCCCTCCGACCCAGGCGATACTCGAGAGCCAGATCGAGTCGGACAACCCGTACAACACGCGCAGGTTCCCCGGCCTGACGCCGACGCCGATCTCGAACCCGGGGCTCGCCTCCATGCAGGCGGCCGCCCATCCGGCGAAGGCGAAATACCTCTATTACGTGCGCAAGCCGGACTGCAAGAGCCACTTCTTCACCTCCAGCCTGCAGGAGTTCAACAACTACCCGCGCGGCGGGCTCAACTGCGGGTGACGCTCGGCGGCGCAACCCGGCTGGTGGGGCTGATCGGCGACCCGGTCGAGCACTCGCTCTCGCCGGCGATGCACAACGCGGCTTTCGCGGCGCTCGCACTCGACTGGGCGTACGTTCCCCTGCCCGTGAGCCGTGAGCGGCTCGAAGAGGCGATCGAGGGTCTCGTCGCGCTCGGTTTCGCGGGGGCGAACGTGACTATCCCCCACAAGACAGGGGTCGTCGCCTTCTGCGACGACCTGGACGATGTGGCCGCCCGCGCCGGTTCGGTGAACACCCTCCTCGTCCGCGACGGCCGCGTGCTCGGCTCGAGCACCGACGGGCCGGCCGTGACGAGCCTCGTCCATCCTGAAGGGACGCGGGTGCTCGTGCTCGGGGCCGGGGGCGGCGCGCAGGCCGTCGCGACCGCGCTCGGCGATGCGGGCGCGGAGGCGATTGCCGTGGCGGCACGCGACGCCGAACGCGCGCATGCGCTGGCGGTTCGCCTCCGCACCATCTTCCCGGAACGCGATGTCTGCTCCGAGACCGACTGGCCGCCGAACGGCGAGCGGGCGGGACTGATCGTCAATGCGACGCCCGTCCGCGACGAGGTTCTCGTCGAGCCGGCGGCGGAGCACCAAGTCGTCGACCTCGCCTACCGGCCCGATGGGAAGGACACGGCGCTCGTCGCGGCGGCGCGCAAGGCAGGCTGTACGACCGTCGTGGACGGACTGGAAGTCCTGCTGGCCCAGGGGGCCGCGTCCTTCGAGCGGTGGACGGGGCACGAGGCTCCGGTCCCCGTGATGCGGGCTGCGCTGTCGCGCTGAACGCGCACGGGCCCGCGATGCTTGGGGTCCAAGACTTTAGGCTTCTCGCGTGTCTCTCAGGATGATCACGGCCGGTGAGTCCCACGGCCCTGCGCTCGTGGGCGTCGTCACGGGCCTGCCCGCCGGGCTCGAGCTCGACCGGGGTGCCATCGAGGAGGATCTCCGCCGCCGCCAGCAGGGGTACGGGCGCAGTCCGAGGCAGCAGATCGAGACCGACACGATCGAGGTTGTCGCGGGCCTGCGCCACGGTCGGACACTCGGCACGCCGCTCGCGTTCCTGATCCGCAACCGCGACCACGCGAACTGGGAGTGGGGCATGAGCCCGTGGCCGCCTGAGGGCGATCCGGCCGGCAAAGGCAAGGAACCCGTGACGCTCCCGCGCCCCGGGCACGCGGATCTCGCGGGCGTCATGAAGTACGACCTCGACGATGCCCGCAACGCCCTCGAGCGGGCGAGCGCGCGGCACACGGCCGCAACCGTCGCCGGGGGCGCCGTCGCGAAAGCGCTCCTGCGCGCGATCGGGGTCGAGCTGTCGAGCTCAGTCGTCGGCGACGACCTCGAGCAGCGGATCGACGCGGCGCGCGCCGACCGAGACACCGTCGGCGGGATCGTCGAGGTACGCGCGACCGGGGTCCCGCCCGGACTGGGCTCGTACGCAACGAAGGAGGAGCGACTCGACGCCCGCCTCGCGTGGACGCTGATGGGGACCCAGGCGGTCAAAGGCGTGGAGATCGGCGACGGCTTCGCCCTTGCAGCCCTGCGCGGCTCCGAGGCTCACGACGAGATCCTTCGCGACGAGGGCGGCTACCACCGCGAGACGAACCGCGCGGGCGGGATCGAGGCGGGGATCTCGAACGGCGAGGAGATTGTCATCCGGGCGGCGATGAAGCCGCTCCCGACGCTCATGCGCCCGCTGCGCTCTGCAGACCTGGAAAGCGGCGAGCCCGCCCAGGCGCTCGTCGAGCGTTCCGATGTGGCCGCCGTGGAGGCTCTCGCCGTCGTCGCCGAGGCGGGCGTGGCCTTCGAGCTCGCCCGGGCCGCCCGTGAGAAGTTCGGCGGCGACGCGCTCGGCGACTTCGTCGCCGCGTGGCGCGCGTACCTGGAGCGCATCCCGTGGTCGGGGCGCTAGGCAAGCACCTCGCCCTCATCGGGTTCATGGGGGCGGGCAAGACGACCGTCGGCCGCGCCGTCGCCGAGCGGATCCACCGGCCCTTCGTGGACACGGACGCCGACATCGAGCGTCGCCACGGCCCGATTCCCGAGCTCTTCGAGGGCGGGGAGGAGGAGTTCCGCCGACTGGAGGAGCAGGTCGTCGCCGAGGCTCTCGCCGGTCCGCCCGCGGTTCTCGCGCTGGGCGGGGGCGCGGTCCTCTCCGCGAGGACGCGAGAGCGGCTTTCGGCCCACGCGTACACCGTCCTGCTCGACGTGGACGTCGACAGTGCATGGGAGCGCGTGCGTGGCTCGAACCGGCCTCTGGCCCGGGACGAGGCTGCGTTCAGGCGTCTCTACGACGACCGCGGGAAGGTCTACTCCGCCGTCGCGCAGTGGACGGCAGACGACCCGGACGGCGTTCTCCTTGGCGCCCTGCGGATCGGCTTCGGCGGGGGCTCCTTCCGCCTCGCCGGCCCGTCCGTCGTGGTCGCCGACGAGCGGGTGCTGCAGCTCCATTCGCCGCCCGTCCCGGGTCCCTCCCTCTCGCTCCCGGCCGGCGAGGCCGCCAAGACGCTCGCGGTGGTCGAGCGGCTCTGGAGGGAGCTCGACATCGGGAGGGACGGCTGGCTTCTCGCCTTCGGCGGCGGCTCGACGACCGACGTCGTCGGATTCGCGGCCTCGACGCATCTGCGCGGCGTCCCGTGGGTAGCGGTCCCGACGACGCTCACCGGCATGGTCGATGCCGCCATCGGCGGGAAGACCGGTATCGACACGGCGGAGGGCAAGAACCTCGCGGGCGCCTTTCATTTCCCGGCCGGGGTCATCATCGACCGCGCCTATCTCGAGACCCTCCCGGAGACCGAGCGGCGGGCCGGTATGGCCGAGGTCGTGAAGACGGGACTCCTCGCAGGCGAGGATGTCTGGGCGCTCGGCGAGGAGAAGATGATCCGGGCTTGTGCCGCCTACAAGGCCGGCGTCGTCCTCTCGGATCCGTTCGAGCGGGAAGGCCGCCGAACCGTGCTCAACCTCGGGCACACGTTCGCTCACGCGCTCGAGACGGGATCGGGCTACACGGTTTCCCATGGGGACGCCGTGGCGCTCGGCTTGCTGGCGGCGCTGCGTCTCTCGGGCCAGCCGACCGATCCCGTCGACGAAGTGCTGCGCCCGGAGCCGGTCTCGGCCGACCGGGAGGCCGCCTGGGCTGCGCTCAAGCGCGACAAGAAAGGCGAGGGCGTCTTCGTCCTCCTCGAGGGGCCCGGCCGGCCGATCGTCACGACCGTCGCGGACGAGCCAGCACGCGAGGCTCTCGACGCCCTGATCCGGAAGTAGACTCGGCCGGTGCAGGTCCTGGTCCTGAACGGGGTGAACCTGAACGCGCTCGCGCACCGCGATCCGGCCCTCTACGGAGGGATGGCCTATCCCGAGCTCGAGACGCGCATCTACGAGTGGGCACGGGAGGTGGGCTGCTCCGTTCGCTGCCACCAGACAAACGACGAGGGCGAGTTCATCGACCTCTGCCACGAGGCCCGCGGCTGGGCGGACGGCCTCGTCGTCAACCCGGGCGCGTGGACGCACTACAGCTACGCGATTCGGGACGCGCTCGAGCTCTTCTCGGTTCCCGTCGTGGAGGTGCACCTCTCCGACATCGCCAAACGTGAGGAGTGGCGGCGCGTGTCCGTGATCGAGGACGTGGTCGACCATCGCGTCATCGGACACGGTCCGGACGGATACCGCGAGGCTCTCGTGTTCCTCGTGGGCAAAGGGAAGGGCTCGTGAACGGCCGCGTCGACCGGCTCCGCGCCGAGCTCGAGCGGCTCCAGGTCGCCTCGTACCTCGTGTCGAATCCGATCAACGTCCGCTATCTGACCGGGTTCGAGAGCTCGAACGCGTTCATCCTCGTGGCGCCTGACGAGGTGGTGCTCATGACGGACGGGCGCTATGCGGAGGCCGCTCGGTCGGTCGAAGGCGTCGACGTGGTCATGGTCGAGCGCGACTTCCTGCCCGGCATCGCGGCCAACCTCGGCCGTCTCGCGGATTCTCCGGTGGGCTTCGAGTCCGACCATCTCACCGTCGCCCGGCACGCCGATCTCCTGACGACGGGTGTCGATCTCGTTGCGACCGCCGGAGTCGTTCTCGCGCTGAGGGCGGTGAAGGAGCCGGGGGAGCTCGACGCGATCCGCCGCGCGGCCCAGATCGTCGACGACGTGCTGGAGACCTTGAGGTGGCAGCCCTTCGTCGGCCGGAAGGAGGCCGAGGTGGCCTGGTGGATCGTGCAGGCCATCCACGAGGGCGGCGCGGAGGACGTCTCCTTCGATCCGACCGTCGCTTCAGGGCCGAATGCAGCGTTGCCGCACCACCATCCCGGGCAGCGGGAGATCGGAACCGGGGAAACAGTGATCGTCGACCTCGGAGCAAGGGTGGAGGGATACTGCTCGGACTGCACGAGGACGTTTGCGACGGGAGAGCTGCCGGACGATCTTCGGCGGGCCTACGACGTGTGCCAGGCTGCGCAGGCGGCTTCCCTCGCCGAGGTGCGCGCCGGCGCCGACGCGCGCGGGATCGACTCGATCGCGAGGATGGAGATCGAGGCCTCGGGTAACGAGGTGCTGCACGGGCTCGGCCATGGAGTCGGCCTCGAGGTGCACGAGCTGCCCGTCCTCCGCCAGACCGCCGCTGCCAAGCTCGCCGCCGGGAACGTCGTCACCGTCGAGCCCGGCGTGTATCTCCCCGGGCGCGGAGGTGTGCGGATCGAGGACCTCGCCGTCGTCACGGAGGACGGAGCGGAAGTCCTGAGCGGGTTCGGCAAGGACCTGACCACCCTCAACTAGAATCGCTCGCCTTGGCGGAAACCGTCTCCACCAACCAGTTCAAGAACGGCATGCATGTGGAGCTCGACGGCCAGGTATGGAGGATCGTCGAGTTCCAGCACGTCAAGCCCGGCAAGGGCGGCGCGTTCGTGCGTACGAAGCTGAAGAGCCTCGACTCGGGCTCCGTCGTCGACCGAACCTTCCGGGCGGGTGAGAAGATGCCGCGCGTCCATACCGAGACGAAGAGCGTGCAGTACCTCTACGACGCGGGCGACGAGGTCGTCTTCATGGACAACTCGAACTACGAGCAGATCTCGCTGCCGCACGCAGAGCTCGAGGACCAGCTCCCCTACATGCAGCCGTCGAGCGAGCTCATGCTCCTGCTCGTGGACGGCCGTCCTTCCGGGGTCGACCTTCCGGCCTCGGTGGAGCTTGCCGTCGTCGAGACGGAGCCCGGCGTGAAGGGCGACACCGTCTCGAACGTGACCAAGCCCGCCACGCTGGAGACCGGCGCCGTCGTCCAGGTGCCGCTCTTCGTGAACGTCGGCGACCGCATCAAGGTCGACACGCGCGAGGCGCGTTACATCTCGCGGGCGTAGGCCGTGCCGGCTCTCGTCGACACCAGCATCCGCCTTCTCTCGCAGGAGCCGCTCGCACAGCGCATGCAGTCCTCACGCGTGCTCGAACTCGCCCGGATCCTGGACACCGCGGGCTTCGCGTATCTCGAGGTCTCCGGAGGAGGCTGCTTCGACTCGGCCGTCCGGCGTGGGTTCGAGAGCCCGTGGGAGCGCATCCGCGCCATCCGCTCGCGCTGCTCGACGCCTCTCGGCATGGCATTGCGGGGCCGACTGCTCGTCGGGTCGCGGCCGCTCTCGCGCGAGCTCGTGACGCGTTTCGTGGCGAGCGCGGCCGAGAGCGGCATCGACATCTTCCGCATCCACGACCCGCTCAACGACCTCGCCAACCTCCGGGATGCCGCTGACGGAGTTCGCGACGCCGGCAAGGAGCTCGCCGTGGGCCTCGTGCACAGCCCGGGGCCGGGCGGCGACGCGGACGTCCTCATGGAGCGCGCGCACCACCTGAGCGAGCTAGGCGCCTCGCGCGTCCTCATCCACGATCCGTCGGGCTCGCTGCACCCGGCCATGGCGCGGGAGCTCGTCGAGCGGGTGGGGGAGGCCAGCTCGCTTCCGGTCGGTCTCTACTGCCAGGGCGCGGGAGGCGCTGCACTCGCGTCGTCGCTCGAAGCGGCGCGGGCAGGTGCCGACGTCATCGCGTGCGCCCTGTATCCGATCGCACTCTCGCTGCATCGAGTTTCGGCCGAGTCACTGACCCAGTCCCTGGCCGGGCTCGACGTCGACTCGAATGTCGACCTCGAGACGCTCTGGCGAGGCTCCGAGCTGGTCGACGACGCGCTCGGCGACGCGCCGGTTCCGCCACTCTCGCCGCGGGTTGCGGTTCGGGCCGCCGAGCACAGTCTTCCGGCAGGGCTCGTCGCCGAGCTCGACGCGAACCTGCGGGCACATGGGTTCTCCGATCGGCTGGATGAGGTGCTCGACGAGCTCACCGAGCTCCGGCGCGAGTGCGGCTGGCCGCCGCTCGCTTCGCCGATCGGGCAGATCTTCGGCTCCCAGGCGGTGCTGCACGTCCTCTCCGCGCAGCGCTGGCAGATCGTCGTCGACGAGCTCCGCGACCTCATCGAGGGGCGGTTCGGTTCGCCGCCCGGAGAGATCGACCCGGTCGTCCGCCGGGCAGTCCAGCTCATCGGCGAGGGTGCCACCCGCAACGACGAGCCCATGGAGATCGACGAGGTCCGCGATGCTGCCGAGGGGTTGGCTACGAGTGACGAGGAGCTTCTTCTCCTCGCGCTCTTCGGAGACGAGGCCGAGCCGCTGCTCCGCTCGATCCGAAGTCGCGGCGGCGACGCCGAGAGCCTCGCGGGCGCGGGAATCGAGCAGGCTGAGGCCGACAGGATCCGCGAGCTCATCCGCATCGTGCAGGAGTCGGGGATCGGTGAAGTGACGATCGAGGAAGGCGAGACGCGCGTTACGGTGCGGCGAAGCGACGAGACCGCGGCGATGGCCGGGGCAGCGGTCGGCGCGCCGGTCGCCGGGGGAGTCACCGACGAGGCCGCGGCTTCGATCGCGCCGCCGGCCGACGGCACGATCCGGGTCGAGTCGCCGATGGTCGGCACTTTCTACCGGGCGCCCGAGCCCGGAGCCGAGCCGTTCGTCGAGGAGGGCGATCCCGTCGCGCCGGGGCAGACGCTCTGCATCCTCGAGGCGATGAAGCTCATGAACGAGGTGAAGGCGGACGTGGAGGCGGTCGTGCGCAAGGTCTGCGTGGAGAACGCGCAGCCGGTCGAGTATGGCCAGCTCCTCTTCGAGCTGGAGCCTCTGAACGGCCGCCCCCTCGACGCCCTCTAGTGTCTTTTCGCGACGAGGAGATTTCGGGGCCGCCGCGGGCCTCCCTCCACTTTCAGCCTATCGCTGAAAACTGCGCGAGTGGTGCGCGAAATGTGCCGAGGGCGAATGGAAAGCGATGCTTCGGCGCGTCCTGATTGCAAACCGTGGCGAGGTCGCCGTCCGCGTCATCCGCGCCTGCCGCGAGCTCGGCATCGAGACCGTCGCCGTCTACTCCACCGCGGACCGCGACAGCCTTCACACCCGTATGGCCGACCGGGCTGTCCAAATCGGCCCGCCGCTTCCGGCCGAAAGCTACCTGCGGATCCCGTCCCTCGTCGCGGCCGCGACGACGACCGAGTGCGACGCGGTTCACCCCGGCTGGGGATTCCTTGCCGAGAACGTGGCCTTCGCGCTCGCCTGCGAGGACAACGATCTCGTTTTCATCGGGCCGCGCGCTGAGACGATCGAGACGATGGGCGACAAGATCGCGGCGAAGGAGGCGATGGCGGAGGCTGGCGTGCCGCTCGTGCCCGGGTCGGACGGAGCCGTCGATCTGGACGGGGCGCGCGACGTTGCGGGCGAGATCGGCTACCCGCTCCTCCTCAAGGCTTCGGCGGGCGGTGGCGGCCGCGGCATGCGGCTCGTCGAGGCCCCGGGCGAGCTCGAGGCCGCCTACCGCACCGCTGCGTCCGAAGCCCAGTCGGCCTTTGGGGACAGCTCCCTGTACGTGGAGAAGGCCGTCGTCGGGGCCAGGCACGTCGAGATCCAGGTTCTCGGGGACGGGGAGGGTGCCGTTCTCACGCTGGGCGAGCGCGACTGCTCCATCCAGCGCCGTCATCAGAAGCTCGTCGAGGAGTCGCCCTCGCCCGCGGTCACGCCCGAGATCCGCGCGGAGATGGAGGGAGCGGGGCAGCGCGCCTGCGAGACCCTCCGTTACCGCGGAGCGGGGACGATGGAATTTCTCCTCGACGCGGACGGGCAGTTCTACTTCATCGAGATGAACACCCGCCTGCAGGTCGAGCATCCGGTCACCGAGCTCGTCACAGGCATCGACCTCGCCCACGGGCAGCTCGCAGTCGCGGCCGGTGAGGGCCTGCCGCAGGAAGGCCGGGCCACGCTCCGTGGGCATGCGATCGAGTTTCGGATCAACGCCGAGGATCCCGGCGACGACTTTCGGCCCGCGCCGGGCCAAGTCACGCGCTTCCACCCTCCGCTCGGGCCCGGCGTGCGCGTGGACACACACGTGGAGGAGGGCTACACGATCCCGCCCTTTTACGACTCTCTGATCGCGAAGGTGATCGTGTGGGGCGAGGACCGAGAGGTTGCCCTCTCACGCGGCCGGCGCGCCCTCACCGAGCTCGAGCTGGAAGGAGTACCGACGACGAAGGATCTCGCGCTCGACATCGTCTCCAGCGAGGAGTTCGCAAGCGGCGACTACTCGACGTCCTTCCTTGTGGACGCGGCGGCCTCCCTCGAGGCGCTGCACGGGGGCGCGGCATGAGCACGGGGCGGCGCGCAGCTCGCCGCGCGGCGCTGTTCGTCCTCTACCAGTCGGATGTGACAGGGCAACCGCTCGCCTCCCTCTACGAGGGCGAGCTCGACCCGTACACGCAGGAGCTCGCCGAAGGCGTGGCGGCGGAGGCGGCTGACCTGGACGCTGCCATCGGGGAGGCTTCCACCGAGTGGCGGCCCGACCGGCTCGGCGCGCTCGAGCGCAACATCCTCCGGATCGCCCTCTTCGAGCTGGAGCGCGACGAGGTCCCGCTCGAGGTCGCGATCGACGAGGCAGTGCGCCTTGCACGGCGGTACGCGTCGGACGACGCTGCGAAGCTGGTCAACGGCATCCTCGGCAAGGTCGCAAAGGAGGCGAAGCGATGAGTACCCAGGAGCCCGAGTCGGTTGCGCGGCTGCAAGACCTGCTCGACCGCCTCGAGCAGGCACGGGCACAGCTCGAGGCGACGGAGGATCCCGAGCAGGCGGTCGACGTCCTCCAGAGCCTGGCCGAGCTCGCCAAGGAGATCCAGGCCGAGATCGACCGCGCCCGCAGGGAGGGGCCGGAGTGAGCTCCGCCGACGAGCTGCGAGAGCTCGTCGAGGAACACCTCGCAGAGCTGCCCCTCGCCGACGAGCTCGGCGATCTGGAGGAGGCGCTCCGATATTCCCTGCTCGGCGGCGGCAAGCGGATCAGGCCGGTGTTGTGCCTGGCGACGGGCGAGGCGCTCGGCCGCGCGCCGGAAGAGCTCCTGCCTGCGGCCTGCGCCCTCGAGCTCGTGCACACGTTCAGCCTCGTGCACGACGACCTGCCTGCGCTCGACGACGACGACCTGCGGCGCGGCCAGCCGAGCTCCCACGTGCGCTTCGGCGAGGGTGTGGCGATCCTCGCGGGCGACGCGCTTCTCACCGAGGCTTTCCGGCTCGTGCTCGCCTATCCGACCCCGGAGCCCGCCCGCGAGCTCGCCGCGGCGACGCTCGGCATGATCGGCGGCCAGTACGTCGACGTGACCACGAACGGTGAGCTCGACGGCGACGGGCTCGTCCACCTGCACGAGTTGAAGACGGGCCGACTCCTGCGCGCATCGGTCACCTGCGCGGCCGCGGTCGCCGGGCTTTCGGAGGCGGAGCGTGCCCCCTGGGCGGTTTTCGGGGAGGAGCTCGGGCTGCTCTTCCAGATCGTCGACGACATCCTCGACGCGACCGGTACCGCGGTGGAGCTAGGCAAGACCCCCGGCAAGGACGAGGCGGCGGGGAAGGTCACGTACGTCTCCCTCCATGGGCTCGATCGCGCGAGGGAGCTCGCAGATGCCGCGCGCGCCCGCGTCAACGAGCGCCTCGCGGCGCTTCCCGCTGACACGACCGTCCTGGCCGAGCTCGTCGCGACCATCCGCGACCGTCGCGCCTAAGCCGTGACGAATGCGGCGCAGAGCACCCGTTACGCTCTCCGTGTGACCAAGAAGCGGCTCGATGTCCTCATGGTCGAGCGCGGCCTGGCCGAGACGCGCTCGCAGGCGCAGGCGCTTGTCCTCGCGGGCCGGGTGCGCGGCCACCAGAAAGCAGGCGAGCAGGTGGAGGAGTCGGCCGAGCTCGAGATCGAGTCCGGCCCGCGGTTCGTGTCGCGGGGAGGCGAGAAGCTCGCCCATGCCCTGGAGGCGTTCGGCGTCGACGTCACGGGCGAGGACTGCCTCGATGTGGGCGCATCGACCGGTGGATTCGCCGACTGCCTCCTTCAGGCCGGTGCGGCCCGCGTCTGCGCACTCGATGTCGGCTACGGCCAGCTTCACCCGAAGCTCCGCGACGACCCGCGTGTGATGGTGATGGAGCGGGTCAACGTCCGGAATCTCGAGTGCGAAGAGCTTCCCTTCCGGCCGACGCTCGTCACCTGCGACGTGTCGTTCATCTCGCTGACGAAGGCGCTTCCTCCGGCGCTCGCTTGCGCCGCCGACGGCTGGCGCGCGCTCGTTCTCGTGAAGCCGCAGTTCGAAGCTGGGAGGGCGGAGGTCGGCAAGGGCGGGGTCGTGCGCGACCCCCAGGTCCAGCAGCGTGCCGTCGATGCTGTCGCCGAGCAGGCGGGGGGCTGGGGCGCCCGGGTCGAGGGAAGTGTCGACTCCGGCCTGCCGGGCCCGAAGGGAAACCGTGAGTTCTTCCTCTACCTCGTCGCGGCGGCGTAGGGTGGGGGAGAAGATCGCGCGCGCGGCCGTCTTCACGCACGGCCAGGCCGAGCGGATCGGAGACGCGGAGAGCCACGTGGAGCGGCTCGCGGCGGAGACAGGCGTCGAGCTGGGCTCGCTCGACGACGGCACCCCCGACATCGTGGTCGCGCTCGGCGGCGACGGCACGATGCTGCGGGCGCTTCGCGCGACGCTCGGCACGTCGACGCCGGTCTTCGGCGTGAACTTCGGGCGCATGGGCTTTCTCACGAGCGCCGAGGGCGATCGTCTCGACCAGGCGCTCAGGCGCGTCTTTGCGGGCGATTTCCGCATTGTCGAGCTCTGCACCCTCGCCGCCTCGCTCGCCGACGGGAGCGAGGTCGCGGTCAACGACGTCGTCGTCACGAGCGCGACGCCCGGGCGCATGGTCGAGCTCGGCTGGGAGGTCGGCGGCGAGGAGCTCGGCTGGCAGCCGTGCGACGGCCTGATCTGCTGCACGCCCTCCGGCTCCACCGCGTACAACCTGTCGAACGGCGGGCCGGTGATGATGTGGGGCCTCGAGGCAATGGCGATCACGTTCGTCGCGCCGCATTCGCTCCATGCGCGTCCACTCGTACTGCCCCGGGGCCACGACCTGACGGTCACCAACCGCTCGCGCGCCCAGCACGTGACCGTCCTCGTGGACGGCACCTCGGTGGGTGACCTCTCGCCGGAAGCTCGCCTCACCGTCTCGCTGGGTGAGCAGACCGCCGCGCTCGCCGTTCTCCCCGAGGTGAGCTTCTTCACCCGCTACCACGCCGTCTTCCCGTAGAGAGTGCTCCGCAGCCTTCGCATCGAGAACTTCGTGCTCATCCGCGAGGCCGAGCTCGTCTTCGGCCCCCGGCTGAACGCCGTCACGGGCGAGACCGGTGCGGGCAAGACCATCCTGGCGCAGGCGATCGGGCTGCTCCTCGGCGCCCCGGGCGACGCGGGCTACCTCGGCCCCGGGGCCGCGGAGGCCTATGTCGAGGCCGACTTCGACCTCCCAGAGGGAATCCTCGACGACGAGTCGCTCGCCACGCTCGCCGAGCTCCAGCCTGAGGACGAGGACGGCCTCGTCGCTGCAAGGCGCGTCTTCGCGGACGGACGGACGCGCGCCTATGCGTGGGGTCGCGCCGTTCCCCGCGAGGAACTGGCCGCACTCGTCGAGCGCTTGCTCGCCATGTCTGGCCAGTTCGAGCAGCGCCGCCTGGCCAGGCCGTCATTCCAGCTCGACGTCCTCGACGCGTTTGTCGGGGAGGAACAGCTCCGGCTTCGCGCCGAGCATGGGCGCGCGTGGCGGGAGATGGGGATGGCCCGCCGCCACCGCGACGAGCTCATGAGCACGGAGGCAGGCCGAACGGAGCGGCTCGAGGAGCTGCGGCAGCTCGTCGCACGCACGGAAGGCTTCGCGCCGGACACCGAGGATTCGCTGCGCGCCGAGCGGGAGCGGCTGCGACACGTGACCGAGCTGGCCGAAGCTGCCGCGGAGGCAGCGGAGGCGCTCACCCCGGAGCACGGTGAGGGCGGTGCGGCCGATCTGGTGGCCCGTGCCGCCAACGCGCTCATGCCCGTGACGAACCTCGCGCCCGAGCTCCAGGCGGAGTACGTCAACCTCGGCGAGGCGGAGCTCCGGGTGAAGGATGCCGCTTCGGCGCTTCGCGGCTTCCTGGCCGCGCTCGAGGCCGAGCCGGGCCGGCTCGAAGAGGTGGAGGGCGAGCTCGAGCGAATCGCCGACGCGCGCAGGCGCTTCGGTGCATCGAGCTACGAGGAGCTTCTCGGCCGTGCCGAGGCCGCGCGGGCCGAGCTCGAGGGCCACGAAGCCGGGATCGACCCGCTGGCGTCCGCCGAGCAGGTGGTTGCCGAGTCGGAGCGCCGCGCGACGGGGCTGGCGGACGGGCTTTCCCAGGCGCGCCGCTCGGCCGGGGCTGCCTTCGGCGAAGCGGTGGCCGGCGAACTGCAGGGGCTCGGCATGGGAGACGGCGAGTTCGAGGCGAGGGTCTCGGATCGCGAGCACGGCCCGAGCGGCCGCGACGAGGTCGCCTTCCTCATCCGCCCGAATGCGGGCCTCCCGTTTGCCCCCGTTGCCGAGACCGCTTCGGGAGGAGAGCTCTCGCGCGTGGCTCTCGCCCTGCGCGCCGTGGCGCACGCGGGCGCGGGCGAGCCGACGATCGTCTTCGACGAGATCGACGCCGGCATCGGCGGTCGTACGGCGCATGCGGTCGCGGAGGCGCTCGGCCGCCTGGCCGAACGGGCCCAGGTGCTGACGATCACGCACCTTCCGCAGATCGCGAGCGCGGCCGAGACCCACTTCCGCGTCGAGAAGGTGCCCGGCGACCCGACCCACACGCGGATCGAACGGTTGGCAGAATCCGCACGAAGGGAAGAGGTGGAGCGGATGCTCGGCGGAGCGGAGTTCATCGAGGCGGTCCGGCAGTGAGCTTCGTGGAGTTCACCGGCACCGCGCGCCTGGACAAGCGCACGAAGCGCCTCGTCCGCCGGCTGGGCCCGGACGACATCGCCATCATCGACCACAAGGACCTCGACCGCGTTTCCGCCGAGGAGCTCCTGGCGACGAACGTCCGAGTGGTCGTGAACGTCTCGCCTTCGATGAGCGGCCGGTTCCCGAACGCGGGCCCGCTCGAGCTGGTGCGCGGCGGCGTGCGGCTCATCGACGTGAACGGGGACTCGGACCTTTTCGAGGAGGTGCGCGACGGCGAGTCGCTGGTCGTGCGCGGCTCCAGCCTCTTCCGGAACGGCTCGAGGCTGGCGGCGGGGCGAGCCCTGACCGAGGACGAGCTCGTGGCGGCTCTCGCCGAGCAGCGCGGGCGCGTCACCGAGGCGCTCGAAAGCTTCGCCGAGAACACGCTCCTGTATCTTCGCGAGGAGGCCAAGCTCCTCACCGAGGGCGTGCGGCTCCCCCAGGTGAAGACGCGGTTCCGCGACCGCCATGCGCTCGTGGTCGCCCGCGGCCCGGGGATGAAGCGAGACCTTCGCATCGTCAGGAGCTACATCCGGGACTTCCGCCCGGTGCTGGTCGGCGTTGACGGCGGTGCAGACGCGCTCATCGAGGCCGGCTACAAGCCCGACGTCATCGTCGGGGACATGGACTCCGTCTCCGACCGCGCGCTCGGGAGCGGCGCGGAGCTCGTCGTTCATGCCTACGCGGACGGCACTGCCCCGGGACGCGAGCGGGTCGACTCCCTCGGGCTGCCCTCGGCCGTGCTCCCGTCGCCCGGGATCAGCGAGGACGTGGCCATCCTGCTCGCGCACGAGAAGGGCGCCGAGCTCATCGTCGCTGTCGGGACGCACTTCAACCTGCTCGAGTTCCTCGAAAGGAACCGCGCTGGGATGTCCTCGACCTTCTTCACGCGGCTCAAGGTCGGCGACAAGCTGATCGACGCGCGAGGCGTCTCGAGCCTTTTCCGCGGTCGCGCCGGCATCGGCCCCATGGTGCTCTTCGCCGTCGGTGGGATCGGCGCGATCGTCGCGGCGGTCGCGGTGTCGTCCGACCTGCAGCGCTTCATCGAGCTGCTCGCGCAGCGGGTGCAGTCCCTCCTCGGGCTGTGACCGAAGAGGAAACGCGGGTCCTGCTCGCGCCCCGCGAGGACGTGTGGGCGCTCGTCGCCGAGCCGTTCCATCTACCTGACTGGTGGCCCGCCTACACCGGGGTCGAGCCGGACCGGCGCGGACTCGCCGAGAACGCGCGCTGGGAGGTCGTGCGCAGCCGTCGTCCCGGGTTCATGCGCAAGCCGCTCGGCACCGGCCTCGTGCTCATCCGCCGCGTCGAGCCCGGCCGCGAGCTCGCGTGGCACGACCTGGCGCAGAAGCTCGACATGGGCATCCGCCTGGAGGACGAGGGCCGGCAGACGCTGGCGACGGCCTGGGTGTCGGGCTCGTGGTGGCGTTTCTATGCCGAAGGAGGCCATGCGCTGCCGCGGCAGGCTCTCGCCCGGCTGCACGACCTCTGCCAGACTGCTTCAGGCCTTTGAGATGTTCGACCTTCGCTACCACCTCGCCTCGCTCGCGGCGGTCTTCATCGCGCTCGCGGTGGGGATCCTCCTCGGCGTCGCCATCTCCGGGAAGCTCTCCGCCGCCGACAACGCGATCGCCCACGACCGGATCAACCAGCTCAACGACCAGCTGAAGCAGGCCAACGCGCGGGCCGACATCATCGGGCGGCGAAACGACGCGGCCGAGGAGCTCCTCGAGGTCAGCTATCCCGCTCTGATGGAGAACCGGCTCGAGGGCAAGAACATCGGGGTGCTCTTCGTCGGCCCCGTGGACGGCAGCGTCCGCTCGGCGATCGAGCGCACCCTCTCCGACGCGGGCGCCGGGAGCCCGCTGCGCCTGATCGCGGTCGACACGCCGGTGGACGCCACCGACCTCGACGCCGCGCTGAACGGCGACCAGGCGCTGGCCCAGTACGCGGAGAGCGGCGACGACTTCGGGAGTCTCGGGACAGCCCTGGGCCGGGAGTTGGTCGACGGGGAGGGGACGCCGACGTGGAGCTCTCTCTCGAGCAACCTCGTCGAGGAGCGGTCCGGCGCGACCACCCCGCCGCTCGACGGAGTCGTCGTCGTGCGCTCCTGGGCTCCTCCCGAGGATCCGACCGCCGAGCAGGAAGCTCAGGCGCGCCCGACGGAGACCCTCGTCGACGGGCTCTTGAGCGGCCTGCGAGAGGCGCGCGTCCCCGTGGTCGGCGTCGAGACCACGACCGAGGACGCCTCCGCGATCGACCTTTACCGGACACAGGGCGTGTCCAGCGTCGACGACGTCGAGACCCTGGCCGGCCGCATCGCGCTTGCGCTCGTCCTTGCAGGCGGGACCCCGGGTCACTACGGCGTGAAGGACTCGGCGACCGACGGCGTCGCTCCTCCGGTCCCGGTGCCCGTTCCCGGTGGCTGACCTGACGATCCTCATTGCCGCGCGCAATGAGGAGGAGCGGATCGCGGAAACGGTCGGCGCGCTGCGCGCGGAGTTCGACGACACGGAGATCCTCGTCGTCGACGGCGCCTCCGGCGACCGCACCGCGGAGGTCGCCGAGCAGGCGGGAGCGATCGTCCTCAGGATCGACCGCCGCGGGAAGGGCGAAGCGCTCTCCGCGGGTGAACGCCTCGCCGCTCCGGGCCCCCTTCTGCTCTGCGACGCGGACCTCCGTGGCTCGCTAGCGCCGCTGGCAGAAGGAGAAGCAGACCTTCGTATCGCCGCCTTCAGCCGGCACGTTGGGGGCGGCTTCGGGATCGCCAAGCGGATAGCGGGCGAGCTCATCCGACTGCGCACCGGCTTTCGACCCAGGGAGCCCCTTTCAGGTCAGCGCCGGGTGAGCGCACGGGCACGCGCGGCTTGCTTTCCGCTTGCGCCCGGGTTCGGCTGCGAGCTCCGGATGACCGTCGACGCGCTCCGCGCAGGGCTTCAGGTCGAGGAGGTCGAGGTCGATCTGGACCACCGCGTGACCGCCCGCGATCCCGCCGGCTTCGCGCACCGCGGGCGGCAGCTTCTCGACGCCCTACTCGCGGCGGGCCCGCTGGCGGTGAACCACCGCGGCCTCAGGCTGCCGCTCGTCGGCTGGCTCGCCGGCCTGCGCCCCGATCCGGGAGTCGCGGCGGTCACGGCGATCGGGCTCGCCGACGATCTCTGGAGCGGAGGGGAGCGCGGCTTCAAGGCGCATCTCGCCGCGGGCAGGACCACGGGGATTCTCAAGCTCGCCGGGATCCCGCTGGTGGCGCTCGCGCGAACCCGAAGCCTCTCCGGCACGGTACTCGTCGCGGGCACGGCCAACTTCATGAACCAGCTCGACACGAAGCCCGGCCGGGCCCTCAAGGCGTACATCGCGGCCGCGGTCGCGCTCGACGCGCCGCTCGCTCTCGCCGTCCTGCTACTTCCCTACGATCTCCGCGAGAGAGTGATGCTGGGGGACGCGGGATCGAATGCCTTTGGGGCCATGCTAGGCTTCAAGTCCGTGGACAGATTCCACGGATGGGGTCGCTGGGCCGTCGTGGCCGGGGTCGTCGCTCTCAACGTTGCGGGTGAGCGCCGCTCGCTGGGCGACTTGATCGAGCGGACGCCTGGCCTCGCAGAGCTCGACCGGATGGGAAGGAGCTAGATGCGCGCGCGCCCGACGAAGTACGTGTTCGTGACGGGCGGCGTCGTTTCCTCGCTCGGCAAGGGCATTACCGCGGCATCGCTCGGTCGCCTCCTCAAGGCGCGCGGGCTGCGCGTGCAGGTGCAGAAGTTCGACCCGTACATCAACGTCGATCCGGGAACGATGAGCCCCTTCCAGCACGGCGAGGTGTTCGTCACCGAGGACGGGGCCGAGACCGACCTCGATATCGGCCACTACGAGCGCTTCATCGACGAGAACTTCTCGCGGAACGCGAACCACACCTCCGGTTCGATCTGGAACTCGGTGATCCGCCGCGAGCGGAAGGGCGAGTACCTCGGCTCGACCGTGCAGGTCATCCCGCACATCACGAACGAGATCAAGGACCGGGTCCGGCGCGTCGCCGCAGCGAGCGACACCGACGTCGTCATCTCGGAGATCGGCGGCACCGTCGGCGACATCGAGTCCCTGCCGTTCCTGGAGGCCATCCGGCAGTTCCGGCGCGAGGTCGGCCCGGAGAACGTCCTCTACCTGCACGTCACGTTCGTACCGTTCATCGAGACCGCGGGCGAGCTGAAGACCAAGCCGACCCAGCATTCGGTCAACGAGCTGCGCCGCATCGGTATCCATCCGGACATCGTCGTCTGCCGCTCGCACGAGTCGCTCTCGCACGACATCCGCGACAAGATCGCCCTCTTCGCGGACGTCGACCCGGAAGCCGTGATCGCAAACGAGGACGTCAGCGACGTCTACCTCGTTCCGCAGGCGCTTCGCGACGAGGGTCTCGACGCACTGGTCTGCGCGAAGCTCGGCTTGCCTGACGAGCCTGTCGAGCTCGGCGAGTGGGGCGAGCTCGCGGGCCAGATCGCCGAGCGCGACGGGGACGTCGAGATCGCCCTCGTCGGGAAGTACGTGAAGCTCCAGGACGCGTATCTCTCGGTGCACGAGGCGCTCAAGCACGCGGGCATCCACCACCGGACCAACGTCCATGTTCGCTGGGTCGACGCCGAAGGCATGAGCGTGGAGGAGGCCGCGCGCGAACTCGAGCGCGCCGACGGGGTGCTCGTACCCGGCGGCTTCGGGTCCCGCGGCTGGGAGGGGAAGATCACCGCCTGCCGCATCGCGCGCGAGCGCGGCATTCCCTACCTCGGGATCTGTCTCGGGATGCACGTGGCGATCTCGGAGTTCGCCCGCAACGTCGTCGGCCTCGACGGCGCGAACTCGACGGAGATGGACCCGGAGACGCCGTATCCGGTCATCGACCTGCTCCCGGAGCAGAAGGAGATCGAGGACCTCGGCGGGACGATGCGGCTCGGCGCCGATGCGGTCGACGTCGAGGAGGGGACGCTGGCCCACGCGGCCTACGGCGAAACGGTCATCCACGAGCGCCATCGGCATCGCTACGAGGTGAACAACGCCTACCGGCCGAAGCTCGTCGAGGCGGGGCTCGTCGTCTCGGGCACCTTCCAGGAGGGGCGTCTCGTCGAGATCATCGAGCTACCGAACCACCCCTGGTTCGTGGCGAGCCAGTACCACCCCGAGTTCAAGTCGCGCCCGACCCGGCCGGCTCCGCTCTTCCGCGACTTCGTCGGCGCGGCCGTCGAGCGCGCGCGAGCGCGGACGGCGGTCGGTCAGGCAGCCGCCACGTAGCTCCTAGAATCGCGCCCATGGCGACGTGGGCAAACGGCGTGCTCGACCTGTTCCTCGAGCTCGCGGCGATTCCGAGCCCGTCCGGGGAGGAGGACGCAGTCGCCGCAGTGATCGCCAAGTACCTGGCCGATCTCGGCGTCGCGAGCGAGGCGGACGAGGCGGGCAACCTGCTTGCGCGCCTCGATGCTCCCGAGGAAAACGGGGATGCGTCGATCTTCCTCTGCGCCCACATGGACACCGTCCCGCCGGTCGGGCCGATCGAGCCGGTGGTCGGCGAGGACGGGCTCGTGCGCAACGGCGCCGGCACGATCCTCGGCGCCGACAACAAGGCGACCGTGGCCGTGCTCCTCGAAGCCGCCCGGCTCCTCTTGTCGGAGGGGCGACCGCACAGCGGCGTGGAACTCCTCTTCACCGTCAAGGAAGAGGTCGGCCTCGAGGGAGCGAAGGCCTTCGATCAAACGCGCCTGCGCTCCAAGCTGGGCTTCGTCTACGACTGCAGCGGGCCGGTCGGCGGGGTGGTCAGGTCGGCGCCGTACGGGAAGACGATCGACGTCGTCTTCAAGGGGCGCTCCGCCCACGCGGGCCTCTCGCCGGAGGAAGGCCGCTCCGCGGTCGCAGCGGCTGGGCGAGCGATCGCCGATCTCCGGCTGGGGCGCATCGACGAGGAGACCACGGCGAACGTCGGCCTCATCCAGGGCGGGACGGGGCGGAACGTCGTCCCGGACCGCTGCGAGCTCGCCGCGGAGGCGCGCTCACGCGACGAGGTGAAGCTCGCCGACCTCGTGCAGGAGATGCTCGACGCGTTCTCCTTCGCGGCGGGCGTCGCCGAATGCGAGGTGGAGACGCGGATCTCCGAGACGTATGCCGGCTACCGCTTCAGGCCGGACGACCCGGTCTTCGCACTTGCGACGGAAGCCATCCGCAGCGCGGGCCTCGAGCCGCGGCCGCTCGACGTCGGCGGGGGTGCCGACGCGAACGTCTTCAACGCGCGCGGTGTGCCGTGCGTCAACCTCGCGAACGGGATGATGCAGGTGCACACGCCGGCGGAGCACATCGCCGTCGCCGACCTCGACGCGATGCTCAACGTCACGCTCGGGCTCGTCGACGCCGCCCGGAATGCTTAGCCTCCGACGCGGCTCCGTCACCGCCGTGACGGAGCGGCACGAACGGTTCGTCCGGCTGGAGGTGGATGGACGTCCGTGCGTTGCCTATCCGGGCCTCACCGGCGCGGTCGCACTTGGCGACGACGTGCTCGTCAACGTCCAGGCGGTCGAGCTCGGGCTCGGCACCGGCGGCTTCGACGTCCTGCATGCGAACCTCACGCGCGGCCTCGACCTGGCGGCGTCTCCCGATGCCCACGTCATGAAGCTGCCGTACACGCCGCTTCAGCACGCCGTCCGGCATGTGGAAGAGGACGGCGCCGGGCTCGGCTCGCTGGGTGGACTGCCGGTCGTCTGTTGCTCCTTGCACAGCCAGTTGGCCCCCGCCTGCGTGGGCTTGGGCGAGGGCCTGCGGGTCGCCTACGTCCAGGTTCCCGGCGGCGCGCTCCCGGTATCGCTATCGGACACGCTGCGCGCATTGCGCGAGCGCGCGCTGATCGAGACGACGATCGCCGTCGGCCCCTGCGTCGAAGGCGACGTCGCTGCGGTCTCGGCGGCGGCAGCCTTCGTCTGGGCGGCCGAGCAGGCCTACGACGCGGTCGTCTGCTCCGTCGGGCCGGGGATCGTCGGTACCGCCAGCCCCTGGGGCCACGGCGGCCTCGCCGTTGCCGAGGCGGTCGCTACGGCCGCCACCCTCGGGGGAAACCCGGTACTGGCCGTCCGCTATTCGGAAGGGGACCCGCGCGAGCGGCACCGCGGTCTCTCGCACCACACGAGGTCGGTTCTCGCGCTCGCAGGCAACGCGGCGATCGGGTGGCCCGAAGGGCTCGATCTGCCTCCAGAGCTCACGGAA
>DATAOL010000026.1:0-2125 GCA_036265755.1 Gaiellaceae bacterium | reverse complement strand
CCATCAGGACGCGCATGGTTCGAGTCTCATTGTGATCCCATGAGAGAAAGATGAGAGCGCCTTGCGCGCCTTTCATCGTCCTCTCACGAACCAGGTCTAGCGTGAGCCGCGTTCGGCAACGAAGGAGGAACGAGATGAAGCGACGCCTGCTCCCGCTCACCGTCGCGCTCGGCGCGGCGATCGCCCTCGTGCTCGCTGCGGCCACAGGAGCCGTCGGCAGCGCCCGGGGGCTCATCTTCGACGACGGGGCCTACTACGAACCGGGAAGCCTGGACGACGGCAAGGATCTTCTGCCGCAGACGACGATCTCCCTCGCGGAGGCGGACGCGACCGCCCAGAGGGTCGCGACCGGCGAGCTCGGACAGGTCGACCTCGAGCATTTCGGCGACCGGATCGTCTTTGCCGTCGACGTCGGCCCGCAGGAGGTCCGAGTCGACGCGGACTCCGGCGTCGTCGTCGACGTGCGGCCGAGGGACTAGGACGAACCCATGCGCAGACGCCTCCTCGTCCGGCTCGTCTAAGCGTCAGCGAAGCACGCCTGGGTGAAGACCACGCCCGTCGGGCATGGTTCAGGCGTGTTCGATCACGTGACGATCCGCGCCTCCGACCCGGGCGCGTCGAAGCGCTTCTACGAAACGGTCCTCTCGACGCTCGGCATCGAGCCCACCGCTTCGGACGAGCCCTACGATGAATGGGACGACTTCTCCATCGGGGACGCCGAGGACAAGACGCGCGTGACCCGCAGGCTGCACGTCGCCTTCCCGGCGCCTTCGCGCGAACACGTCGACCGTTTCTGGCAGGCCGGGGTCGAGGCCGGCTACCGAGACGACGGCACGCCCGGACCGCGACCGCAGTACGGAGACGACTACTACGGCGGCTTCCTCCTCGATCCCGACGGGAACAGCGCCGAGGCAGTGCACTACTCGGAGGCGTTGCGCGAGGACGGCGTCGTCGACCACCTCTGGATCCGGGTCGCGGACGTCGCGGAGGCGAAGCGCTTCTACGAGCACGTCGCTCCGTTCGGAGGTTTCCGCCTCAACCACGATTCGCCGGAACGCGCGCAGTTCGTCGGCGGCACCGGCTCGTTCTCCCTCGTCGCGGGCGAGCCGACGGAGAACGTCCACATCGCCTTCCCGGCCTCGGAGAACGCGACCGTCGACGAGTTCCACGCCGCCCTGGTCGGCACCGGCTACCGCGACTACGGGGGCCCCGGCGAGCGGCCGGTCTACCACCCCGGCTACTACGGCGCCTTCATCCTCGACCCGGACGGCAACAACATCGAGGTCGTTTGCCACAACCGCTAGGGAGCTAGCGGAGGTAGACGCGGTTGCCGAGGAACCGCTGCGGGTCGGTCAGCTTGCCGTTCACCCACACCTGGAAGTGCAGGTGGACGCCGGTGCAGGAGCCCGTGCAGCCCGCCTTCGCGATGAGCTGCCCCTCCGCGACGCGATCGCCGGGACGGACGAAGGCCTTCTCGAGGTGCGCATACATGGTCACGATGCCCTCCGCGTGCCTGAGCTTGACCACGAGCCCGAAGCCGTCGTAGTTCTTGAGCCAGCCGACCCGGGTGACCGTGCCCGCGAGAGCGGCGTGGACGTCCGTGTGGGCCCACCCCTCGATGTCGATGCCCTCGTGCATGCGGCCCCAGCGGTAGCCGAAGGGCGAGCCGAGATTCCCGTTCAGCGGCACGTAGAAGAGCTTCCGGTCGGGCACGGTTTGAAGGAGGACGGCCACAGGGCCGTCCGGTTCTGGGAGCTGGGCCGCCGCGGGAGCGGCAAGAAAGGCGCAAACAAAAAGGCCCGATAGGGCCATACGGACGAACACGGCGGCGGATAGTAGCGAAAGCCGCGAAGTTCCGCGGAACTAGCCGGTCTCGACCGCTCCTGCACCGAGGTCGACGCCGAGAGAACGGAGGTAGCGGTCGAGCTTCGGAGCGAGGTGCCGGGAGTAGCCGACGGTGAGATGATTCGTGTCGCGGTGGGTCGGGATGCCGTCGACGATGGCCGGGCAGGTGCCGTCCGGGCAGATCAGCCGATCGAGGCTGATCGTCTTCACCCCCGGGAGGGTGCGCCAGTACGCGTCGAGCTCGCTCGTTCCCGGCCGATGCGTGGCGGGCGCCGAGCAA
>DATAOL010000025.1:0-5065 GCA_036265755.1 Gaiellaceae bacterium | reverse complement strand
TCTCGCCGGTCGGGGCGACGCGCGCGCCGAAGATGTCGTAGCGGAAGGGCGGAGGCGGTGGCGGAGGAGGGGGCGGCGGCGGGGGTGGCGGCGCCGGGGGCGGGGGCGGCGGCGGCGGCTCGGGCGGAGGTGGGGGTGGAGGCGGCACCGGATAGAGCCGATCGTCCTGCCAGACCACGAAGTAGTGGCCTCCGCCGAAGGTGACCGCCGGGTAAGTCTGGCTGTTCTGTGCGGTGGAAATCGGAATTCCGGCGGGGTCCAGAACCGTGCCGTCCTGCGCCACACGCGCACCGAAGAGGTCGCCAAAGAGCCCTCCGTCCGGCCACCCGACGAGCGATCCGTTGCCGTTCGACGCACTGTCGAGGAACCAGACGTCGCCGGGCGCGGTCGAGATCGGGATCGAGCTCGCGTCGAGGACGACCCCGCCCGGGCTGACGCGAGCGCCGTAGACGTCCAGGGACGGCGTCCGATACTCCTGCCACGACACGAGGTAGCTCTGTCCGTCGAACGTGACGTCCGGGTACTCCTCCGCGCTCGGACCGTGCGAGATCTGGATGCCGCCGGGATCGAGCAGCGTTCCGCCGGGAGACAGGCGGGCGCCGTAGACGTCCGCGGCCTGTTGCGTGACGAACTCGCCCCACACGATCAAAAAGTTCGTCCCGTCGAAGTCGATCCGCGGCCGGTTGATCCAGACGCCGCTCGACCTGATGTGGATGCCGTTCGGGTCGAGCACCTGCCCGTCCGAGGTGATGCGCGTCGCCCAGACGTCATAGGGGCCGCCGTTCCACGTCTCATAGACCGCGACGTACTCGTTCGCCCCGAACGCGAGATCTTCGGGAGGTGCGGTCGTGTTGACCGTGATGCCCTGCGGGTCGAGGACGCTGCCGTCGGGGGCCACCCGTGTAGCGCGCGCTCCGTTCTGAGTGGACCAGGCGACGAGGTAGTTGCCCGCGCCGAAGGTGATCACCGGGGAGGCAGCGTACGACCCGGGTCCCGTGATCTCGAAGCCGTTGGGGTCGAGCACCTGGCCATCGGGCGCGACCCGGGCGGCGAAGATGTCGCTCGGCGACACGCGGTTGTCTTCCCAGGCGACCAGGTAGTTCGTGCCGTCGAAGGCAACGGCGGGACGCTCATGGCTGATGTACTGCGTCTCAGGCCTGTCTCCGACCGCGCGCGACGGCAGGGCAGCGACAACCGCCACGGTGCTGCCGATGAGAAGCACGATCGCCGCCCGGCGGACGAACGTCATTCACCCTCCCTGCGAGACTGGCGGCCCGATTATGACTCGGGACTCAGCGGCGGCCTAGCGTCAGGTTGATCTTCGCGCCGCGCTCGAGCACTCGACCCGCGCGGCGCCCTTGGGCGACCACGCGGCCCCGCCACGCGCGCCGGGTATGGACGCGGCGGACACGTCCCACACGGCAATGCCGGCCTCGGATCCGCCGCCCCGCGGCTCGCGAAGACAGCCCGACGACCTTCGGGACGTGGCATTTCGCCGACGGCGCGGGAGGCCACGGCGGCGGCGGAAGGAGGCCCGGCGGCGGCGGCGGAGGAGGTGGCGGCGGGTGCGGCTCCTGAGGGAGGCAGCCGGCTGAGGAAGGAGGCGGCGGGGGAGGCGGCTGGGCTTCGTCGATGAATCTGAGGAATGCCCGGCTCGTGCCGTCGTACCGGCCGTACGCGACCGTGGCCCGACCGATCCAAGGCGCGGTGATGCCGGACACCGCTTCGTACGAGCCCACGTCCGACACGACGAACCCGGCCGGATCGAGGACGGCTCCGTCCGGAGCGACCCGAGCGCCGAAGAGATGGCTGCCTCCGTTCCGCAGGCCTTGCCAGACCACGACGTAGTACGGGGTCGCGAACGTGACGACCGGCGAGGTCTCGTTTCCCGACGTCGCGATCGGGATGCCCGCCGGATCGAGGACGTCTCCCCATTCGGTCACGCGTCTGGCGCAGACGCCGCGGTCGCCCGACAGGCCTCCTTGCCACGCGACCAGGTAGTCGGTGCCGTCGAATGCGATCTGCGGCACCTCCTGATTGCCGACGGTCGGGGCGACCGGAATTCCGTAGGGATCGAGAATCGTGCCGTCCGGGCGCACGCGAACCGCGATGACGTCGGCGTCGCCCGCGGCGTAGTCCTCCCACGCCACGAGGTAGTTCGTCCCGTCAAAGGCGACGGCGGGCAGCCGCACGAAGTCCTGGGCCCAGATGGGGATCGCTTGAGGATCTAGGACGACTCCGTCCTGGCTGACACGCGTCGCCGAGATCTTGGTGCCGGCATCCCAGACGACGAGGTAGTTGGCGCCGTCGAAGGCGACTGCCTTGCCGGTGCTGGGGTCGATCGGAGACTGGAGCAGGATTCCGTTCGGATCGAGAACGCCGCCCTCCCGCGATACTCGCGCTGCGTAAAGGGAGCAGTGGTCGACCTCCATGTAGTGATAACAGCCGGTCCAGGACACGAGGTAGTTGTCTCCGCCGCGGGCCACAACGGGGGCGTACAGCAGGTTTTCCGGTCCGCTCGCGACGACGAAACCGTCTCCGTCGAGCGGCTCCCCGGACGCGGACAGACGGCCGCCGAAGATCTGCTGCGTCGGCGGGCGGTACTCCGACCACGCAGCGAGGTAGTTCGTTCCGTCGAAGGCGATCGACGGCTGAACTTGCGGGCCGAGGGCCTGAGCGGTGAGAGGAAGCTCGGGACTGACGATCGGGTCGTCCCAGGGCGCTGCGGGTGCGCGGGACGCCCCGACGCATCCGACGATGAGCGCCAGCACCGGAATCCCCGCTCGAACGAGCACCTTCCGCATGTAACCCCTGCAACAGCCTTACCCCTGCGGCATGGAGCCGCAAGCCGGCTTTACAAATTCCAGATGGTGCTAGTTCCAGACGCGGACGTCGCGGTACAGCGTGTCGCGCTGCACGGGCGTCTTGCCGAGCGCCTTGATCGCGTGGATGAAGTCGTCCGTCGACGCGCGGTGCGTCGTGCCTGCGGCCGAGACGACGTTCTCCTCGATCATCACGGAGCCGAGGTCGTCGGCGCCGAACTCGAGTGCGACCTGCCCGACCTTCATTCCCTGCGTCACCCAGCTCGATTGGATGTGGTCGATGTTGTCGAGGTAGATGCGGCTCACGGCCTGGGTGAGGAGGTACTCGAACGAGGTCGGGTGGTGCGTGACGAGCGGCGCGAGGCGCGTGCCCGCGGGCTGGAACGTCCATGAGATGAACGCGCGGAAGCCGCGGGTCTCGTCCTGGAGCTCGCGGATCCGGCGCATGTGCTCGACGCGCTCGGCGAGCGTCTCGACGTGGCCGTACATCATCGTCGCGGTCGTCGACATGCCGAGCCGATGCGCATGGCGCATCACTCCGAGCCAGTCGGCGGTCTTCGTCTTCTTGGGCGCGATGATGTTCCGGACCCGGTCGACGAGGATCTCGGCGCCGCCGCCGGGGATCGAGTCGAGGCCGGCGTCGCGCAGCCGCGTGATCGTCGCGGGGACGGTGAGCTTCGAACGGCGCGCGATGTGCTGGATCTCGGGCGGCGAGAGCGCGTGCAGGTGGATCGGGTAGCGCTCCTTGAGCGACTTGAAGAGGTCCTCGTAGTAGTCGATCCCGAGGTCCGGGTGGTGGCCGCCCTGCATGAGGACTCCGGTGCCGCCGATCGCGAGCGTCTCCTCGACCTTCTTGAAGATGACCGCCTTCGGGAGCAGGTAGCCCTCGGCGCGGTCGCCCGGGCGGCGGTAGAAGGCGCAGAAGTCGCAGTCGGTGACGCAGACGTTCGTGTAGTTGACGTTGCGGTCGATGATGAACGTGATCCGGCCGGAATCGGTGCGGCGCGCGCGGAGCTCGTCGGCGGCCTTGCCGACGGGGACGAGGTCCTTCGACTCGAGAAGGGTCAGCGCCTCGTCGTCGGAGATGCGCTCTCCCTCCAGCGCCTTGTCGAGGATCTCGGCTACGCCAGGCATTTCTCGACCTGTTTCACGTCGTCTTCCTCGACCGCGGGCCCGGTGCCCGTCTGGTGGCCGTAAACGATCGCGTTCCCCTTGGTCTTCAGGACGCCTGTCTTCACGTCGAGCCGCTTGGCGTAGTTCTTGGCCTGCGAGCCGCTCGGCAGGAACAAGACGTCGAACGTCTTACCGCCGTCGGCGCTGATGCGAACCGCCCTGTCGTCCGTGCCGACGACGCGGGTCTTGCCGATGTCGTTGAAGCAGTCGGAGCTCTTCGCGTAGGTGAATTTCGTGTTGCCGCCGCCGCAGCCCGCCACGGTGACGGCGAGGCACATGCCGAACAGGAGCCAGCCGTTCACGCGGGCACGGCCTCTCCATAGACGAAGCGGAGGTTCGGGACGCGGTCGAGCTCGCCGACGTCTCGCGCGAGCTCCAGGAACGTGAACAGCGCGGCACGCTCGCGGGGACCGAACCGGTAGCGGAGCTTCTCGAAGTAGCGGGCGAGAAAACCGGCCGGATAGCCGTAGCGCTCCATCGCCTCGTGGGCGAGCACCTCCGGCTCGGAGCGGGCCTTGCGAACGGACGCGACGAGTGCGTCCTCGAGCTCCTCCACGCCGTCGGGCGCGGGATCGGCGCAGGCCCACACGGCGAAGACCATCGGCAAGCCTGTGCGCTCCGTCCAGATGCGGCCGAGGTCGTGGTGCGGCGTCGGATCCTCGAATGCGCTGCGGAGAGCCGCGTCGCCGATCAGGAGCTTCGCGTCAGCGGGCTCTTCGAGCGGCACGTGGGCCGCGTGAGGAAAGAGGATCTTCGTGAGCACGACCGAGGTGGCGCTCTCGGGCGTGACCCCGATCGTCCTGATGTCCTCGATCGCCTTCGGCGAGACAAGCTGGATCGAGTCGACCGCGCCGTCGGAGGAGACGCACAGCCGCGGCAGGAGGCGCAGGCGGCTCGCGTTCCGCGCCCACTCGATCGACGGGATCGGGGCCACGTCGACCTCGCCGGCGAGGAGCTTGCGCGCCAACTCGACCGGGACGCCCTGGATCTCGTCGACCTCCGCCTCGAGCCGGTGGAAGACCGGCGCCATGTTCACGTAGGAGATGCGGCCGAGGCGGATCAGAGCGCCG
>DATAOL010000024.1:0-3585 GCA_036265755.1 Gaiellaceae bacterium | reverse complement strand
CTCCTCCTTGGCCTTGCACCAGATGAACTCCTCGATGTCCGGGTGGTCGACGTCGAGGACGACCATCTTCGCCGCGCGCCGCGTCTTGCCGCCCGACTTGATCGTCCCGGCGGAGGCGTCGGCGCCGCGCATGAAGGACACGGGGCCGGAGGCGTAGCCGCCCTTCGAGAGCTGCTCCTTCGACGAGCGCAGCCGCGAGAGGTTGACGCCCGAGCCGGAGCCGCCGCGGAAGATGATCCCCTCGCGCCGGATCCAGTCGAGGATCGAGTCCATCGAGTCGTCGATCGAGAGGATGAAGCAGGCGGAGCACTGCGGCTTCTCCTCGAAGCCGACGTTGAACCAGACCGGGCTGTTGAAGGCCGCGAGCTGGTTTACGAGGATCGCCTTCAGTTCGTCCTCGAAGGTCTGCGCCTCGTCCGCGGTCGCGAAGTAGCCGCCCTCGCGGCCCCAGCCGCCGATCGTCGTGACGACGCGGCCGATCATCTGCTTCACAGAGCGCTCGCGCTCCGGGCTCGACATGCGCCCGCGGAAGTACTTCTGCGCGACGATGTTCGTCGCCGTCTGGCTCCAGAACTTCGGGAACTCGACGCCCTTCTGCTCGAAGACGGGCTTGTCCTTACCGGGGATGAAGGCGTCGCGGCTCTCCCACTCGATCTCGTCGAACGGGTCGCGGCCCGGAATCGTGAAATAGCGGCGCACGCCGAGACGACGCTCGGGCGCTGAAACGTTGTTCACGAGCGCTTCGTCGGCGATTACGGGAGCTTCATCGGTGCGTGCGGACGCCATGTTCTTCCTCCATCGTATCTGTAGCCCAGCCCTCGAAAAGCGCGGGGTCCGTAGGGTAGTTCGGCCCCCGGACGGTGCAGATTTGCAGGGATTTTCGCTTGGCCCGTCGAGAGTCGGTCGTCCCCGAGCGAGCCGTCCGCAAAGGTACGCGTCGTCGGGCGGAGGCTGTCTTTTCGCCATGGCTGCTCGTATCGTCTGTGGCTTGCGAAACGGCGTCACCCTGCTCATCGTCGCGATCCTCGGCGCCCTCGCCGCGGTTGCCGTGGTGGACGCCCTGCGATCGAGCCCGGCTCCCTCGGCCGCGGCGACCGCCCCGGCGACGACGACCTCACCCGGCGCGCCGACATTCACCTCGCGGTTCCCCTTCGGGAGCAAGAGGCGAGACATCGAGGAGATCGGCAACACGTGGGCTGCGCTCTACGCTGCCGGCGACCGGAAAGCCTGCACCTACATGGGTGAGGGCCTGTGCGCGCTCAAGCCCCTGCCGAGGTTTCGGGCCTCGTTCGAGGGGGCGACCATCCAAGAGATCCACTTCCTGAAAAACTACGACGCGGCCGCCAGTTTCTCGAACGGCATCACGGTGGAGTTCTTTGGCGACGGAGGCACGTGGACGATTATCAGAGTCGTCGCGGAGCTCCACTAGCGGCACCTCGACGGTTGGGGGTATCCGCTCCTACCGATGCAACGCGCCGAGACGCCGCTGCAGGCGTCCGCGCAACGAGGACTCGATCAGCTCGGGCTCATCGCTCATGGTGTCGCCGTCCTCCGCGAATTCGGCCGCCTCCGCCTCCGCAGCGGCCGCCCTCGAGGCTGCGACCTCGCTTCCGAGCCGGTCGATCTCCTCGCAGAGGAGCCGGATCGCCTCACCGGCGGCGCGCAGCTCCTCGCGCTCGTCGCGGCGGAGCGCATCGCCCCAACGCCTGATCTCCTCGAATTGGCGCCGATTCACAGGCGCCATCATTTCATGTTCGGGGGCTTTTTCCCGGAAATAGCGTAGAAACCGATCGCGTCACCAGTCGGCCCCCGAAGGAGGCGGCCCAGATGCCTGCCGCAGCCACGGCCGCCAGCGCGTTGGTCTGCACGCAGGTGCGGCACGCGTTGCAGCACGTCGTCGCCATGGGCGCGTGCTCGGCATACCGATTGGCCAGGGGCAGCGTCTTGACGGTCACGCGCTCGAGCATTCTCGAAGAGTACTCCTACTCCGCCAGACCCTTGGCGCGGAGCTCGGCCCGAGCCTTGTCCGTCTTCTCCAGCTCGTCGAGGCCCATCCCGCGCAGGACGTTCTCCGCCTTCGTGAACTGGATCTCTCGGTAGTCCACGACCTGGACATGGTTGCCCCACGGGTCCCGGAAGTCGACCGATCCGCTTGGCTGGACGTCGACGCCGGCCTCCTGGAGGGAGCGGCGCGCTACCTCCTTGTCGTCCACGACGAGGCCGAGGTGTCGGTGTGCGTCGGGCGGCTGCGTCCGTCCCTCGGCGATCGCGACGAACTGGTCGCCCATGTCGATGAAAGCCATGCGCCCGCCGCGGCCGCGGAGCTCGAACTCGAAGATGCGGCCGTAAAACTCGAGGGCCTCCTCGACGTCGCCGACCTCGAGGGCGACGTGGTTCATGCCGACGAGGCGAGCGCGCTTCATTCCCGGGCGAGCGTCGGCTCCTGGTAAAGGCCGAGAACGTTTCCGGCCGGGTCGCGGAACGTCGCGTAGGCGTCTTTCTCGCCCAGCTGTGTGACGGGCGTGACGATCTCGCCGCCACGCTCGACGATCCGCGAGACGGCGGCGTCGATGTCGTCCACCATCACGTAGACGACGATGCCCGGATCCGCGGACGGCGATCGTCCCGTGACCCACGTTCCGCTCACCTCGCCGACCGCGTCGTCGAAGGCGAGCTCGCCGTCGCCGCGGCGCCTCGTCGTCCAGCCGAAAACGGCCTCGAAGAACGCGGCCGACTCCTCGACGTCGCCCGCAGGGATCTCCAGGTAGCAGATCTTCCCGTTCGCGTAGCTCGACATCAGTTGAGTTCCGTCCCGGGCAGGCTTCCCTCCGGAAGCGCGTCCGGCTGCCAGCGCGGGTAAGGAGCGTACGCCTCGTGAGGCGGGTCGGTCTCGGCCTCGACGCCGGCGCCGTGGCCTCGTGCCAGCTCGGACTCGGGATAGACGATCGTGCGGTCGGGGGTACGCGCGCCGGTCATGAGGATCACGGAGGGCGCATCGCCGACGCCGACGAAGACGTGGCGCGTGCCGGACGGGCAGTGGAAGTAGTCCCACGCATGCAGCCGGCGCTCCTCCTCCTCGACGAGGAGGAGGCACTCCCCGGTGAGCACGAGGAATCCCTCCTGCTGGGACTCGGCGTGGTAGAGCCCACTCGGCTTACCGGGCTCGAGCACCTGCAGGCGGATGCCCAGCTGGTCGAACCCGTGCCGCTCGAGGTCGGGCCGGACCCGCAGGATCGGGCCGTCGGCCTCGAACGACGAGCGCCAGCCGAACGCGTCGTTCCGAACCCACGCCGCGTCCGCGGCGATGGCCACGTACCAGCCCTCGCTCGCGGGCACGAGCCCGGGGCCGGAGTCGACGAGCCTGGCCTCGACCATCCGGAGGAATGCTATGCGGAGGGAGCGGCGTCCGGGACCATCGAAGCGAGCAGGCGGCGGAGGCCCTCATCCAGCTCCACCTCCGGCTCCCAGCCGAGCACCTGGCGGGCGCGGGTGATGTCGGGCTGGCGCACCTGCGGGTCGTCGACGGGCAGGGCCTCGAAGACGATCTCGGAGCGCGAGGCGGTCACGCGCACGACCGCCTCGGCC
>DATAOL010000023.1:0-7874 GCA_036265755.1 Gaiellaceae bacterium | reverse complement strand
CCTGAATCGGGCGCAGAAGGCCGAAACTTGAGCGTTTCCGTTCGGGGGCTAAAGAGGAACGACGCTTCTGCCGAGGAAGTAGATGACCGACGCCAAGCCGCAAGGTGTCGTTCCTCTCCTCGTCGAAGGCCGCTCTCCCGGGCGGCCTTCGTTGTTCCGTGAGGCTGCGGGGAGAAAGGTTCGAGCTCGCGCGAGAAGAGTTCTACTGGGCGCCGGCCAGCCAGAGTGACACGAGGGGCCTCCTCGCTCGGCTGCTCGGGCGAAAAGC
Source organism: Gaiellaceae bacterium (assembly GCA_036265755.1). Lineage (GTDB taxonomy): Bacteria > Actinomycetota > Thermoleophilia > Gaiellales > Gaiellaceae > DATEOR01. Next base: position 7,606 of record DATAOL010000023.1, on the reverse strand, counting down.
CGCGACGGCCAAGCGCGACTAGGATTCCGCGACATGTCACGCTTGGTGCTGTGTGATCTGTGCGACACGAACCTCGGTATCCTCTTCGAGCGCGAGTCGGGCGACACGGCGCGACTCGATTTTCTGCCGCATGATGATTGCTGGCACGTCCCCCGTCAGCGGCTTATTGAGGATCTCGACGCGCTTCACGCAGGTGAGTCGGCGCTCCCCGTCTCGCTCAAGCGGATGCCGGCCGGAGCCAGGCACCTCTCGGTCTAAAGAGATGGCGGCCGCTCGGCGCGGGGAAGTACGCGCCGTCGTCGCTCGGCTGCTCGGCCGGAAGCCTAGAACCTGCTCAAGTGGAGCCACGCGCATCCGGTTGCCGCAGCCCCGAGCGCGTGGCTCCTAGTTATTCAGGTGCCGGAAGGCCCATTTTCTTGCCTGCGGTGACTCCCGGGCCGGAACCTGACGAAGGTCGTGCTGGAACTCGTCGGCTCCGATCCGTTCATCCTGCTCGGCACGAACGACATGGATGCGACTGTCGAGGCGGCCGTAGCGGCGCGCCTGGACAAACGCCGGCCAGTCGTGTCACGGCGCCAAGGGTTCGGGTTGGCCGGCCTGTCGTTGGACCGTACGTTTCAGGTCCTCGTACTCAGCATTGTGGCGTCCTTGACGCGGCTCGTTTCGGGGAGGAGACTAGGCGCGCTGCGGAGCTTGGCAGTGTCATCGAGGAGACGCCCGCGGATCGGACTGGCGACCGACCGCCGGCCGCGGCGGGGCGGACACGAAAGGGGCGGGCGATGAGAACGAGGGGTTGGCTTCGGAGAGTACTCGCGCTGGGCGTGATGCTCGTTGCAAGCATGACCTTGACCGCGGTAGGCGCGGCAGGAACCGATTTCCATCCGGGGTCGCCGGGACTTGGCGATCCGTACTTCCCGCTGGACGGCAACGGGGGGTATGACGTCAAGCACTACTTCCTCGACCTCAAGTACAACCCGGGCAGCGATGTCCTCGAGGGGACGGCGACGATCAACGCAGTCGCAACGCAGAATCTCTCGCGCTTCGACCTCGACTTCGTTGGGCTGACGATCGATCAGCTGAAGGTGAACGGGTCGGCGGCCGCGCGAACCCGAAACGGCCAGGAATTGATCGTGACGCCGAACCGAGGGCTTCCGAAGGGCGACAGGTTCACCGTCGTCGTTCGCTATCACGGGGTGCCAGAGGTCATCGAGGACGAGCTCGGGACCGCCGGGTTCATCCCGACCGAGGACGGTGCGGTGGTCGCGGGCGAACCACACGTCGCAGCGACGTGGTTCCCCGCCAACGATCACCCGCTCGACAAGGCTTCGTACACGTTCAGAGTCAAGGTCCCGGCAGGCCTGAAAGTCGTTGCGAATGGGATTCTGCGCGACACGTCGACGTCCAACGGCTGGACGACATGGCGGTGGGAAGCAGAGGAGCCGATGGCGTCCTACCTTGCGACGGCGACGATCGGCAAGTTCAACCTCAACTCCTACCGACATGCGGGAATGCCGTTCTGGGATGCGATCGACCCGGCCCTGTTCGTCGTGCCCAAACCGCGAACCGGCAAGCAGTACGCGATCTCACAGAAGGGCGACCCGTCGTTCAAGCGACTGGCTCGGAACATCTCGGTGCCGGCGAACGGCGCCACCCTGTCGTTCTGGATCACACGTGACACCGAGCAGGACTGGGACTTCGTCTTCGTCGAGGCGACCACCGCGGGAGCCAACGACTGGACGACGCTTCGTGATCTCAATGGCCACACGAGCCGGAGCACCGGCCAGTCGTGTCCGTTCTGGCACGAGCTCCATCCATTCCTCCGGCACTACCAAACCGACAACGGCGACGGCACCTGCTCGCCGCAGGGAAGCACAGGCAAGTGGCACGCGGCCAGCGGGTCGAGCGACGGTTGGGAGCACTGGAAGGTGGATCTCTCGGCTTTTGCAGGGTCGACGGCACGGGTCTCGATCAGCTACGCCAGCGACGACCTCGTCCAGTACGCAGGCGCGTTCGTCGATGACATCGTGGTCTCCACCGGGCAGGGCACGACATCGTTCGAGGACGATGGAAACACCCGCGACGGCTGGACCGTCCCGGGTGCGCCCGCGAGCAGCGAGCCGAACCCGAACGACTGGATCGTTGGCACACAGGCGGATGCCCCTGCCTCTCTTGGTTCAGAAATCCATGCGTCCTTCTCCAGAGAGGGCGAGATCATCGATTTCCTCTCGGGGGAGTTCGGGCCGTATCCGTTCTCGACGGCGGGAGGGATAGCTGACGACGTCGATCTCGGTTTCGCCCTCGAAAACCAGACGCGTCCGGTCTACTCCCCGATCTTCTGGACCATTCCCGGTCAGGGAGACATCGTCGTGGTACACGAGCTGGCCCACATGTGGTACGGCGACAGTCTGTCGGTCGCCGCGTGGAAGCACATTTGGCTGAACGAAGGCTTTGCGACCTATGCAGAGTGGCTTTGGAGCGAACACGAGGGGCTCGGGACGGCTCAGGAGAACTTCGACGGCCTTTACAACGCGATTCCCGCGGACGATCCGTTCTGGTCGGTGATCGTGGGCAACCCGGGTCGGGGGCACCTCTTCGACTTCGCGATCTACGGACGCGGTGCGATGACGCTGCACCAACTGAGGCTGGCGGTGGGCGATGCCGACTTCTTCGAGATCCTGCGCCGGTGGGCGAGGTCTCACGCGGGCGGAAACGTCAAGACCGGCCAGTTCATCGCGCTTGCCGAACGGGTGTCCGGCAAGGACCTCGACAAGCTCTTTGACATCTGGCTCTTCACGCCCGGGAAGCCGGACGTCTCGGCGGCGAAGGTCTCGCGGTCGGCGTCCACGACGCAAGCCGGGGCGGCGGGGCGCCTGATCACCAGGCTCGGACTACGCCGCTGACGCCTGGAGCGGCCCCGACCGGTTGCCGGTCGGGGCCGCTGCCCTTCGCGCGAAGCTTCGGCCACCTCGGGCGTCTTGCTTGGGACGCCACGAAGGGATTCGGTCCGCGAGTGAAGCCGCCGCTTGGAGCAATCGCCGGCGCCTTATTTGCAGTCCTTCGGCTTACACGTGACCGTCTCAATGACCGTGATCGTCTCCGGTGGGGCAGTCACGGTCACTTGTTGAAGATCCGTAACCGTCGCGATCTCTCGCGTCGTGACCGTCTGGGCTTGGTAAACCGTCTCGGGAGACGCGCCGGCAGCAGTCCTCACGACGGTCGAGCCGCGCGCAAGGCGACGCCGGACGACACGCACCGTCGTCCCCCCGCGCTTGACGGTCTCGGTGACTACTTCCGTACCAGCGTCGGGACGGACGGAGAACGGCATTCCTGCGTTCGACGGGGCCAGGTAGACGGTTGCACTGTCGCCGCGTGTGACGGCCACGGCGGCGAGGGCGCCGAGACCAAGGATGAGCCCGAGGACGAGCACGATCGCAATACCCGCTCTCCAGGAGCGGCTTAGTGCCCCACCGCGGTATCTCAACCGGTTGAGACGATCGTGGAGGCCTTTGATGGCCTTGGAGACGATCTCACGCACCGCAACCCCCAAGCAGGACGTCGGTGGGAACGATAGCGCCGGGTTGCGACCTCTGACCCTGTGGAGTCGAGCGGGAGGGCCGGACGGCCGTTCCCCCCGATCGCGCACCGACAAGGAGGAGGAGGCCCAGGTTGCGAGGTGCAGCCCGCCTTCGGCGCGGGAGCCAGCGTGAAACTGTCTCCTGCAGGTCCTTTGAAATGAGGCTGCGGGGCAAGGATTCGAACCTTGACTACCTGATCCAGAGTCAGGCGTCCTACCGTTAGACGACCCCGCAAGGGCGCGGCCATTGTAGCGGCCGCCCGCGGCTCAGAGCTCGAGCCGGTAGAGCGGGATGAGGCTCTTCTCCGCCTCGGTGTCGATGCGCGCGACGACCTCGACGTAGGGTTCGAGCCCGGACCCGCGCAGCTTTGCCTTGAGCAGCTCGTCGACCTGGTAGACGCCCGACGAGTTGTTCATCTCGATCTCGATCGAGATCGGCGCGTGCTCGCCGTCCCCGATGTGGACACTGTCGATCGCGGCGGCGGAGAGGGAGTGGATGGAGACGCGCCCGTGCTCGAACGGGATCCGCGAGCGCCCCTTGGCCATGTCGAGCGCGTCGGCGACGCGCACGATCCCGGCCTCGAGCGTGAGGGGCTTGCCGTCCTCCCGGTGGCTCGTGATCGCGCCGAGGACCTCCACGATCACGACGGTGCGCTCCGGTTCGTCGTAGAGGCCGTCGAGGAGCTCGCGCATCTTCGGCTCGGCGAGGAAGAGGCTCCAGTCCTCGTGCCCCTCGCGATGCACCGCCATCCCGATGCAGTGGAGCAGAGCCCCGAGGACGACGACGATCTCGGCATCGTCGCGGCTCATCCCGTAGTCGCGCACCATCGCGGGCTCGACGTGGTGCTTCGTGAGCTGACGCAGGAGCTTGAGCGCGATGTTCGTGACGATCTGGATGTGCACCCAGGAGTGATCGTTGATCTCGAGCCGCTTGACCGCGTTCACGTTGGAGACGTGAAACCACGCTTTGACCTGGTTGTCCTCGTTCACGCGGTCGACGAGAGTGGCGAGCTTGCGGTTGGCCCGCGTCGGAACCTTGATGCGCATTTGCGCGACCGCCTCGGCCGGCGTGAGCCGAACTTCTTCCTCGGCCTGCTCGGAGACGGGATCTTCGATCCGCTCCTGCGTCTCCTTGTCGAGCTCGGACATGATCCCGAGCTTAGACGGCTGGTGCCGGTTCCGCCGCCCCCTTGAGGGCCCGAAGCTCGTAGTAGGTCAGCGTCCAGGCAAGGGCGAGGAAGGGGGCCGTTACGGACTCCGCGATGATGTTGATCACGAAGCCGATCCACTGGCTGTCGGCGGCGTTGCGGACGATCCCGAACACGATGTCGACGCCGATGAGGATGAGCAGCGTGAGCACGATGACTCCGAACACGGACCAGCCATAGCCGCGCACGAGCTCATGGCTGCGGCCGAATGAGTCCATGACGCCGCAGTTCTCGAGCATGATCGCCGGCACGATGAGGAGCCAGATCGTGAGCAGGTAGAGGCCGGGCACGATCAGGAAGACGAGCCCGATTCCGATCGCGATCGCTGCGAGCACGCCGGCGGCGGCGAGCGTCGTCAGCCGCGGCTGCACGCGCTCGAGCGTTTGGCCGATGCTGAGGTCGGCTCGACCGTCCCGGACGTCGTCGATCGCGACGACCAGAGCGCCCTGGAGCCAGAAGAGGCCCGCGAGGCCGACGAGCCCGCCGAGCACCGCCCCAACCCAGCCGAGCAGCGCGATCAGCAGCAGCGAGATGAGCGAGACCGCGACGTACACGACGAACGCGATCGGCACCAGGTGCTGCCACTGAGCCTTGTACATGTCCCACGCCTGGCCGATGACAGAGCCTGCCCGCACGTCGCGGGAAGACTATTTCAGGCTGCGGCCGATGCCCAGTCGCCGTACAGCGAGAGGTAGCGGCCCTCGCGCGCGAGGAGCTCCTCGTGCGTACCCTGCTCGACGACCCGGCCGTGCTCGAGGACGACGATCAGGTCCGCGTTCCGGATGGTCGAGAGGCGGTGGGCGATGATGAACGCCGTCCGGTCCGCGAGCAGCCGCCGCAGGGCGCGCTCGATCCTCCGCTCGGTGCCGATGTCGACGCTCGAGGTCGCCTCGTCGAGGATGAGGATCCGCGGATCGGCGAGCAGGGCACGCGCGAAGGCGACGAGCTGTCGCTGCCCGAGCGAGAGCCGCCCGCCCCGCTCGGCCACCTCGGTCGCGTAGCCGTTTTCGAGCTCGACGATGAAGTCGTGAGCCCCGACGGCCCTGGCGGCGGCGACGATCTCCTCCTCGGCTGCATCCGGGCGGCCGAAGGCGATGTTCTGCCGGACGGTGCCGGCGAAGAGGAAGCCCTCCTGCGGGACGATGCCGAGCTGGCGTCTGAGACTTTCCTGGGTCACGCGGCGAAGGTCGTGGCCGTCGATCGTGATCCGGCCCTCCCGCGGGTCGTAGAAGCGCGCGAGGAGCTTGGCGATGGTGGACTTGCCGGCTCCGGTGTGCCCGACGAGCGCGACCGTCGTTCCCGCCGGAACGTCGAGGTCGATCCCGTGCACCACCTCGACGCCCTTGCCGTAGCCGAAATGGACGTTCTCGAAGCCGACGTGGCCCGCGACCCGCAGGAGGTCGTCGGAATCGGGCGCGTCGACGACCTCGGGCTCCTCGTCCAGCACCTCCATGATCTTGTCGAGCGCCGCGACGGCGGCGAGGAACGTGTTGTAGAGCTGTGAGAGCTGCTGAACGGGGTCGAAGAAGTTCGACAGGTAGAGCATGAAGGCGAGGAGCGTTCCGATCGTGATGTCCCCGCCGAAGTAGCGGTAGCCGCCGTACCCGAGGACGATCGCCGTCGCGGCGGTCGAGAGGAAGTCGACGTAGGGGAAGTAGAGGCCGTTGGTGATCACCGTCACCTGATTCGCCTCGCGGTAGTGCGCGTTCACGGACTGGAAGTGGCGCTCGTTCGCCGACTGGCGTGTGAACGCCTGCACCACGCGCATGCCGGCGATGTCCTCTGCGAGCGTCGCCGTGACGAGCCCGAGCCGCTCGCGCACAGCCCGATAGGCCCGCGCCGAGACGATGCGGAAGACGGCCGTGCCCGCGGCCATGAGGGGGAGGACGGCAAGGGTCGCGAGCGCGAGCTTCCAGTCGAGCAAGAAGAGAATCGCGGCCGACCCGACGAGGATGAGCGTGTTCTGGACGAGACTGCTGACTCCGTCCGTGACGAGTTGGTCGAGGGCTTCGACGTCGTTCGTCAGGCGGCTGATGAGGACGCCGGCGCGGTTGCGCTCATAGAAGCCCAGCGACAGGTGCTGCAGGTGGCGGAAGAGCGTGTTGCGCAGGTCGGCGAGGATCCGCTCGCCCGTCCAGCCCGTGAAGTACGTCTGCGCAGAGCTCGTCACCCAGCTGAGGACGCCCGCGATGACGAAGACGATGACGACGTAGACGAGCCGGCGATAGTCCTGGGCGCGGATGCCGTCGTCGACCGCGAGTTTCGCGAGGTACGGCGGGGCGAGGGACGTGAGGGTCGCTGCGAGCAGGGTGCCGACGGCCAGCCCCGTCCGGAGCTTGTACGGCGCGGTGAGGCGGGCGAGCGTGCTGATGCGGCGGGCGGTGCGCCGCCAGGACCAGTCGTCGACCTCGGCGCCTCGATGCATCGTCAGGTGGGAGCCGGGCTGCCAGACCCTCATGCCACTCCCCGGTCATTTGAGGGCGAGTTCGTGGGAAACCCACCTCCCCAATCCGATGGCTCGAGCCTAACGCGCAAATGCGCGCGCGTGATGAGCCGTTCGTGCCGAATGTGCTCCGTCATGCGGTCGCCTCGAGGCGGGCGGCCAACTCGCGGTCCACGAGGCCGTGCTCGTAGATCTCGCGGTAGACCGGGCTCGTCCGCGCGAGCTCGTCTTGACGCCCGTGCGCCGCGATCCGCCCGTGGTCGAGGACGACGACCTCGTCCGCGAGGGAGATCGTCGAGAGCCGGTGCGCCACGATCAGCGTCGTCCGGCCCTGCATGGCCTCGCGGAGCCCGAGCCGAATGCGCGCTTCGGTCGTCGCGT
>DATAOL010000022.1:0-7216 GCA_036265755.1 Gaiellaceae bacterium | reverse complement strand
GATGTCGACTGTCGCGCGATGGAGAGTGACTTACACGAGGGCGTGCAGCAGCACCTCGTCGCGCTCGCGGTCAAGCTGCAGCTCGCCGCCCCGTTGGTCGACGAGGATCCCGCGGCCGCGAAAGCGCTCCTCGACGAGATGGAGCGCGACGTGCAGGAGGCGCTCGACGAAGCGGCGCGGCTGGCACAGCGGATCTACCCGCAGCTGCTCGAGGCCGGCGAGCTCGCCGGGGCCCTCCGGTCGGCGGCGGTGAGTACCGGCGTGCCTGCCTCCGTCGACGTCGAGGCGAACTCGACCTACTCGCCCGAGGTGCTTCGGACGGTCTACCTCTGCTGGCTGGAGGCGCTCGACCACGCCCGGGGCACCGAGCGTGCGACGGCCACCCTGAGAGAGCAGCACGGAGCGCTCAGATTCGAGTTCGTCGAAGCGCATGCCGGGTCGGAAGCAGCAAGCGAATGGAGTCCGAGACTCGAAGGGCTACGCGACCGCGTCGAGGCGCTCGGCGGCCGGCTCACGATCGAGGCGGCTCGAGGGCGCGGTATTTACCTCTCCGGGTCGCTGCCGAGCTCCGGCTGATGCCGGCCGCTGTCCGCCAAGTAGAGGATCACGGCCTTGACGCGCTTGTGCACGGCAGTCTCCCAGGTGAGCCCGAGCTTGAGGAATATCGAGTGGATCACCTTCTCGACGGACCTCTCCGTCAGGACGAGCGCCTCGGCGATCGCCGCGTTGTTCTTCCCCTCGGCCATCTCGCGCATGACATCTCGCTCACGGGGAGTCAGGTCGTTCAGCGGCGAGTCCTCTCCTCGCGCGTTCTCTGCGACCAGGGCCTCCACGACCTTGGGGTCCATGACCGAGCCGCCAGCCGCGACGGCGTGGATCGCCGCAACGAGCTGATCGAGATCTTTCACGCGCTCCTTCAAGAGGTACGCACGTCGTTCGCTCCCTCCCTCCAGCAGCGCGAGCACGAACGTCGGCGTCGCGTACTGGCTGAGCACGACCACACCGACTTCGGGCCTCGTCTCGCGCAGGCGAGTCGCCACCTGGATTCCCTCGTCCCTGTTTTCGGGCGGCATGCGGATGTCCGTGACGACGACGTCGGGCCGCTCTGCGTCGACCGCCTCGAGGAGCGCGTCGAGGTCCTCGCACACCGCTGCGATCTCGAAGTCGTCCCGAGTCGCGAGCAAGCCTCGGAGCGCCTCGCGGACGAGGTAGTTGTCCTCGGCGAGCACGAGCCGGAGCGGCACGTGCTGAGGATACGGCGATGACCCCTCGTTCTCCAAAGACGCGGGTTGGTGGAAGACCTGCCGATGCGCCGCTCGTCCTCATCGTGGATGACAGCGAGAAGAACCGGAAGCTCGCCCGGGAAGTGCTTCGGGCCGCGGGGCTCCGCACGCTCGAAGCCGGTCGAGGGGATGAGGCGATCATTCTGGCGAACGATCACCGGCCGGACGTCGTGCTGCTCGACCTGCGGCTTCCGGACATGCATGGAACGGACGTCGCGCGCCAACTCCGCAGCGGCGCAGGAACCGGACGAATACCCGTCGTCGCGCTCAGCGCCTCGACATATGCCTGGCACAGCGACCGGCTCGTGGCGGCGGGGTTCGACGGCTACCTTCAGAAGCCGATCGACGTACGCGCGTTTCCGGAGCAAGTGCGCGGGTTCTGCAGGCTCCGCGGCTGAGAATTCAACCCGCTACGGATGGTGTGCTAGCACCCCTCCGAACCTGCCAGGCGACACGGTAGGCGCATGTGTTGCCGGCTGTCACGGTCTAGACGCACACCGGCGACCCTGTGAAGATCGCTATATGCGGCCGTCCCGGCCGAGCTGGGACACAAAGGAGGATGTCGACAATGCGGAAACTGTTGATCGGAGGCGCGCTCGCGGCCCTCGTCGTCGCGCTTTCAGCCTGCGGAGGCTCGAGCGGGAGCTCGGCTTCCGACCAGGAGCAGCAGCTGCAGGCTGACTACTACGCCATCAGCCAAATCGAACGAGACTTCCACGAGGCGATTTCCAAGAAGAACATCGACCAGCTGGTGGGGTTGTTCTCAACCAATGCGACAGGCACGTTCGGCCCCGGAAAGACCGTGACGGGCAAGGAGCAGATCCGTCAGATCTGGAGCAACTCGGTTGGGTTCAAGCCCGAGACCCACTGGTTGTCCGACCATCCCGCTTACAAGCTCAAGGTCACCGTCGACGGCGACCGCGGCACGCTCCACTTCGAGTGTCACTTCATCGACGTCGACACCGGGAAGGTGGCAGCGCTCACGGCCGGCAATCTCGACGTCGCGAAGATCGACGGCCACTGGCTGATCACGAACTTCGTGGGCAGCACGTCAGAGCTGAAGATCTGAGCACGTGTCGCAGGAGGCCGTCCCGCAGCAGGACACAGCAGCCGGTTCGTCGAAACGTCGGCTGCTGAGCCCTGCCGACAACCCGCTCGTCCGGGCTGTCGGCCGCGTGCCGGCCGGCGTCCACGTGAAGTTGCTCGTCGCGTTCGTGGGCACGGCCCTGCTCGTCGTCGTCCTGGGCGTGCTCGGGCTGCGGCTCATCGGACAGTCCAACGAGCGAGTGGAGACGCTCGGGACGCTCCAGGTGCGAGCCTTCGCCTACGGCAAGCTCCGGAGCGACGCCGGCAACATTCGTGGCCTGCTCGCCCAGAGGGTGGGGGGCGACTACTTCGATGTCTGGCTCTTGCCCGATCAGAGCAAGGAGGACCTCGAGGCAGGCGGCTGGGCAATCGACCGGGCGTCGTTGAGCGCCGCCACCCTGCTTCCCGCGTCGACTCATTCCGACCAGCTCGGATTCCAGCCACCGCCCGAGGACGAGGGGTACCTGGGCAGGATCCGGACGACCGGCGAGCAGCTCGCGAGGAAGCTACAGGCGATCGTCGACATCGGCCGCACGGATCGTGGACGAGCGGAGTCCCTTCGTCGGGAGGCCGAGCTGCTGGCCATCGACCTGGATTCCTACGCGACCGAGCTCGCGAACACCACGAACGCGAGGGCAGACGCCCTCATCGCCCAGAACGCGAGCGCGTACGAACACTCGCGCAACCTGTTCATCGGAGTGGCGGCGGGTGCGATCGTCCTCGCGCTGTTGCTGGGGTTCGTTCTCTCGTGGTCCGTGATCGGGCCGATCCAGCGGATCAACTTCCGGCTCGCTGCAATCGCATCCGGGGATTTCTCAGGGCATGTAGACGTCGCTAACCGCGACGAGCTGGGCGCGCTGGCGCTGAACGTCAACCGGATGAACGACGAGCTCCAGCGCCTCTACAAGGCGCTCGAGACCACCAGCCAGCACAAGTCGGACTTCCTGGCCAACATGTCGCACGAGCTGCGGACTCCGTTGAATGCGATCATCGGGTTCTCCCAGGTGCTGCGCGAGGGAATCTCCGGGGAGATCAATGCGAAGCAGGCGGAGTACCTCGACGACATCGTCACGTCGGCAAACCATCTCCTGGCCCTCATCAACGACGTCCTCGATCTCTCCAAGGTCGAGGCCGGCCAGGTGGAGCTGCAGGTCGCGCCGTTTTCGCTCAGGGATGCCCTCGAGCGGGGCGTTTCGATGGTGCGCGAACAGGCAACGACGGACGGAGTTCAGGTCGCGCTCCATGCGAACGGCGGCCTCGACGTCGTCAGGGGGGACGAACGGCGGATCAGGCAGGTCATCTTCAACCTGCTCTCGAACGCGGTGAAGTTCACACCGGCGGGAGGGTCGGTCGACGTCAACGCAACCCAAGCCAACGGCGAAGTCAGGGTCTCGGTGGCGGACACCGGCCCCGGGATCGCCGCCGAGGATCTCGACCGGATCTTCGAGCAGTTCCAGCAGACCGAGGCCGGGGCCAGGCAGCGGGAAGGCACGGGGCTCGGACTGGCGCTCTCGAAGCGTTTTGTCGAGATGCATGGCGGACGCATCTGGTGCGACAGCGAAGTCGGCAAGGGAAGCACGTTCGTGTTCACATTGCCGGCGGGGACGACCTAGCGATGGCGATGGGTGCGCAGATCCTCGTCGTGGAGGACAACGAAAAGAACATGAAGCTGTTCCGCGACGTTCTCCTCGCGGCGGGGTACAGCACTTTGGAGGCCACGACGGGCGGGGAGGCCGTCGAACTCGCTACCGAGCACGTTCCCGATCTCGTGCTCATGGACATCCAGCTCCCGGACATCGACGGCGTCGAGGCGCTCGGCCGGCTGCGCGCGGACCGCCGGACCGCATCCATGCCGATACTCGCTCTCACGGCGCAGGCAATGGAGGGAGACCGGGAGCGGTTCCTGGCGGCCGGCTTCGACGGCTACCTTTCCAAGCCAGTCGACATCGCCGAGTTCGTCGCCACAGTGAAGGGCTACTGCGAAGGAGGGAACCGTTGAGCGACGACCCTGCAAGGATCCTCGTGGTCGACGACGTTCCCGAGAACGTGCGACTGCTCGAGGCCGTGCTCGACGCTCATGGCTACGAGGTCGTCTCGGCCACGGACGGACAAGCTGCCCTCGATCTTGCCGTGTCGGCGAGACCGGACCTCGTGCTCCTCGACGTGATGATGCCGCCGCCCGACGGGCTCGCCGTCTGCAAGCGGCTTCGCGAGATGGAGGAAACCGCGGTTCTACCGGTGATCATGCTCACCGCGAGTGAAGGGTCCGAGAAGACGACTGCGATCGAGGCGGGTGCGGACGACTTCCTTTCGAAGCCGTTCAACCGCGAAGAGCTTCTCACCCGCATCCGGTCCCTGCTCCGGATCAAGCGCTACCACGACACGATCAAGTCTCAGGCAGCAGAGTTACGGGATCTGAACCGGACGCTCGAAGACCGCGTGCAGAAGCAGCTCGAGGAGCTCGGGCGCCTACAACGGTTACGCCGGTTCCTCTCGCCCCAGCTCGCGGACGCGATCGTCTCCTCGGGCGACGATTCGATCCTGCAAAGCCACCGCCGGCAGGTCTCGATGTTCTTCGCCGACCTGCGCGGCTGGACGAACTTCGTCGATGCCGTGGAGCCCGAGGAGCTGATGCGGGTGCTCGCCGAGTTCCACGGCACGATCGGTGGTCTCGTCAGCCGGTTCGACGCGACGGTCGGCTTCATCGAGGGAGACGGCGTGCAGCTCTTCTTCAACGATCCGATCGAGGTGCCCGATCCGGCGTTGCGGGCCGTTCGCCTGGGCTGCGCGCTCAGGGACGAGATGGCCGAGCTGACGGCCGTCTGGGTGAAGCGTGGGTACGACCTCGCCTTGGGCGCCGGGATTGCGTTCGGCTATGCAACCTGCGGTGAGGTCGGCTTCGAGGGTCGTTCCGACTACGCAGCGATCGGCGCGGTGACTAATCTCGCGTCCCGCCTGGCCGACGAGGCGACCGCCGGCCAGATTCTGATCTCGCAGCGTCTCTATGCGGAGGTCGAGGACGAGGTCGAGGTCGAGCCGGTCGGCGAGTTCACGCTCAAAGGGTTCCAACGACCGGTCGCGGCGTTCAACGTCATCGCCATTCGCGACCCGGCCACGACGCTCGCTTCGGGATCGGCCGACATGCACGTTGACGCTGCACAGTCGCTCCGCGCTGAGTGACGCTCAGGCCAGGCTCTCCTGGATCATCTTCGGCGAGGCATGTATACAGATGATGTCCAGCCGCTCCGCGCCGACGTTCTTGAACATGTGCGGCGTGTTCGGGCCGACCACGGCGATGTCGCCGGGGCCGGCCTCGAACTCGTCTCCGTCGGCGGTGATGAGCGCCTTGCCGCTACGGACGATCCACGTTTCGGAGTAGGGATGCCGGTGCAGGTCGGGCCCTTCCCCGGGCTGGTTGTAAACCAGAAAGAAGGACACGCCGGAGCCGTGCTCCTCGCCCTCGAAGGTCAGCGTCCCGCGCGGGCTGCGCGCGATCTCGCCGTTCGGGATGACGCGGTACACGGTTATTCGCTCAGCCGTGCCATTCGCATCTGGTTCCCGGACGGATCGCGAAAGCCCGCGTCCCGGCCGTACGGCTGGTCGGTCGGCTCCTGGGAGAACTCGACGCCGCGGTCGGCCAGCTCCCGGTAGGTCCCGTCGACGTCGTCCGTGGCGAAGAAGAGACCGCCTGCGGCGCCCTTCGCCACGAGCTCCTTGAGCTTGGTCGACGTCTCATCGTCGAAGACCGGCGGGCCCGGCACGGCCATGAGCACGATGTTGACGTCCTTCTGTCCCGGCACCCCGACCGTCAGCCAGCGGAAGTTCCCCATTTCGGGCAGCGTGACGTCGTCCCGGAGCTCGAGACCGAGCTTCTCCGTGTAAAAGGCCAGCGCCTCGTCCTGATCGTGCACCCACACGTTTACGTTCGTGAGGCTCTTCAGCATGTTGATCCCTCCGTCGTCGCTTGATGCACCCAAGCTATCCAGGGTCTACCGCGTTGTCTTCTCCAAAACTGCTGTCGTGGGGCGCGTCCATGCGAGAAGGACGCACGTGGGCACGCGGGCACGGTGCGAGGCCGGCGGAAACGCCGCGCGATAGGCCGTGGGTGACACTCCGAACTCCCGCCCGAAGCTCGTCGTGAAGGAGCCCACGCTCTTCAGGCCGACGGTGAAGCAGACGTCCGCGACCGAACGGTCCGTGTTGCGCAGGAGCTCCGCTGCCCGCTCGAGCCTACGATGCAGGAGGTACTGGTGCGGGGTCTGCCCGAAGGCTCGGCGGAACTCCCGGCTGAAGTGGGCCGGCGAGAGGCGAGCCGCGCGCGCGAGCTCCTCGACGTCGAGCTGCTCGCGGTAGCGCGCGTCCATGAGGTCTTTCGCGCGCAGCAGGTGGCGCGCGGGTGGGACCGGCGTGATCGTCACTTCGGCCGGTAGACGAGGACGAGGACGCCCTCGGGCCCGACCGGCCTCGATTCCACCAGCTCGAGCGACTTCGTCTCGCCGGTGTCGCCGAAGAGCCGCTTGCCCGTGCCGAGGACGATCGGGAACACCATGAGCCGGTACTCGTCCACGAGGCCCTGCTCGACGAGCGCGTCGGTGAGGCGCGCGCTCCCGTTGACGAGGATGACGCCGTCCTGCTCCTCCTTCAGCGAGGCGACGCCGTCCGCGCCGATGACCGAAGTGTTGTTCCACTCGGGGCTGTCGAGCGTCGAAGAGACGACGTACTTCGGCATCGTGTTGAACTTGTCGGCGAACTCGCCCTCGCGGCTCGGCCAGGCCGCGGCAAAGCCTTCGTAGGTGCGACGGCCGAGGAGAAGCGCCGAGCTCTCCATCACCTCGTCGAGCTTGAAC
>DATAOL010000021.1:0-3107 GCA_036265755.1 Gaiellaceae bacterium | reverse complement strand
CCCCCTGGCCCTACATTCTGCTCGGCTGCGGCTACGCGTCTCTCGCGGTCGGGCTCTCGATCGTCGGCGCACAACGCCAGCGTGAGTTGGAGCATGCGCTGCGAACCGGTGGCCATGCGCCGCTGCGGTTCCGCACCGTCGCAGTGTTCACCGTCGGCGGAGTCGCGGTTGCCGTCATGACGGTCGTGCTCGTGATCGCGCAAGCCTGACGCCTGTCTCTGCCCTGTCTGTATAGACGCTAGTCCGTAGTCGGGGTGCCGGTCGTCGGCGAGCGCGGGCTCTCCACGCGCCAGAAGCCCGCCGAGTGAACCCCGACGGCAACGATGCCCACCACGATCAACGTCACCCCTGCGACCCACGTGATGTGCCAGAAGGCGGCGGCGATCCCGACGAAGACAGCCAGCTGGGCGATCACCCGCGCGAGTGTGACCAAGACCGACGTGGTTTGCCGACCTCGGAACGCCTCCTGCCGGTTGACCAGCACGAGCGCCGCCAGCAGGGGGATGGCCACCGCGAACGCGATGCTGCCGCCCCTGGCGGAGGTGTCGAGCGAGCTCGCCTCGAGGAACCCCTGCGCCATGACCACCGAGACCGCGATCAGCCCCCCGTAGATCAACCCGGTCTGCCGGAGCTCCTCCTCCTTCATCTCGCGGGTCCGTGTCCCCGCCACGATCGGCTCGGCCTCGGCCATGGCCTGTGCTTCCTCCTCCCGAGCCCTCCGCCTCCCCTCGTCGGCAACACGAGCGTGTTCGTGCTCAGAGCCGTCGCTCACAGGCCTCTCCTCTCACGTAGCTGTCCTGAAGGAGCGAAGGTAGTGCCACACGGACGGCGTTGCGACCGAGTTCCTAGGATGGGTTCGGATGGCCGATGAGCCCTCACGGGCCGACGATGCACCAGCCGCCGGCCGCGCCGAGTCGGTTGGGAATGACGCCGTTGTTGGTGAGGCACGTTGGCCGATGGTGGGCGCCGTGCTCGCGGCGATCGTGCTCACCATTCTCCTGCCGGCGGCGGTACGGCTCGGGCCCAGGTGGCTGCTCCCGCTCTTCGAAGGGATCCTGCTCATCGTCCTGATCGTTGGCGATCCGGTCACGATCAGTCGCCGTTCCCGGCTGCTTCGGGCGATATCGATCGCGCTCGTCGTGGTCCTCGTCTTCGGAACGCTCTGGGCCACGGGCCAGCTGATCGACGACCTCATCCACGGGGGCCCGGAGACGAATTCCGCGAGTGACCTCCTCGAAGCCGGTTCGCTCGTCTGGGTGTCGAACAACCTCGCGTTCGCGCTGCTCTTCTGGGAGCTTGACGGCGGCGGCGCTGCAGCGCGTGCCCACCGCACCCGGGACCGCCTCGACCTCGCCTTCCCGCAGCAGATCAATCCCCACGTCGCGGCGCCCGACTGGCAGCCGCGCTTCATCGACTACCTGTATCTCGGCTTCACCAATGCGACGGCCTTCAGCCCGACCGACGTGATGCCCCTTGCACCGTGGGCCAAGATCACGATGGCTATCCAGTCGGTGATCTCGCTCGCCATTCTCGGACTTGTCATCGCCCGAGCCGTGAACGTCTTCACGTAGGCGGGACCGCCTAGAGGTAGCCCAGAGCCACCAGGAAAAGGGCGAACGCCGACCAGGTCACCCCCAACTGGATCCAGTTGATCGTGAAGTAGCGCCGCCTTCCCGCCTCCCAGTCCGCCGGCATGGCCTCGGGGTCCCAGGCCAGGATCAGGTTGTAGGTCGGGGTCTTCCACACGTTCGAGACGATGATCACCCCGACGAACACGATGCCCAGGCCGATCGCGGTGAGCACGAACGAGGCGGAGCCGGGGTCGTCCCAGAGGAGCACGAGCGCGACGATCGGCCCGAGGAACATCCCGAGCGACCAGGCAAGGTTGAACACCTTTCCCCAGGAATGCCCCGCGTATCGAAGGAACACTTCCATGAAGCTCCGGAACTCCCGGCCCTCCATCGCTGCCTGAAGCGGGCGGATGATCACGCACAGGCCGCCCAGGAAACCTGCCGCGAGCCCCGCGAAGAACGCGGACGCGGCGAGTACCCACTCCTCAGCCGTCACGGTCATCCCCCTCTCGGCGATGGCTGACCGAATCCTAAGCGCGCGGGGCGCTCAGAGACGACCGTTGGTACGGGCGGCCCGCACCTCTTCATGTCGCGATGGACGCGAGCTTGAAGATCGCGTTCGCCGAGACTAGGTTCCGCCGGTGACTTCCGGCCGCGCTCGACTGTTCGTCCAGGCTGTCGTCGCGCACGACTTGGACGCGGCCGAAAAGCTGCTCGATCCCGAGGTCGAAACCGTGACGCCACGCGGCACTCTTCGTGGCATCGCGGCGTGTCGGCAAGTGCTTCAGAAGGCGGGCGGAGATGAGCAGTTCGCCATGGAACAGGCGGAGCCCGAGTTCGAGGAAATCGAGGGCGACGTCATTGTCCGGACGCACGAGGTCGCTCGCTGGCGTGAAACCGGCGAAGTGGCATATGAGCGTGACTTTGCAATGCGCTTGACGCTCGACGACGAACGAATCGTCAGGGTCGAGGTGATGCCGGGAGGGGCTCCTTAACGACTTACTCGCCGGCGCGACGAAAGCGGTGCAGGATGATGCCTTCGTGGCTGGGGCATCTGGCACGCAGACGGTGGCGGCGGCCGATGGGCGAACGCTGACGATCGCCGAATGGGGCGACCCGGATGGGTTCCCGGTCTTCTTCCTTCATGGCACGCCGGGCTCGCGTTTTGTCGGACAGGCCAACACGAGCGCGTATGCGAGTGTCGGAGCGCGCGTGATCACCTACGACCGGCCCGGCTACGGCGGCTCCGATCGCTTCCGCGGCCGGCGGGTGGTGGATTGCGTTGCGGACGTCTCTGCGATCGCAGACAGCCTCGGCATCGGGCGGTTCGCCGTGACCGGCGGCTCCTGGGGCGGCCCGCACAGCCTGGCGGTCGCCGCGCGTCTGCCCGAGCGGGTGACGAGAGCCGCCTGTTTTGCGGGGGTCGCGCCGTTCGACACGCCCGACTTCGACTGGTTCGCGGGCATGGACGCGGTGAACATCGAGGAGGTGGGCTGGGCACAGCAAGGCGAAGACGTCCTCGCCCGCGAGATCGAG
>DATAOL010000020.1:0-3711 GCA_036265755.1 Gaiellaceae bacterium | reverse complement strand
TGGAAACGGCGCCGGGCGCGACTCGCTCGAGGCCGAGGAGGTCCCCGAGGTCGACTCGCCCCTCGACGAGGAGAGCTAGGCGGGGGCTTCAGGCTCGGATCGAACTGAACGGAGGGCGCCGCGAGGCGCCCTCCGTCGTTTTCGCCCCCCGAAAAATCCCGCTCTTTGCGCACACGGGCGAGGCTCTCCCCCAAACGGGGGAGCCCCGCGTTGCGGCCGTCGGCGTACACTTGCGCCTTCGCCGCATCGCACCCTACGGCTGTGTAGCGGGCGGCCGAGGCACAAGTCGAGTTATCCACAGGTTCCACAGGCAGATGGGGAGGAAAATGGCTGGTCCAACGGAGCAACAAATGGCTGCAAATAGCCAGAATCCCGGTTCGCAGCCCCCTCCTCCGGGTCACTTTCTGAACTCGGACCTGCAATCGGACACCGCGCGGTTTCTCGCGGAGCTCAAGGAGTCGATCCGGCGCCGGGAGGCTCAGCCGTGGCCGGTTGGTCTAAATAGACCGGGTTAGACCTTCTCCGCGGGGAGGATCGCGGAGAGATCCCATACCCGCGGGTCCTCGGGCTCGAGTCTGAGCAGGACGCCGATCGGGGACGAGCGAGCCGCTGCGAAGGCGGCGGCCTCACCCAGATAGCGTCCTACGATCGCGATCCGCTCGGCGGTCACGTGGCGCTCGACGAGCTCGGGCTCGCCGCGCGCCTCTATCCCCGAAACGGAGGCTCAGTCTCGAAGGCCACGAGGATGCAACGCGGATCGCGGGCGAGGTGGCGGAGCTAGACGTCACCCTGCGCGACGACGATCTCGGACGCGCCGTTCTCCCACCGGTACCAGACCGGCGAGGTGAGAGCGCTTCCATCCCGGCGAGGTCGTGAGGACCGCGGGGGAGGGAGCCTCGAGCAAGGAGCGCACACGCACGAGCGGGTCCGGCACCGCGCTAGCCGAGCCCGTCGGCGACGATGAACTGGCCCTTGCCAGCTTCCTTCGCCTGGTAGAGAGCCTCGTCGGCGCGCTCGAACAAAGAGGTGGCGTCGTCGTCCGCCCGGAGTTGCGCGATCCCGGCCGAGAGGTGGAGGCGCTCGGTAGGCCCGATGGGCCGGGCGCCGACGGCGAACTGGACGCGCAGGTAGAGCCGCTCCGCGTCCGCGAGCTCGGACTCGGGCAGGATGACCGCGAACTCGTCGCCGCCGACCCGGCACGCGATGTCCGCGCTGCGGACGACCGACTGGAGGCGCTCGGCCGCTCCGGCGAGCACGGAGTCGCCGGCGAGGTGGCCGATGCGGTCGTTAATCGCCTTGAAGTCATCGATGTCGAAGACGACGAGTGCGAGCTCGCGGTCGTAGCGGTGAGCACGGGCGCATTCGCGGCGGAGGGTCTCGTGGAAGTACCGGCGATTGTGGAGAGTCGTGAGGGCGTCGAGATCGGCTAGCTGGCGCGCCTCCCGGAAGCGGCGAGCGTTCTCGATCGCCGGGCCTGCCCGCGCGGCGAGCTCTTCCAACGCGGCGAGCTGGTCATCGGTCGCCTCCCGATCCTCGCTTCGCCAGAAGACGGCGAGCGTGCCGATCGCCCCGCCCTCGGCGTCGCGCAGAGGAAGTGACACGCCGCCCCGGATCAGGTCGCCCTCCTCGAGCGTCTCCTCACGCTCGTAGGTGTAGCCAATCCTGACCGCGCGGTCCGGCTGGCCGTCAGGCGGGCCTCCGACCGGCTGGCGTGCGGCCTCGTCGGCTGACATGCCGATCGTCGCGATGAGCGGCTCGGACGAGCCCCCGTCCAGGTTCGAAAGGCGGATCAGGCCAGCGTCCACTCCGGCCGAGGCATCCGCCGCTTGGAGCGTGCGCGTGAGAACCGCGTCGAGGTCGATGGTCGAGCTGATCTCCCCGAGCTCGTGTGACCGCCGCGTCTCGACGCGCGCTTGCTCGAGCGCGCCGGCCAGTTCGCCGTGCAGGCTTTTGGTGCGTTCGAGGGACTCCCGGAGCAGCTGCTCCACCGCTGCGTAGGAGCTTCGCCCGCGGATGACCGCGAACAGAGTGACGACCGCGGCGAGAAACGCGAGGCTCGCCGCGCCGAAGGCGACACCGACGGCGACCCACGTTGTGCTGTCGCTGGCAAGCAGCACGTTCACCTGACCCGTTCGTGAGGGCCGCGTCGCCCTCGCCACGATGACAATAATCCCCTAACACCTTCGCGCCTACCGCGCACGTCGCGAACAACGGGATTGTTGCTACCATGCCCGCTGGGTTTGGCACTGGGGCGCTGCCCGTGCCGACCTTTTGTTGCGTCATAACACCCTTTGAGAGAAGGACGACACGCGTTGCCGACGGTGAACCAGCTTGTGCGAAAGGGGCGGCGGGCCCCAGGTCAGAAGACCAAGACTCCAGCCCTGCGCGGCGCCCCGCAAAAGCGGGGGGTCTGCACGCGGGTGTACACGGCGACGCCCAAGAAGCCGAACTCCGCGCTGCGTAAGGTCGCGCGCGTCCGGCTCACGAACGGGATGGAGGTCACGACCTACATCCCCGGCGAGGGCCACAACCTGCAGGAGCACTCGGTCGTCCTCATCCGCGGAGGCCGCGTGAAGGACATGCCGGGCATCCGCTACAAGGTCATCCGGGCCGCGCTCGACGCCGCCGGCGTCTCCGAGCGCAGGCAGGGACGCTCCAAGTACGGCGCCAAGAGAGGCACCTGATGCCGCGCCGTGCCGAAATCCCGGTTCGCGAGCTCGACCCGGACCCCGTGTACAGCTCGAAGCTCGTGTCCCAGGTGATCAACAAGGTGATGAATCGCGGGAAGAAGTCGACCGCGGAGCAGATCGTCTACCGCGCGCTAGACATGGTCGGGGAGAAGACCGGCAAGCCGCCGGTCGAGGTCCTCGAGCAGGCCGTGAAGACCGTCACGCCGGTCCTCGAGGTTCGCTCCCGCCGGGTCGGCGGCGCCAACTACCAGGTACCCGTCGAGGTCCCGCAGCGGCGCGCCCGCACGCTTGCCGTGCGCTGGCTCGTCTCCTACGCGCGCGACCGGCGCGAGAAGCACATGGAGGAGAAGCTCGCCAACGAGATCCTCGACGCGCTGAACCAGCAGGGTGGCGCGTTCAAGCGCAAGGACGACCTCTATCGAATGGCGCAGGCCAACAAGGCCTTCGCGCACTACCGCTGGTAACAGACGTGGCTACGACGACGACAGGAAAGAACGTCGCGCTCGACCGCGTGCGCAACATCGGGATCATGGCGCACATCGACGCGGGCAAGACGACGACGACCGAGCGGATCCTCTACTACACGGGCCGCACCCACAAGATGGGCGAGGTCCACGAGGGGGCCGCCGTCATGGACTGGATGGCGCAGGAGCAGGAGCGCGGCATCACGATCACCTCTGCGGCCACCACGGCCTTCTGGCGCGATTTTCGTATCAACATTATCGATACGCCCGGGCACGTGGACTTTACTGTCGAGGTCGAGCGAAGCCTGCGCGTCCTCGACGGCGCAATCGCCGTTTTCGACTCCGTCGCAGGCGTCGAGCCGCAGTCCGAGACCGTCTGGCGCCAGGCCGACCGCTACCGCGTCCCGCGGATCGCCTTCATCAACAAGATGGATCGCGTCGGTGCCGACTACTTCGCCGCCGTGCAGTCCATGGTCGACCGCCTCGGCGCCCATCCGGTGCCGATCCACCTGCCGATCGGGCAGGAGGAGCACTTCCGCGGCGTTGTCGACGTGATC
>DATAOL010000019.1:0-15834 GCA_036265755.1 Gaiellaceae bacterium | reverse complement strand
TCGCGGCCATGTCCTTCGACTCCTCGCGATAGATCGAGCCGTCCTCGAACTGGATCACCGGGTACTTCGTCTGCCCGCTCAGCTCTTCGATGTCGTGGCGCTTGCCGATCGCGGGCCAAGGGCCGGCGACGATTTCGTACTCGATGCCCTGGTCGTCGAGCGCCTTTTGCACGCGCCAGCACGGGTGGCCGCCGGATTTCACCCAGATGTTCTTGCAGCGGTAAAGCTTGATCGCCACGACGCCTACGATACCCCTCCGTGCGGGCGGTCATCCTCAACGCAGCCGGGCAGCCCGAGCCGGCGGAGATCCCCGAGCCCGGCGGCGACGTCGTCCGCGTGCTGGCCTGCGGGCTCTGCGGCAGCGACGTCGAGAAGATCGGCGGCGCACCGCGGGGCATCGTGCTCGGGCACGAGGTGGTGGCGGAGACCGCCGAAGGGAGGCGCGTCGCGCTCGTTCACCATCTTCCCTGCGGGAAGTGCGAGCGGTGCCTCGCCGGACACGAGTCGACCTGCGCCGCATTTGCCGCGGCAACGATCGAGCCAGGCGGATTCGCGGAGCGCGTCGCCGCCCGCGGGGGTTGGGTCGCTCTCCCCGACGATGTGGACGACGAGACCGGCAGCTACGCAGAGCCGCTCGCCTGCGTCCTTCGGGGTGCCGAACGGGTGCCGCGCGGCGAGGTCCTCATCCTCGGCGGAGGGTTCGTCGGACGGCTCTTCGAAGCGGTCCTCGCGCGGCGTGGCGACACCGTGTACGTGCGTGACAGCGACCCGTCGCGCAACGGTCCACAGCCCCCTAGCGCAGTCCGGTCGGCTGTCGTCTGCGCGCCCGGCGCCGCAGCCGATGCGCTCGCGGCCGTGGACCCCGGCGGCTTCGTGCTCCTCTTCGCGGACTCGGGCCCGTTCGCGAGCGACGACGTCTACCGGCGCGAGATCACGCTCACGGGCTCCCGGTCGGCGACTCCGAGACATCTGGAGGAGGCCGTCGCACTGCTTCCCGAGCTCGATCTCCCGGCACCGACCACGTTTCCTCTCCACCGGTTCGCGGAAGGGCTCGCCGCCTACCGCAGCCGTGAGGCGCTGAAGGTCGTCTTCCGGCCGTGAAGGCACTCCTCTTCTACGGACCCGGCGATCTTCGCCTGGAAGAAGTCCCGAAGCCCGAGCCAGAGCCGGGAGACGTCCTCGCCCAGGTCGAAGTGGCGCTCACGGACGGGACCGACGCAAAGGCTTTCTGCCGCGGCCACCCGGTACTCCTCGCGGAGCTGCCGAGCCCGTTCGGGCATGAGTTCTGCGGAATCGACGTGGAGACGGGACAGCGCGTCGTCGCGGCCAACTCCGCTCCGTGCGGCCGGTGCGCTTCGTGCCGGCGCCGCGAAGAGGAGCTCTGCGAGGACCTCGGGCCCCTCCTCAACGGCGCGTACGCCGAGTACCTGCTCGTGCCGGAGCGGATCGCTTCGCGGAACCTGCTCCCGGTTCCCGACGGCCTCGATTCGAGGGTCGCGGCGATGGTCGAGCCGCTCGCGTGCTGCCTGCACGGGATCGACCGGGCGGGCATCCAGGAGGGGCAGACCGTGGCCGTGCTCGGGCTCGGCCCCATCGGCCTCATGCTCTGCGCCGCCGCGAAGGACGCCGGCGCGAACGTGATCGCCGTCGGCGGACGGCCCGAGCGGCGCGCGCTCGCCGCCGACTTCGGCGCGCGCCCGGGAGACGGCAAGGGCGCAGACGTGGTCATCGAAGCGGTCGGCTCGGAGGAGGCCTGGCACGACGCGCTCGAGCTCGTTCGCCCGGGCGGCACGGTGCTCTTCTTCGGAGGGCGCGAGGTGGCCGTCGACACCTTCCGGCTCCACTACGAGGAGCTCACGCTCCGCGGTGCCTTCCACCACACTCCCGCGAAGGTGCGGGCAGCGCTCGCTTTTCTCGCGAGCGGCGCCCACCCGTGGGAGAGGCTCGTCACCCACCAGGTGGGCCTCGACGGCGTTGCCGCTCTGTTCACCGATCCCCCACGCGATTACCTGAAGGCGGCAGTGCTCCCGTGAGGACGCTCACGGCCCGGGAGCTCAACCGGTCGCTGCTCGCGCGGCAGCTCCTGCTCGAGCGCTCGCCGAAGTCCCTCGTCCAGGCACTCGAAGCCGTCGCAGGGCTGCAGACCCAGAACGCAACCGGCGGCTACATCGGATTGTGGACAAGGCTCGAGAAGTTCGACCTGCCGGACCTGACGAAGGCGCTCGAGGGCCGACAGGCCGTCCAGGGGACGATGATGCGGAACACCATTCACCTCGTCTCGGCGCGGGACTATCCCTTCGTCGCCGCCGGCACGCGGGCGAGCAGGCAGGAGACGTGGCGCCGCGGGCACCGGCGCGTCGCCACCGAAGCCGAAGTGCGCAAGGCAATCACAGCGACGAGACGCGCCCTGGCAGGAAAGTCGCTCTCGCGCGCCGAGCTGAAGCCGGTCGTCGCGAGCTCCCCGGTCTGGAACGGGGTCAACTCCTACGAGGACGTCCTACGGGTACCGCCCGCGGGAACATGGGATCGGCGCCGCGCGGACATCTACGCGCTGGCGGAGGACTGGCTCGGGTCGTCGCAGGCGAGCGAGGATGAAGGGCTCGAGCTCTTGCTCAAGCGCTATCTCGGCGGGTTCGGGCCGGCCCGCCTCGCCGACGCAGCCAGCTGGGCCGGCGTGCCGCCGAAGAAGCTCCAGCCCGCGGCCGAGAACCTCAAGCTGCGCCGGTTCGAGGACGCGGAGGGCAAGGAACTGCTCGACGTTCCACGCGCGCCGCTGCCTGCCGCGAGGACGCCGGCGCCCGCCCGCTTCCTCCCCGTCTGGGATGCGATCCTGCTCGCCCATGCGCGCCGAGCGGAGATCCTGCCGGAGGAGTACCGACCGCTGGTCTTCAGCACGAAAACGCCTCAGTCGGTGAACACGTTTCTCGTCGACGGCGCCGTCGCGGGGAGATGGAGCGTCAAGAGGACGGCGAAGAGGGCAGAGCTCCTGGTCGAGTCGTTCGAGAAGCTTCCGGCGAAGGCGAGGAAGGAGCTCGAGGCCGAGGGCAAAAGGCTCGTCCGCTTCCACGAGCCCGACGCTCCGGGCTACGCGGTCAGGCTGGCCGGATCAAGGTGACGCCGTCGCGGACGGAGAGCATCACGCTCACCACGCGCCCGTCGGCGATCACGTGCTCGTTGAAGGCGCGGATGGCCTGCGTCCCGTCGGAATCGTCCGAGTCGTCCAGCACCCGGCCGCTCCAGAGCGTGTTGTCGGCCGCGATGAGCCCGCGCTCGGAGAGGCGCGGCAGCACGGCCTCGTAGTAGTTCATGTAGTTCGGCTTGTCCGCGTCGATGAAGACGAAGTCGAACTCGCCTTCGAGCTTCTCGACGGTCTCGACGCCGGGCCCGAGATGGACGGTGATGCGGTCAGAGAAGCCCGCCTCCTCGATGTAGCGCTTGGCCACCTCCGCGTGCTGCTCCGAGGTCTCGCACGTGTCGATGCGGCCGCCTTCCGGGAGCGCAGCCGCCATCGCGATCGACGAGTAGCCGCTGAAGGTCCCGAACTCGAGGACGCGCCTCGCGCCAGTCGCATAGACGAGGAACTGGAGAAACCGGCCCTCGACCGCGCCGGTGAGCATCTGCGGCGCTTCGAGCGTCGCCCTCGTCTCCTCCGCGAGCCGGTCGAGGAGCTCCGGCGGAGCCGTGGTGTGCGCCTCCGCGTACGCCTCGACGGCGTCCGTGACGATGTCGCTCATCGTCCCCTTTCTATCCGAGATCCGCCGACGATCGCGTTGCGGCCGTCCGAAAACCGCACCCAGCCCTTGCCGTCTCCGTCGTAGTCGGGCGACCAAACAACGAGCGTGGCCTCCGCGCCCTCCACGTGGCAGCGTTCCTCGCCCTCCGGCTCGGCGCCTCGCCACACCCGGACGAAGGGGTTGTGCTCCCACTCCCACCCGATCGTCGTCTCCTCGGTGTGACCCGGATAGACGTGCATGTCGGGCGGCAGTCCCATGAGGACGTCCATCACCGAGCGCCGAAGATCCTCGAAGGCGTCGCGAGTGCCACCGACCGACCCGGCGAAGAGCGTGTCGCCGGTGAAACAGACCTCGCCGTTGACGGCGAAGGCGAGCATCCCGGGGCTATGGCCGGGAGTCCGCAGGGCCTCGATGCGGAGCTCACCGGTCTCGATCACCTCTCCGTGCCCGACGGGCTCCGCGCCGGGAACGGTTTCGGCGATGTCGGCGACGACCGTCGCGCCGAAGCGCTCCTCGATCTCGCCGTGGTGAGCGATGTGGTCGGAATGAGCATGGGTCGTGAGCACGTGCGTCACCTGCACATCGAGGCGCTCCACGGCCGCGATCAGGGGCTCGAGCGGCGCCCCGCTGTCGACGAAGACGGCCGACCCGCCGGAGCGGTCGGCGACCACGTAGGCGTTCGAGAGCCAGTTGGGATCCATGCTCCGTTCCACGATCACGGCGTCGGTAGGATGCCAGGGACCCCAGCCAGGGAGGAACGATGGGCCTCATGAGCCGCACCTCGAGCGTCGTCAAGGCGTGGTACTCGAAGCTTCTGAACCGGGCGGAAGACCCGTCCGTGACGTTGGATTACTCCTACGAGCGCCAGCTCGAGATGCTCCAGAACGTCAAGAAAGGAGTCGCCGACGTCGTCACCGCGAAGAAGCGGCTCGAACTGCAGACGAACAAGCTCGAGGTCGAGCTGCCGAAGCTCGACGAGCAGGCCCGCCAAGCGCTCGCCGCGAACCGCGAGGACCTCGCGCGCGCGGCTCTGGAGCGCAAGGCGTTCGCCCAGCAGCAGCTTCAGGGCCTCGACCAGCAGATCTCCGACCTCGAGGGTCAGCAGGAGAAGCTGAGCGCGAGCGAGAAACGGCTCGCCGCGAAGGTCGAGGCGTTCCGGACGCAGAAGGAGACGGTCAAGGCTCAGTACTCCGCCGCCGAGGCCCAGGTCAAGATCGGCGAGGCGGCCACGGGGATCGGTGAGGAGATGGCCGACACCGGGCTCGCCATCCAGCGCGCACAGGACAAGACCGAGCAGATGCAGGCCCGTGCGGCGGCTGTGGACGAGCTCGTCGAGTCGGGAACGCTCGAGGACTACACCTCGTCCAGCACGCAGCTCGACCGCGAGCTGTCCCAGATCTCCGCGCAGAACCAGGTCGACGCCGACCTCGCGCGCCTCAAGGGCGAGCTCGAGTCCGGCGGTGAGAAGAAGGCGATCGAACAGGAGACCAAGTGATCGTCCGGCTCATGGGCGAGGGTCAGTACCGCCTCCAGGACGACGTCGCCAACCGCCTCAACGAACTGGACGAACGGGCACAGGAGGCTCTCGACCGTGACGACGAGGGAGAGCTCGACCGCTATCTCGACGAGATGGCCGGGCTGGTCAGACGGGAGGGCGAGCGGGTTCCGGACGACGAGATCGCGGCGTCGGACGCGATCGTCCCGCCGAGCGACCTCAGCCTCGAGGAGACAAAGCAGTTCTTCTCGGAGCAAGGGCTTATCCCCGACCTCCCGAACTAGCGTCCTATAGGCTCCCAGGCTTCTTCGAGGAGAAGCCTCCCCGATGCGCTACGGACTCGCCCTCCTATCCGCGCTCGTTCTCGCACTGGCCGCTGTGTCGGCCGGCGCCGCCGAGCCCACACAGATCACGTCGAAGCGCGCGGAGGCCGAGCAGGTCATGGCGGAGATCAACGCCATGGACGCGCAGCTCGAGAAGGCGATCGAGGCCTGGAACGGCGCGAACGTCCGTCTCGATCAGATCCGGAAGGACCTCGACGAGAACCGGAGTCGGCTCGAGACGGCGCGCAAGAACCTCGCGAGCGCGAGGGCGAGGGTCTCCGCCCGCGTCGTCGCGCTGTACACCTCGGAATCGCCGGACGCGCTCTCCGTGATCCTCG
Organism: Gaiellaceae bacterium; assembly: GCA_036265755.1. GTDB lineage: Bacteria > Actinomycetota > Thermoleophilia > Gaiellales > Gaiellaceae > DATEOR01. Next base: position 9,944 of record DATAOL010000019.1, on the reverse strand, counting down.
GAGCCTCGAGCCTCGGCGACCTGATCGAGCGCATGGACTCCGCGAGCCGGATCGCCGACGACGACGCGCGGATCGCCGCGGAGGTGACGCGCTACAAGCACGAGGTGCAGACCCGCCAGCAGGCGCTCGTCAAGGCCGAGGCGGAACAGCAGAAGATCGTCGATCAGCGTGCCGCGGAGCGCGGCTCCATCGAGAGCCAGCTCGCGACTCGACGCCAGCTCTACAACTCCATCAAGGATCAGATCGCGCAGCTGCAAGCCGCCGAGCAAGCGAGGCAGGTTCGCCTCGCGGCCCAGGCGCGAGCCGCCGCGGCGAGGCAGGACCACCAGGCCGCTCAGCCGTCCACGTCGTCGGACGGGTCCTCCGGAGGCTCTTCGTCCGGCGGCAGCCCGGGCGGCTCCTCGATCCCGGCTCCCCCGCCGGCCACGCATTCGGGTGTCGTTTCGATCGCGCTGCAATACCTGGGCGTCCCCTATGTGTGGGGAGGCGCGTCGCCGTCCGGCTTCGACTGCTCGGGGCTGACCATGTACGCCTATGCCAAGGTCGGCGTCTACCTCCCGCACAACGCGGCGATGCAGTACGGGCTCGGGCATCCCGTCGCGCGCAACCAGCTCGCGCCCGGCGACCTCGTCTTCTTCAACGGCCTGTCACACGTCGGCATGTACATCGGCGGCGGCAGGTTCGTGCACGCGCCCCACACCGGCGACGTCGTCAAGATCTCGAGCCTCTACGAGAGCTGGTACGCCTCGACCTACGTCGGCGCGCGGCGCTACTAAGCGCCGGCGGAACGAAAAACGGCCGGGAAACGAGTTTTCACCGGCGTTTTTCTGTGCGCGAACTCTTGCTTGACACCTCGTAAGACGCCGCGGGCCGGGAAAGCTTGCGGGCAAATTCCTGCCGTGCGAGGTACCCCGATCTAGCTAAAGGGTCACGGCGACCTCGCCGAAGCAGGGGGCTTCAACCCGGGGCTTCGAGGTTTCGCCATGCGCCATCGTCTTTCCACACATCTCGTCGTGCTGGTCCTGTTGCTCGCCGTTCCGGCGGCCGCGCAGGCCGCGCCGGACCGTTCCGACGACGGAACGAAGCCGGCGAAGCCCGTCGACATGCTCCCGACTACCGGTGAGAAAGCCGTCGCCGTCGCGCTCCGCTATCTCGGCACCCCGTACAGCTGGGCGGGCGCGAGCCCGGCCGGCTTCGACTGCTCGGGCTTCGTCATGTACGTCTACGGGAAGCTCGGAATCGGCCTCCCCCACTCGAGCTGGATGCTCTGGAACGTAGGCCGGCAGGTCGACCGCGGCCACCTGCAGGCAGGTGACATCGTCTTCTTCAACGGCGAGTCGCATGTGGGCATCTACATGGGCCAAGGCCGTTTCGTGCACTCACCGCACACGGGCGACGTGGTCAGGATCTCGAGCTTCTCCGAAGGTTGGTACGGCTCGACCTTCGACGGCGGCCGCCGCGTCGGCTAGTCGAGCGGCGCGTCGAAGAGAGCGAGCCAGCGGCTGAGGTCCGGCTCGATCGGAAGCTCCGGCTCGAGCTCGGCCTTGAGCTTCAGCTCCTCCGCGTTGTCCCGCTCCTGATCCTTGCCGGTCGGGATGAAGGGCCAGAACGTCGCCGTCTTGAACCCGTAGATCAGGTAGACCGGGTGCTCGCCGCCCTTGAACTCGAAGACGGCGGCAAGGAGCTGAGCACCGAAGCCGCGGGACTGGAGCTCGGAGCTCACGAGGTTCGTCGTCGTGACGAGATCCTCGAAGTCCGAGTCGCGGATGACGAGCCACTGGAAGCCGAAGGAATCCGAGCGCCGGCTGACCTTCGAACCCGAGTCGCGCGCGGCCACGCCGAGCAGCTCGTCGATGTCCCGCTCGGCCTGCATGAACTCACCGGCGGAGAGCGGCTTGAAGACGACGGCGGCGACGCCCGCCGGCTTGAGGCCCAGCTCGGTCTCGAGCGTTATCTGCGCGGTCGAGAGGGCGAAGAGCCGGTCGAGGTTCGCCCCTTTGAGCTTCTTGCGCCCGAAGAGGACGTCGCCCAACCCCAACGCGTTACTGGACGGGTCGGCCCATCTCCTGGGCGATCTGGGCGAGGCGCGCAAGACGCTTCTCGAGCGGCGGGTGTGTGGCGAAGAGCTCGCCGACCGACGACTTCACATTCGTCGGAATGATGAAGAACGCGTTCATGCCCTCGACCTCGCGCAGGTCGCGCTGGGGGATCCGGACGATGTCGCTCGCAATCTTCTGGAGGGCGCTCATGAGCTGCTCGGGCGCCCCGGTGATGAGCGCCGAGCCGCGGTCGGCCGCGTACTCGCGGTAGCGCGAGATCGTCCGGATGAGGACGAAGCTGATCACGTAGGTGAGGATCGAGACGACGAAGATGATGAGCCACGCGGGAGCGCCACCGTCGCGGTTTCGCCCGCCACCGCTGAACATTCCGCCGTAGAGGCCGACGCGCGTGAGCAGCGCGGCGAGCATGGCGAAGAAGCTCGCGAGGGTCATGACGAGGACGTCGCGATTCGCCACGTGGGAGAGCTCGTGCGCGAGCACGCCCTCGATCTCCTGGGGCTCGAGGCGGCGCCAAAGGCCCTCGGTGACGGCGACCGCCGCGTGCTTCGGGCTACGCCCGGTGGCGAACGCATTGGGGACGTCCGTCGGGATGATCGCGACCCTCGGCTTCGGCAGGTCGGCCATCGCGCAGAGGCGCTCGACCATGGCGTGGAGCTCGGGCGCCTGCTCGGGCGCGACGATCTTCGCGCCGGAGGCCGCGAGGGCGATCTTGTCCGAGGTGAAGTACTGGAAGAAGGCGAGGCCGACGACGATCAGGAGCATCGGCGCGAGCCCGACGTTCAATACCTGGAAGAGGACGACCGCGAAGATGACGTACAGGAGCCCCAGCAGGAACGACGTCAGGAGCATCCGTGCAGACAGGCCCGCGTCCCGCCCATAGGCCTTTCTGTTCATACGAAAAGTGTAGGGCAGGGACTCACCCACAGGCGGCGGACCCGCGCGCGTCGAGATCGATGGCAAGGCGAAACGGGCCCGGCCGGGCCGCGTGCAGGACGGTCATCCCGTCCTGCGCCTCGCCAAGGCACACGGATCCTGCGAGCACACGCCAGTAGTTGGTGAAACGGACGGAGAGCCGGTAGGCACCAGCCCCGCCGGTCACGCCGTCGATCTCATCGTGCGCGTAACGCGTGATTCGCCCGTCCCCCGGCCCGGTCAGCATCGGAGTGGCGTGCGGCACTTCCCAGATCCTCCAGTCCGGCGAGCTGTACACGAGCCGGAGCCCCGAGCGGCCCGAGAGAAGCAGCTCGGCCTCGCGCTCCTCTCCCGCTCGCCCGATCTGCGTGCGCGGAAGCAAGACGTAGTGGACGGCCATCGAGCGCAGCCAGGCCAGGTACTCGCTCGCTTCGAGCGGTTCCTCGTAGAAGAGGGGGTTCTCGGCGTAGTCGATCTGGCGATACCACCCGCGGGCGAGGGGGAACCCCTCGTGCGGAAGCCAGTAAGCCTCCCAGTGGTCGCCGGTCGGCACCACCTCGACGCGGTAGCCGGGCTGCTCGTGCTCACGGAGGAAGGCGATCGCCGGGGCCCAGAAGGAGGCGTGCGCCGAGCGGCCGTCCGTGCGGTAGGGAGCGGCGCCGACGTACGGGATCAGCGTGTAGGCGATCGCGCCCCCGAAGGCGACGACGGTGAGCCAGCGCGGTCGGAACCGCGCGAGGATGGCAGCGAGGAGGATCAGTGGCAGGAGATAGCCGCGCAGCCGGGTGATGTTCTCCCCTACAGGGGTCGGGATCGCAAACGCGAGCAACGCAGCGAGACCCCACAGGGCGAAGAACGCGGCGAGGAAGCGCGCGCGGGGGCTCTGCAGCGACAGCGCGGTTCCGATCACGCTGGCGGCGAGAACGGCGACGAGCTCTCCGACCCGGAAGAACGGATAGGTCGCGTCCTGGGCAAAGGCGGCGAGTGCAACCGCTTGAAAGGCACCGACGACGCACACGGTTGCGCCGACGACGATCACCGGCCGGTCCAAGCGGCGGCGCACGAGTCCGACGGCGACGAGAGCGACGCAGAGGAACAGCAGGGCGAGCGGGCTGAACCCGAGCGTGAGAGCCACGCATGCCGCCGCGATCCAGATCCTCCCGAGCTGGAGCGACCGAAGCGTCCCGAGCGCGGTCAACAGCCCGAGCGCGAACGGATACGTCCCGGTGAAGAGCGGCGCCGCCGCGACAACCGCGAAGCAGAGCGACGGCCAGTACGCGTCACGTCCCCACTGCTCCCTCGTGACGGCGGCGAAGAGAGCGGCCGACGCGACGATCGCCGCCACCGTCAACGGCAAGTTGCCGAAGAGCGCGGCCGGGAAGTAGTAGAGAAGGCTGTACGAAGCGAGCGGGTAGTGCCCTGCGAACCAGTCGCCGTCCCACACGAGAACGCCGTGGCGGACGAGGTCGGTTCGGTAGAGGTGAGCCGGCTCGTCGCCGCCCGACGGCCCGAAGAGGGCGAGCGGGATCGCGACGGCGGCAGCGAGAGCCGCCGCCTGCACGACCTCGCTCGTGGCCAAGCGGCCTAGAGTTCTCGGAGTGCTCCGGGCGGCCGCGCTCACATTGCTCGTCTTCACACTCATCGTGGGCGAGGCGCAGGCTACGCAGACCTTCGGTGTCTACGCGGGGGAACAGCCGCCTCTGCGCAACTATCCCGACGCCGCCATCGGCCTGCTCGTCCCCGGCGCGGGCCCTGAGACGAGCAACGAGCAGGCGCTCGCCGCTCTCTTGCGCGGCAAGGTGAAGAACTCGCTTCGGGGTGGCATTCCGGAGGGGCCCGCGGTCATACACCTCTCCTCGGGCACGCCGAGCGGACCGCACATCCTCGTCGGCCTGCCCCAGGGCGGCGCCCAGCCCAACGACCGGCGTTACCTCGTCGTGGTCTCGGGAGCGGGGTATGACGGGATCCTCACCTCGGACTCGACACGTATTCCGGGCCTCGTCTCGATCACCGACATCGCGCCGACGGCGCTCGGCGAGAAGGGCGCGCTCGGCTCCCAGGACGATCCCGATCCCGCCCAGAGGCTGCGCGACCTCGACGCCCGGATCGACGGCCACAACGAGGGCCGCCTGCCCGCCAGCATCGTCGCCGGCATCCTCGTTCTTCTCCTCGCGCTCTGGCGACCCCGCGCGGGCCTGCTCGGGTTCGGCGCGGTACTCGTCGCGAACCTGCTCCTCGGCCTGGTCGAGGTCTCGTCCTTCTGGCCCACGCAGATCGTGATCGCGCTCGCCGCGCTCTCCGGTCTGGCCCTGGAGACAACGCTGCGGTCCGACCTCGCCGTGGGTGCGTTCCTCAGCGGAATCGTGGCCGCCTACCTCGTCGTGCTCGCCGTGGATGGAAGCGCCGTCGCCCTCTCCCCGTTCGGCCCGACCCAGAACGCGCGCTTCTACGGGATCTCGAACCTGCTGGAGACGATGCTCCTCGTCCCTTCGCTCGGCGGCGCGTACTACCTGCAGCGCGCCCTGGGCTGGATCGCCTTTGCCGGGGTCGCCGTCCTCACGTTCGTCGCGGTCGCCGCGAACCGTTTCGGGGCGGACGGCGGCGGCGCGATCGTGCTCCCGGCGGCGTTCGGCCTCCTCGCCGCCCTCCTCGCAGGACTGCGCGGCATCCGGCTCGTGGCAGCGCTGGGCGCGGCCGTCCTCGTCGCCGCCGGCCTCGTCGCTCTGGACGCGGCAGTGGGCCCCTCGAGCCACATCACGCGGGCGATCGACTCCGGGCCCGGCGGCCTCGCCGCCGACCTCCGCGACCGCATCCAGCTCTCGTGGGAACGGATCGTGCACAAGCCTTCCGTCACGATCGTCGTGGCCGTGTGCGTGCCGGTCCTCGTCGTGCTCGTCGCCCGCCTGCTGCGATCGGACCTCCCCTTGTGGCGCCGCGCGCTCCCGCTCGCATTCGCCTTCGGGATCGCGGTCTCCATGATCGTGAACGACTCTCCCAACGATGTGATCACCGCCGGTTTGGTGGGATACGTGGCTGTCGAGGCCGTTATGCTTCGCGACCGATGCGCAGCGCTCTCGCCGTCAGTGGAATCCTCGCCGGGCTCGCGCTCCTCGCTTCCGGCTGCGGCGCCGCGAAGACCGTGACCCCGACCGCGGAGACCGTCATCGGCACCGTGCCCGCGGAATCCACTCCGACCGTGAGCGCCAAGGGCGACCCGGCGGCGGGGAAGGAAGTCTTCACCTCGGCGGGCTGCGCGGGCTGCCACACGTTCCAGGCTGCGGGGTCGAACGCGACCATCGGCCCGGACCTCGACACCGCCTTGAAGGGGAAGAGCCCGGACTTCGTGCTCGAGTCCATCGTCGACCCGAACAAGCAGATCGCGTCCGGCTTCCAGCCGAACATCATGCCGGCGACGTTCCAGCAGTCGCTCTCCGACCAGCAGCTCGCGGACCTCGTCGCCTTCCTGACGCAACCGTCCAGCTGACCCTTCCGGACGGCTTTCCGCACGACGTCGAGGTCTTCGCGTGCGACCTCGACCGCACGCTGATCGCACGCGACGGCATGCTGCCGCCGCGGACCGAGGCAGCGATTCGCGCGGCGCGCGCGACAGGGATCCGCGTGATCGTCGCCACGGGGAGGATGTTCGTTTCCGTTCGGCCCTACGTCCTGCAGGCCGGGATCGACGACCCGGTCGTCTGCTACCAGGGCGCCGTGGTGGCGGAGCCGGAGACCGGACGCTGGCTGCGGCACGAGCCGATCCCGGTCGCCCTGGGGCGTGAGGCCGTCGAGGCGATCGTGGCGGAGGGCTTCCACGTGAATGTCTACGTCGGAGACGAGCTCTTCGTCGGCCAAGTGACCCCGGAAGCGCGTGCCTACGCGGACTTCCAGGGTCTCGTCATCCACGAGGTGGGAGATCTCGCCGCCTGGCTGGAGAAGCCGCCCACGAAGGTCGTTTCCGTCGGAGAGCCCGAGCTTCTCGACGGCCTCGAGGCACGCTTGAAGGAGCGCTTCGCCGGGCGGCTCTATATCTCGAAGTCGCTCCCGTTCTTTCTCGAGATCGCGAGCCCGAAGGTGACGAAGGGATCCGGTCTGCAGTTCGTGGCCGACCACCTGGGCTTCGCCCCGGAGAAGACCGTGGCCTTCGGAGACGGCGAGAACGACATCGAGCTGCTCGAGTGGGCCGGGTTCGGGATCGCAGTCGGGAACGCGCACGAGCGCCTGCTCGAGCTCGCCGACTACGTGTGCCCGCCGGTCACCGAGGAAGGCGTGGCTCAGGTCATCGAAGCGGTCTTAGACTCCCGCGCATGATCGACGTCCGCGCCGCCCGCGCCGATCCGGACACCTGGCGCGCGGCCCTTGCGCGCAAGGGCGCGGCCGAGACCTTCGACGAATTCCTCGCGGCAGACGAAGCCTGGCGGGCCGCCAACACGCGCGTCGACGAGCTGCGCGCGGCCCGCAAGCCCGCCGGCAAGGGGAAGCCCTCGCCGGAGGAGATCGAGCGCCTGAACACCCTCAAGGAGGAGCTGAGAGAAGCGGAGGGCGCGCTCGAGGAGGCGGCGGCCCGACGCGATCAGCTCCTGACCGCCATCCCGAATCCGCCGGACCCGGATGCTCCCGACGGGTTCACGGACGAGGACGCGGTCGAGCTGCGGCGCTCGGGCGCCCCTTCGCAGTTCGACTTCCAGCCGCGCGACCACCTCGACCTCGCGGAGATCGACATGGAGCGCGGAGCGAAGGTCTCGGGCGCCCGCTTCGCCTACCGGCTCGGCGACGCGGCCCTGGCGGAGCTCGCCCTCTACCGCTTCGCGCTCGACCGGCTCTCCAAGCGCGGGTTCACCCCCGTCCTACCGCCCGTGCTCGTCCGCGAGCCGGCCATGTACGGCACGGGGTTCCTCCCCACGGACGAGGTCAACATCTACCGCATCGAGCGCGACGACCTGTATCTGACGGGCACCTCGGAGGTTGCGCTCGCCGCCCTGCGCATGGACGAGGAGCTCGACGGCAGCGCGCTCCCGCTCCGCTACGCCGGGTACTCCACCTGCTTTCGCCGCGAGGCCGGAGCGGCCGGCAAGGACACGCGCGGCATGTTCCGCGTGCACCAGTTCGACAAGGTCGAGATGTTCGTCTTCTGCCTTCCGGAGGAGTCCGGGGAGACGCACGAGTTCCTGCTCTCCGTCGAGGAGGAGCTCGTCCAGGAGCTCGAAGTCCCGTACCGCGTCGTCAACGTGGCCGCGGGCGACCTCGGCGCCTCGGCGACGAAGAAGTACGACATCGAGGCCTGGTTCCCCAGCCAGGAGCGCTACCGGGAGATCACGTCGACGTCGAACACGACCGACTTCCAGGCCCGGAGGCTCGGCGTCCGGTACCGAACCGACAGTGGGCTCGAGCCGGTGCACACCTTGAACGGCACCGCGGTGACCGCTCGGGTGCTCCTCGCGATCATGGAGAACAGGCAGGATGCGGACGGGAACTGGAGCGTGCCGGCCGTGCTGAAGGAGTTCGGGGCGCCGTAGCCGTCACGCGCAAGCTCATCCTGGCGAGCAGCCGAAGCCCCCGCGTGCGCCGGTTCGTCAGCGCTCACGGCATGCGGCTCGGAGCCGCGCGGTTCGTTGCGGGAGAGACCCTCGACGAGTGCGTCGCCGCTCTCCGCAGGCTCAACGACCAGGGGCTCCATGCGAACACGACGCTGCTCGGCGAAGACGTGGCGGACGAGGAGGAGGCCCGCGCGGTCGCGGCCGAGTACGAGACGATCCTCGCCAGGCTGCACGATGAAAACTTGCGCGCCAACGTCGCCCTGAAGCTCACGCACCTCGGCCTCGATCTCGGACCCGAGATCGCCTTCGAGAACGTGCGTCGCGTGATCCAGCGTGCCGCAGAACTCGGAAGCTTCGTCCGCATCGACATGGAGTACTCCGCGGTCGTCGACGCCACGCTCGACATCTATCGCCGGCTGCGGGAAGCCGGCCTCGACAACGTCGGCACCGTGCTCCAGTCGTACCTGTACCGGGCGGAGGCCGACCTGGAGTCGCTCTTGCCGTTCGAGCCGAACCTCCGCTTCGTCAAGGGCGCCTACCTCGAGCCGGCGGAGGTCGCCTACCCGGAGAAGTCCGATGTGGACGCGGCGTACGTCCGGCTCGTGGAGCGCTCGCTGCGCGGACCCGGCTACACGGCGATCGCGACCCACGACGAGCGGCTCATCGATCATGCGATCGCATTCACCGAGCGCGAGGGCATCGGCGGCGAGCGCTTCGAGTTCCAGATGCTCTACGGCGTCCGGCCCAAGCTTCAGCTCGACCTCGCAGGCCGCGGCTTCAAGGTTCTCGTGGCCACCCCTTTCGGGCCCGAGTGGTTTCCCTATCTCATGAGGCGACTGGCCGAGAGGCCCGCCAACCTCGGCTTCTTCGTGCGCAACGCGTTTCGCGGCTAGCGGCGTCTGTTCGCTGTTGCGTGCACGGCCCCGAGGTCGAGAGCGACGGCGAACAGCAGCGACCCGGCCCACCAATTGACGGGGTCGAAGAGAAGCGGCGCGTGGTCGCCGATCAAGTTGGCGAAGAACCAGATGATGAACCAAAGAAACGTCACCGAAGCACCTCCTGTGCGTTGGGCGAAGTCTCGCGCGCCCGATGGACGGACTTCGCGCCGGGCTACAGTTCCTTGCCGGCGGGGTGCCTGAGCGGTCGAAAGGGGCGGTCTTGAAAACCGTTAGGCGCCGAGAGGTGCCTCGTGGGTTCGAATCCCACCCCCGCCGCTGAACAAGACGATTAGCAGGAACTCTGTAAACGGCTGAGCGTCAGCGAGCCACGGACGTCTGTCCGCTGGAAGGCGCAGAGGCAGGCTGATTAGTGTGCCTCACTGTGCCGCAACTGTGCCGCACGAGCCTGAGTGTCAAACCGTTCGAGGTAGGCATCGAGAAGGGCAGCAGCCTCATCCTCGTTTCCGGCATTAGGTGCCCGTAGCGGTCATATGTGATCG
>DATAOL010000018.1:0-7052 GCA_036265755.1 Gaiellaceae bacterium | reverse complement strand
GGGACGACCGCGACGTCGCCGCTTCCCTGGTTCTCGAAGAGGCGCAGCTTGGCGGCGCGGTAGTCCTCGAGGCTCTCGTGGCGGTCCAGGTGGTCCGGCGTGAGGTTGAGGAGCACCGCCACGCGCGGGCGAAAGGTGTCGATGTCCTCGAGCTGGAAGCTCGAGAGCTCGCACACGATCCAGGCGCCCTCGGCGAGCGAGCCGTCCAGTCCCGAGAGCGGCCGCCCGACGTTTCCGGCGACCGCGACGTCCTTCCCGGCCGCGCGGAAGATCGCGCCGAGAAGCTCGCTCGTGGTCGTTTTGCCGTTCGTGCCGGTGACGCCCACGATCGGGTTCTCGAGGAGCCGGAAGCCGAGCTCGACCTCGCTCCAGACGGTCAGCCCGCGCTCCCGCGCGGCGGCCGCGAGAGGGGCCGCCGAAGGTACGCCTGGGCTTTTGACAAGCAGGTCCACGCCGTCGAGAAGCTCGGGGTCGTCCGCGCCGAGGACGACTTCGACGCCCGCCCCGCGAAGCCTCCCCGCGTCGAGGTCGGCGCGCCGGTCCGCGCCGACGACCTCCACCCCGCGTTTCCTCAGGGCCAGCGCGGCCGCCTCGCCCGAGCGGGCGAGGCCGAGGACGAGCGCCTTAGGAGGCCAGGTTGTTGAAGTTGGAGAAATACGCGTAGTAGAGGACGAAGCCGCAGGCACAGAGGATCGCGGTGGCGATCCAGAAGCGAACCATGATCCGCGTCTCCGACCAGGCCTTCATCTCGAAGTGATGGTGAAGCGGGGCCATGAGGAAGATGCGGCGCCCGAGCCACTTGTAGGTGAGTACCTGCAGGATCACGGAGAGCGCCTCGACGAGGAAGATGCCGCCGATCAGGAGGAGCAGGAGCTCGGTCTTCGTCATGATTGCGAACGCCGCGAGCGCGCCGCCCAGACCCATCGAGCCCGTGTCGCCCATGAAGACCTGCGCGGGGAAGGCGTTGTACCAGAGGAATCCGATCGAAGCTCCGATCAGGCTCGCGCCGAGGATGGCGAGATCGAGGTCGATCGGATCGGCGGGGCCGCCGCGACGCACGGCGGTCAAGGCGGCGACGAGGCTCATCGCGGTGTAGGTGAGGATTGCGATCGTCGTCGTCCCGGCCGCGAGGCCGTCGATCCCGTCAGTCAGGTTGACGCCGTTCGCCGCCCCCGCGATGACGAAGAACGCGAGCACATACCACGCGTAGGACAGCGGGACGTCCACGTCGACGATCGGGATGTAGACGGAGGTCGAGAAGCCGCGGTCCGAGACCACGAGCCCGACGACCACCGTGATTCCTGCGAGCCAGACGAGCTTCCAGCGGCCCGCGAGGCCGAGGGAGCGGCGGCGCGCAATCTTCGTCCAGTCGTCCACGAAGCCGATCGCGGCGCAGCCGAGCGTGACGAAGAACGCCGTCAAAGCGGGCAGCGTGTGCTTCGAGAAGGCGAGGAACGGGATCGCCATCGCGAGCATGATCAGCAGGCCGCCCATCGCAGGTGTTCCGCGCTTCACGACGTGCCCCTGAGGACCCTCCTCGCGGATCTGCTGCCCGAACTCATTGCGGCGCAGGAATTCGATGAACTTCGGGCCCGCGACGATCGAGATGACCATCGAGATGAGCCCTGCGAGAAGTACCTGAACCACGCGCGGAGACTAGATGGACGCCGGGACGACGGCGACGGCTTCGCCGATCGCCTCGAGGCCCATGGATCGAGAGCCTTTGACGAGGACGCAGTCGCCCGGCCGCAGCAGTTGCCGGAGGGCCGTCAACCCGGCCTCGACGGTCGGCGCCCAGCGTACGGTCGGCACCCCGCGTGCGCCCTCGACGTATCCGCGCGCAAGCGGGCCGACCGCGACGAGCACGTCCACCCCGGCCCGGGAGACGGCGGCGCCGACCTCGCGGTGGTACGAAGCGGCGCCCGGGCCGAGCTCCGCCATGTCGCCGAGAACCGCGACCTTGCGGCGCTCGCCGGCGCGCTCGGCGAGATGCTCGAGAGCCGCAGCCATCGAGAGCGGGTTGGCGTTGTAGCAGTCGTTGATGAGGATGCCGCCCTGGGGCAGGGCGACCTCCTCGCCGCGAAGCCGCGAGAGCTGCACGTGCCGCGCACCGCGACCCGCCCTTCCGAGCGGCAGTCCGAGGGCGTGGTAGGCCGCCAGCGCGGCGAGCGCGTTGGTGGCGTTGTACCGGGACGAGAAGCTGAACTCGAGCGTGAGTGGCCGACCGAACGCGTTCACCTTCAGGCGCGCCTGGCCGTCGTGGGCCGCGAAGTAGGAGAGCGAGACGTCGCCACCCTCTCCGAAGCGGTAGATGTCGATGTCCGTCCTGGTGAGAAACGGCTCCAGGTAGGGCTGGTTCGCGGGGACGATCGCGGCGCCCCCGGCCGGAAGCGCCTCGACCACCTCTGCCTTCGCCTGCGCGACGCGCTCGACCGAGCCGAGGAGCTCGAGGTGCACCGGCCCGACCGATGTGATGACGCCGACGTCGGGACAGGCGACCGCGCAGAGCTCGGCGATCTGGCCGAGGCCACGCATGCCCATCTCGACCACCGCGATCTCCGTGTCAGGCTCGATCTTGCAGAGAGTGAGCGGCAGGCCGACTTCGTTGTTCTGGCTCCCCTCGGCAGCCACGGTCTTCGCGTGCGGCCGACACAGCGCGGCGAGGATGTCCTTCGTGGAGGTCTTCGCGGTGGAGCCCGTGACGGCGACGACCCTTGCGCTGCTGCGGCGCCGAACATCGGTCGCGATCGCGGCCAGCGCGGCGAACGCATCGTCCGGGAGTAGGGCGGCGGCCGCACCGGCGCGAAGCGCCTCATCGGCATGGTCGACACCACGTCCGACCGCGACGAAGAGGTCGCCGGGCTCGACGCGGCGGGAGTCGATCGTGACGCCGGTGACCTGGTCGCCGGCCCCACGCCTGAGCTCGCCGGGAGCCAGCGCGGCGAGCTCCTCGACGCCGAGCGGAATCATGTCCTCGCCGCCAGCCGCCGCAGCGCGTCGCGCGCGACCTCGCGGTCGTCGAAGGGGATCGTGCGCTCGGCGAACTCCTGACCCTGCTCGTGCCCCTTGCCGGCGATGACGACGACGTCACCGTCCCCCGCTCGCTCGAGGGCGCTCACGATGGCCGCCTCGCGGTCGGGCTCGACGTCGACGTCGCCTGTGATGCCCGTGAGGATCTGGTCGATGATCGCCTGCGGGTCCTCGCTTCGCGGGTTGTCCGAGGTGACGATGGCGGTGTCCGCGAGGCGCGTCACGACCCCTCCCATCAAGGGACGCTTGCCCCGGTCGCGATCGCCTCCGCAACCGAAGACGCAGACGAGCCGGCCCGCCGTGATCTCCCGCGCCTCGCGCAGGACGTTCTCGAGCGCTTCGGGGGTGTGCGCGTAGTCCACGAGCACCGTGAACGGCTGTCCCTCGTCGACGGCCTCGAAACGACCGGGGACGCCGGTCACCTGCGCGACCCCCTTCGCGATGGCCTCGGGCTCGATTCCGAGCAGGCCCGCGGCCTTCACGGCGCCGAGGACGTTCTCGACGTTGAAGCGCCCCCGGAGCTTCGTCTCGAGGGAAATGCCGTCCGCCGAGAAGCGCGCGCCGTGGGCGCTGAGCTCCAACCCCTCGGCGTCGGCAAGAGCAAACGTCACGGGGCTCTTGCCGAGGTGTTGCAGCTCCTCGGCGAGGCGCGCGCCGTGTTCGTCACCGACGTTGACGACGGCGGGCGGTCGCTTCCCGTCCACGTCCGGTTCCGTGAAGAGCCGGCGCTTGGCGTCGTAGTAGTTCTCGAGCGTCTCGTGAAAGTCGAGGTGATCCTGGCTCAGGTTCGTGAAGACGAGGACGGCGAAGCGGATGCCGAGCAGGCGCTTGAGGGCGGAGCCGTGGGAGGTCGCTTCCATCGCGCAGCTGCGGTCGCCTGCATCGAGCATCTCGCGGAAGAGGCGCTGGACATCGATGGCCTCCGAGGTCGTGCGCACCGCGCCCCTGCGCTCGCCGCCGATCCGGTTCTCGATCGTTCCGAGGAGGCCCGGGCGGCGCCCGGCGGCGGCGAGGATCGCGAAGAGGAGAAACGCGGTTGTCGTCTTGCCGTTCGTTCCGGTCACGCCGGCGACCTGGAGCTCGCGGGTCGGGTAGCCGAAGAAGGCGTCGGCTGCGAGAGCCATGGCCTCCCGGGCGCTGGCAACGACGAGCTGAGGGACGGCGAGCTCGAGCTCTCGCTCGACGACGAGGGCGGCTGCTCCGTTTCGCACGGCGTCGTGAGCGAAGTCGTGCCCGTCTGCCTTGAGGCCGGGAACACATACGAAAAGGGCCCCGGGCGTCACCCGCCGCGCGTCGTACACGAGGTCGGCGATGTCCGCAGGGGCCGGATTTGCGACGCGCTCGGTGCGCACCGCCTGGGCCAGGAGCTCGAGTTCGATGGGGCGGGATTCTACCAAGAGCCCCTTCCGTCTCGGGGTTGCTGCACGCGACAAAAACGCCTCATTTGCACGGATATCTCCACATTCCGCTCACCATCCGCGCACTCTTTCCCGATAGGCTGGAACTGGAGGGAGGCCCGCGGCGGCCCCGGTTCAATCCGGCGGAATCTCGAGGTACTGAAGGGCGAACTTGGCGATTTCAGCGAAGGCGGGCGCGGCCACGACCCCGCCCCAGATCGCGCCCTTGGGCTCGTCCACCGTGACCAAGACGACGAGCCGCGGCTGCTTGGCCGGGACGAACCCGACGAAGGAGGCGACGTACGCGGAGGTCGAATAGCCGCCCGAAGCATCGGGCTTCGCCGCGGTTCCCGTCTTCCCCGCGATCCTGTACCCGGGAATCTGCGCCGCGGTGCCCGACCCTTCCTCGACCACTTCGCGCAACATGTGCCGAACCTGATCGGCGGTCTTCGTGTCCAGGATCCGCCGGCGCACTGGCTGTACGGGCCTTTCCCCGGCGACGCGCTCGACGAGGTGCGGCTCGATCCAAACGCCCTTGTTGGCGATTGCGCTGTACGCGGCGACCATCTGCACCGGGGTGACGGCGATGCCCTGCCCGATCGGCACGTTGCCGATCGTCGAGCCCGACCACCGGGCGGGCGGGAGGACGATCCCCTTGCTCTCGCCCGGGTAGTCGATCCCCGTCGGATGCCCGAAGCCGAACCGCTTGATCCAATCCGAGATGCGGTCGCGCCCCAGGGCCTCCGCGATCGTGACCACACCGACGTTCGAGGAGCGCGAGAGGATCTCGTCCGTCGTCATGGTCTCCGTACCACGGGGCTCGGCGTCGTGGATCTTCCGGTCGGCGACCTGGATCGAATACGGGAGCCTGAACTTGGAGCTAGGAGTGACCTGGCCGGTTTCGAGCGCTCCCGAGATCGTCACGATCTTGAACGTTGAGCCGGGCTCATACGTGTCCGTCACGGCGCGGTTCCGCGTCCGGTCTTGCGAGACGTTCGAGAACCGGTTCGCGTCGTAGCCGGGATCGACCGCCAGCGCGAGGATCCCGCCCGTCCGTGGATCCATCACGATCGCGGTCGCCGACTTGGCCGCCCAACGCTCGCGCGTCTGGTGCAGGACGCGCTCCACTTGCCCCTGGATGGAGTGGTCGATCGTGAGGTAGACGTTCTTGCCGTCCGTCCCCGGCTTCGAGTCGACGACCTCCAGCGTCCGGCCGAACGGGTCCTTGACGATCGTTTTCTCGCCGCGCGTGCCCGTGAGCGTCTTGTCCAGCTCGAGCTCGAGGCCCGCGAGACCCTTGTTGTCGACACCCGCGTAGCCGAGCACCGAGGCTCCGATGCGCTTCTGCGGATAGTCGCGACGCTCCTCGGGATAGAAGCCGAATCCGGCGAGGTGCTTCTGCTGAAGGATCTGCGCAAGGCCCGGATCCGCCTGGCGCTGAACGTAGACGAAGCCACGTGAGCGGTCGGCGAGCAACGCGTAGATCTTGTCGGCCTTGATCCCGAGGGCGTTCTGCACCGCCAGCGCCGCGGCGCGCGGATTCTCGATCTGACGCGGATTCGCGTAGACGGTCGTTGCCCGCGAGCCCACCGCGAGCTCGGTACCGAGGCGGTCGAAGATCGTCCCCCGGTGCGGTGGCACGGAGATCGTTTCCCGATGCTGGCTGGTGGCGAGATTCCCGAGAGCCGGCGCCCGCACTGCCTGGAGCCAACCCGCGCGGAGCAGTGCGACGGCGAAGACGGCCGCGAAGAGGGCCACCAGCAGTCGTATCCGCCGGTTCGCGACCCTCGCTGTCATCCGCTACTTCCCGCGGCGCTTGAGCTCGAGGTACGTGGTCGACTGCGGCGCGCCCAGGTGCAGCATCTTGGTCGCGAGCTCTTCGATCCTCCCCGCCGCGGCTGCGGACGAGAGCTGCGTCTGCAGCCCGTCACGCTTCGTCACGAGTTGGTCGCGCTGATTATCGAGCTGCTCGACCTGCATGTTCAGCCTGAGGACCGCGACGTTCAGGGCGACGATGCCCGCCAGGAGCGCGGCGACGACGACGATCCAGAGGACCCCGCCCGCGACATGAGGCCGGGCCCGGGCGCGCGGAGTTTGCCGCGGCGCCGGCCTGGGCCGAGGCGTCGTCGCGGGAGCGCGCCGCGGTTTCGCCGGAGCGTAAGCGCGCGCGGTTGCGGGAGCGAAGCTGGCCATCAGTCCCCCACCTTCGCTGCTGCCCTGAGCTTCGCCGAGGCCGAGCGCGGGTTCTCGGCGGTCTCCTGCGGCGACGGGCGCACGGCCTTGCGCGTCAAGAGACGCATCGTCGGCTCGTGTCCGCAGACGCAGACGGGAAGCTCGGGCGGGCACGTGCACCCGCGTGCCTGGGCGGCGAAGAAGCGCTTGACCATCCTGTCTTCGAGCGAGTGGAAGCTGACGACCGCGAGGCGGCCGCCGGGTCGGAGCATCGCCAACGCCGCGGGAAGCGCGCGCTCGAGCGCATCCAGCTCCTCGTTCACGGCGATCCGCAGGGCCTGGAACGTGAGCGTCGCCGGGTGGATGCGCGAGCGGCGGCGCGCGGCCTCCGGGTAGCACGCCTCGACGACGGCCGCGAGGTCCGCCGTCGTGAGCAGCCGACCGGCGCGCGCC
>DATAOL010000017.1:0-5223 GCA_036265755.1 Gaiellaceae bacterium | reverse complement strand
GGACGGCGGACGAACGTCAGTGGTCGAGACGCACCCGAGCCGGGATCACACGGAGCGCATGCTCGAGGCGGCGGGCGCGCGCGTGCGTCGGAAGGCCGGTGAGCCCGCCGTCTGGGCGGCGGAGCGGTTACAGCCGCTCTCCCTGGCGATCCCGGGCGACTTCTCTTCGGCGGCGCCGTTCATTGCGGCGGCGACGCTCCTGTCCGGGTCGACGATCCGCGTCCACGGCGTCGGCCTGAACCCGACGCGCACCGGGCTGCTCGACGTCCTCGAGCGGATGGGCGCGCGCATCGCCCACTTCAACCGGCGCGTGCAGGGCGGGGAGCCCGTCGCCGACCTCGAGGTGAGCCACGCCGACCTTGTCGCGACGGAGATCGGCCCGAACGAGGTGCCGAGGCTCTTGGACGAGCTGCCACTCTTTGCCCTCGTGGCCGGGATGGCCAGGGGCGACAGTGTTGTGCGCGGCGCGGCCGAATTGCGCGTAAAGGAATCGGATCGCATCGAGAGCGTGAAAAACGCTCTTCGGCCACTAGGAATTCGGATCGAAACGGCGCATGATGGCTTCCGGGTTCGCGGGGTGCCCTCCCGCCCTAAGGGTGGGGGTACGGTTGACGCGGCCTCCGATCACCGCATCGCGATGCTCGCCGCCGTCGCCGGGCTCGTCTCCCGCGAAGGCGTGCGCATCGGGGGCGCGGAGGCCGTCGCGATAAGCTTCCCCGACTTCTTCCCGATGCTCGAATCGCTGGCGGTCAGGTAAGAAGCCACCCCATGATCGTCGCCATCGACGGACCGGCAGGAGCCGGCAAGAGCACCGTCGCGCGCAGCCTCGCCGCGCGCCTCGGTTTCCGCTACCTCGACACGGGCGCCATGTACCGCGCCCTCACATGGCTCGCGCTGCAGAAACGGATCTCCCTCGACGACGGCGAGGCGCTGGGCGAGCTCGCCCGCGCGGAGCCCATCTCCTTCGAGGATGAGAACGTCTTGATCCGCGGCGAGGACGTCACCGAGGCGATCCGCCGGCCCGAGATCGACCGAGTCGTCTCCTCGGTCGCGCGCCATCCCGAGGTTCGGCAGGTGATGCGCGACCGCCAGCGCGAGCTCGGTACGCACGGCGATGCCGTAATCGAAGGACGCGACATCGGCACCGTTGTCTGCCCGCGGGCCGAGGTCAAGGTGTACCTCGTCGCGGACACAGCGGAGCGGGCGCGCCGCCGCGTGGCCGACCGCCCTGAGATCGGCGCCGAGGCGCTCGCGACCGACCTGCGGCTCCGCGACGAGCGCGACGCAGCGCAGATGCAGGCTGCCCCGGACGCGCAGCAGATCGACACGACGGATCTCAGCATCGAAGAGGTCGTCGACCGCATCGAGAACCTCGTCGCGGAAAGGGCGCAGGCATGAGCATGCATCCCGTCCACACGCCCGTGTACTGGGGCATCGGGAAGGGGATCATCGCGCCGTTCACCCGGGCCATGATCCCGATCAAGGCCTACGGGCGTGAGCGCGTTCCGCGCGAGGGGGGCGCCGTGCTGGCCGTCAATCACTTCTCGTATGCGGATCCCCCGGTGATGGGCGTCGCCTGCCCGCGCCGGATCGTGTTCGTGGCGAAAGTGGAACTGCACGGGGTGTATGGCTTCGGGCAGCTCATGCGGGCACACGGCGCGCTCGCCGTCCGGCGCGGCGAGTCGGACCGCGATGCGCTCCGCCTCATGCGCGAGACCGTGCGCAACAACGATCTCCTCGGGCTCTTCGTCGAGGGCACGCGTCAGAAGGCCGGGGTCCCCGGCGAGGCGAAGTCGGGTGCCGCCATGGTCGCGATCCAGGAAGGCGTCCCGATCGTGCCCGCCGCGATTCACGGCTCACAGTACTGGCGCTGGAACCGCGCGCCGGTCTCGGTCGCGTTCGGCGAGCCGATGCGGTTCGATGAGCTTCCCCGCAACGGGCGCGGCTACAAGCAGGCCACGGCCGAGGTGCAGGAGGAGATCGTCCGGCTCTGGCGCTTCCTCGTCGAGCTGCACGAGCTCGGCCGCCCGGACGCCGTTCCGCCCCGGCGCGCCGCAGTTCCCGCGAAGGTGGGATGAGCGCTCCCCTCCTGGGGACCGTCGCCGTCGTCGGGTTTCCGAACGTCGGCAAGTCGACCCTCGTCAACCGGCTCTCCGCGACCCGCGAGGCGGTCGTCTTCGAGACCCCTGGGGTGACGCGGGACCGCAAGGAGGTCGTCTGCGAGTGGGCCGGAAAGCGGTTCCTGCTCGTCGACACCGGCGGCGTCGACATCGCCGACCCGACTCCGCTCACGCAGGACATCGCCGAGCAGGCGCGGCGGGCGGTCGAGGAGGCCGACCTCGTCCTCTTCGTGACCGACGCGCGGGCTGGCATCACGCCGGGAGACGAGGAGATCTCGGAGATCCTCCGCAGGGCCCGCAAGCCCGTCGTGCTCGTCGCGAACAAGGTCGACGACCCGCAGGACGAGTCCTCCGCGCACGAGTTCCACCGGCTCGGGCTCGGGGAGCCGGTCGCAATCTCCGCGATGCACGGCCACGGGACGGGCGATCTGCTCGACGCCGTCGTCGCCGCGTTGCCCGGCGAGGGCCCGTCCGAAGCCGGGGAGGACGCGGTTCGGGTCGCAATCCTCGGGCGGCCGAACGTGGGCAAGTCGAGTCTCCTGAACGCGCTGGTCGGCGAGGAGCGCGTCATCGTCTCGGGCGAGCCGGGCACGACTCGCGACTCGGTCGACACCGTCCTCGAGCGCGACGGGACGACCTTCGTCCTCGTCGACACGGCGGGAATGCGGCGAAAGCGCCGGCAGCGTCAGGGCGTCGAGTACTACTCCGAGCTCCGTGCGATCCGGGCCGCCGAGCGCGCCGACGTCGCCCTCGTTCTCGTCGACTCGAGCGAGGGCGTGGTCGACCAGGATCTCGCCGTCGCAGACGTGGCGCGCACCGCAGGGTGCTCGACCCTCGTCGTGCTCTCGAAGTGGGACGTCGCGGAAGTCGGGATCGAAGACGTCCGCGAGCGCATCGCCTCCCGTCTGCGCCAGCGCCCGGCGATCGCTGCGGTGTCCGCGAAGACCGGGCGAGGCGTGGGGCGGCTCCTGGCCAAGGTCGAGGAGCTGTACGCGAAGCATGTGAGCCGCATCGGCACCGGTGAGCTCAACCGCTTCCTCGGCGAGCTGCGCGAGCAGCGGCCCGGGCCCACGAAGAACAATCGGCGGCTCAACCTTCTGTATGGAACGCAGGTCTCGACCCGGCCGCCTCGCTTTCGCTTCTTCGTCAACGACCCGGGCCTCCTCACCCGCGATTACGGCTATTGGGTCGAGAACCGGGTGCGCGAGCAGTTCGGCCTCGAAGGCATTCCCGTGATCATCGACTTCGTCCGCCGCGTATGAGGGTCGCCGTCGTCGGAGCCGGCGCGTGGGGGAGCGCATTCGCGGAGGTCATGCGGGAGCGCGGCCACGACGTCACGCTGGCCGGCCGCGACGCGCCGGAGCACGAAGAGGTTGCGGCATGCGAGCTCCTCTGCGTCGCGGTGCCGAGCAAGGTCTTCCGCGAGGTGATCGCCGCGCTGCCCGGCTCCGCGCCCGTGCTCATCCTCACCAAGGGCCTCGACCCGGCGAGCGGGAAGCGCCTCTCCCGAGTCGTCCCGCGACCCGACGTTCTCATGCTCTCCGGTCCGAACCACGCGGAGGAGATCGCGCAGGGCTTGCCCGCTGCGGCGGTGCTCGCGAGCGAGGACGAGGAGCTCGCGATGAGCATCCAGCACGAGATCCATTCGCTCCGCTTTCGCATCTACGTGAACACGGACCTGGTCGGCGTGGAGCTCTGCGCTGCGGCGAAGAACGTCATCGCGCTCGCCGCGGGCGCCGTCGACGGCCTCGACGCGGGTGACAACGCGAAGGCCGCGCTCATCACGCGCGGCCTCGCGGAGATGGCCAGGCTCGGCGAGGCGTGCGGCGCACGATCCGAGACGTTTTCCGGCATGGCCGGGATGGGAGACCTGATGGTCACGTGCTGGAGCCGACACGGGCGCAACAGGCGTGCGGGCGAGCTGATCGCCCGCGGGATGTCGCCGGACGACGCGGCCGCCGAGATCGGCCAGGTCGTCGAGGGCCTCACCACGGCCCCCGCGCTGAGGGATCTCGCGCACAGGAACGGCGTGGAGCTGCCGATAACTGAAGCTGTATGCGAGGTCCTCAGTGGCGCCAGTCTCAACGAGCTAGTCTCAGGACTGATGGGTCGAAAGCCGACCGATGAATAGGGTCGCGCTCGCAGTCCTGGTCGCCGCGCTCGTCCTTCCCCTGGCGGGGTGTGGGTCGGGCTCGTCCGCGGGATCGCAGGGCGCGTCCGTCGCACCCGCCGCCTCCAAGGTCTTCGTCAGCATCGACACGAGCTTCGACTCCGAGAACTGGGCGGCCGGCCGCACGCTGCTCGGCAAGTTCCCGGACGGCGATCGGGCCGTCGCCTGGGTCATGAGCCGGCTCGGAGAGAAGGGAGTCGACTTCGACCGGGACGTCAGGCACGCCTTCGGCCCCGAGACCGATCTCGTCGGCCTCGACGTCTCCGGCGAAGGGAAGTTCGTCGGCCTGACCCAGCCGCACGATCGCGCCAAGCTCGACGCGCTCCTCGCCAAGGGGGACAAGCCGCTCGTCTCGCGCGATGTCGCCGGTTGGGTGGCGTTCTCCGATTCCGCGGCCAACCTCGACGAGTTCGAGCGGCTCCGCGGCCAGGGAACCCTCGACGGCGTCGACGCCTACAACCGGGTGAGGCGCGAGGTCGCCGACGATGCCTTCGCGCACGTCTACGTCGCCGGCTCCGCTCTCGACTCCACGCCCTTCGCATCCGCCTTCGGCGACGACAAGCCCTCGCTTGCGCTCTCGCTCGACCCGCAGGACGACGGCGTCCGCGTGGAAGGCGCGGCGAGCCCGGCCACAAGCGATCTCTTCTCCGACGAGTTCAGTCCGGAGCTGCCCGCGCAGGTACCGGGAGGCGTTTTTGTCTACGCGGGCACGAGCGACCTCGAGCGCCAGCTCGGCGCCTTGCGCGACGTCCTCGCCGATGTCGCGCCCGGGATCGAGCGCGACATCGGACGGGCGGAAGCCGAGATCGGCGTCTCTCTGGACGAGGACGTGTTCCCGCTCTTCTCGCGGGAGTCCGCCCTCTACGTGCGTCCGGGCTTCCCGATCCCGGAGGTGAGCATCGTCACCCAGGTCGACGACGAGCAGCGGGCTCT
>DATAOL010000016.1:0-31094 GCA_036265755.1 Gaiellaceae bacterium | reverse complement strand
CGCCGACGGTGCTTCTCTACGGGCACTTCGACGTCCAGCCGCCGGCGCCCCTCGACCTGTGGGAGTCAGATCCGTTCGAGCCCGAGATCCGCGACGGCTACCTCTACGCGCGCGGCGCGGTGGACGACAAGGGGAACTCGTACCTCCTGCTGAAGGCGGCCGAGCTCCTTGCCCGCGAAGGCAAGCTGCCGGTCAACGTGCGCATCGCCTTCGACGGCGAGGAGGAGACGGGCGGCCACTCGATCGTCGAGTTCCTCGAGGCCGACGAGCGCGGCGCCGATGCGTGCCTCATCTTCGACAGCGGCATGCCCCGCGAGGACGTGCCGTCGTTCGACCTCGGTACCCGCGGCCTCATCTACTTCCACGTGCGGCTGCGGAGCGGAGACCGCGACTTGCACTCGGGGATGTTCGGCGGAGCCGCCCTGAACGCCGTGCACGCCCTCATGCAGACGCTCGAGGCCGTGGTCGCCGTGCCGGACGAGCTCCGCGCAGGCGTCGTCCCGCCCACCGAGCAGGAACGTCGCTCCTGGGAAGAGCTGACCGAGGGCGCCGACGTGCTCGCGGACGAGGGCGCGAGGCCGATGGACGGCCGCGCCGCCGAGGAGTTCTACCTCCGGACGCTCGCGGGCCCGGCAGTCGACGTGAACGGGATCGTCGGCGGCGAGCCGATCCTGCAGAAGACGGTCCTGCCGGTGGCGGCCGAGGCGAACGTGTCGATCAGGCTCGCACCGGGACAGGGCGTCGACGAGATCACCGCCGCGTTCGAGCGCCTGCTCCGCGACGGTGCCCCGCAGGGAGCCGAGCTCGAAATCGAGCGCCTCTCGTCGGCACCCGCCGGCCTCATCTCGCCCGACGCACCGCCCGTCCAGCTTGCCCGCGAGGCCTTCGAGCGCGTGTTTGGGCGAGAGCCGCTGCTCCTTCGCACGGGCGGCACGCTCCCCATCGTCCCTGCTCTGGCGGACAAGGGGATCCCGACGATCCTCTCGGGCTTTGCGCTCCCCGGCGCAAACGTCCACTCTCCGAACGAGCGCCTGCTCGCGCGGTACATCCCGCTCGGTGTCGCCGCCGCGCGGGAAACGCTGCTCGCCTTCGGAGAGCTCGGCTAGACGAGCGCCGCGTCGTCGGCTGCGGCGTGCTGGTGCCCGTGCTCGGGCACGAGCCACTCGTGGCCGAAGCGGCGCATCTCGTCGATGATCGGTAGGAGAGCCTCGCCCTTCTCCGTCAGCGAGTAGTCCACGCGCCGCCGAGCGCTCGTCCGCTTGATGATCCCCTCCTGGTCGAGCACGCGCAGACGTTCGGAGAGCGTCCGCGGGCTGATGCCCGGGCAGGAGCGCTCGAGCTCGGAGAAGCGGCGTGGCCCTTCGGACAGGTCGTGGACGATCACTGCAGTCCACTTCGCGCCGATGATGTCGGCCGTACAGGCGACCGAACAGTTGGCGTCGTGGACGGGACGCATCGTGCGCATGCGCTCATTGTACTCCCAAGGTCTCTCAGTCCCAGGCGGGCGGGTTGTGCACCCAGCGTCCACCGACCATCGTGGCGACGACGCGTACGTCCGGAAGCTCTTCGGGCGGGATCTCCAGCGGATCGCGGTCCAGCACCACGAGGTCGGCGAGCTGCCCTGGGATGAGGCGCCCGCGCCGTCGCTCTGCGCCTTCGAGCCAGGCCGGAGCCACGCAGGTGGCGTGGAGCGCCTCCTCGACGGTCACTGCTTCCTCCGGATGCCAGCCCGGCCGCTCGTCGATCGTCCGGAGAACCCCGGCCGCGATCCCGGCCAGTGGGTCGAGCTCCTCGATCGGCGCGTCGGATCCGTTGGCGACGTGCGCGCCCGAGCCGAGGAGCGAGCGGAAGGCGTACGGGCGGCTCGCGAGCTCGCCCCAGAACCGGTCCGCGAGGTCGCGGTCCGACGGCGCGTGGCTGAACTGCACGGACGCGGCGACCCCGAGCTCGGCGAAGCGGGACATGTCCTCCACCGCGAGCAGCTGGGCGTGCTCGATCCGTGGACGCAGGCCGCGCGGACGCCACTCCGCCTGCGTTGCCTGGAAGGCGTCGAGCGCCTCGTGGTTGGCGAGGTCGCCGATTGCGTGCACGGCGACCGGGAAGCCGGCCCCGGCCGCGCGGCGGACGATGTCCTCGAGCTCGGCCCGGCTCGTGATCCCGACCCCGGAGCCGTCCAGCATCCGTGCCGTCTGCGAGCCGAGCGTGCCGTCCATGAACGCTTTGATGTAGCCGACGCGCAGCCACTCGTCGCCCAGACCCGACGCGAACCCGATCTCGGCGAGCCGGTCGACGTGGTCGTGGGGAAGGGATTGCCAGACGCGCAGCGTCAGCGCCCCTTCACCCTGGAGCTCCTGGAAGACCCCGAGCGCTCCGAGCCAGCCGTCCTTGTCGTGGACGGCCACCACGCCGCGGGAATTGGCGAGCCGGACGCCGGCCCGCGAAGCCGCCACCATCTCCTCGTGGCTGGGCCGGACGTGGGCGTCGCGGAAATGCCACGCGCATTCCTCGCGGAGGACCCCGGTCGGCTCACCGTGCTCGTCGCGCTCCACGACGCCGCCCGGAACCTGGAGGTCGCCGTTTGCGTGGGCGAGCGCCGCCGAGTTGAGCCAGAGCGAGTGGTAGTCGCGCGCCATGAGCGCAGTGGGTGTCTCGCCGGTCACGGCGTCCAGGGCTTCCTTTGTGGGCTCGATCTGCGGTGACCAGTCGCCGCTTCGCCACCCCAGTCCTCTGAGCCAGCGCCCCCCGGGAACGCCGCGGACGGCATCGCCAACGCGGGCAAGCGCCTCTTCGAGCGTGCGTGTGCCTTCGAGCCGCACCTGCTCCTGCGCAAGCGACCAGGTGGGGAAATGGACGTGCGAGTCCGTGAAGCCCGGGAGGACGCAGCGGCCGCCGAGGTCCACGCGGTCCGGGCTCGCGAGCGCGGTCTCGTGCGTCCCAACTCCGCCCGCGACGCGGTCGCCTGCGATGGCGAGGGCGCCCGCCCTCGGAAGCGCCGGGTCGAGGGTCCGAATCGTGCCGTTCTCCAGGATCACCCGGTCAATCCAACCGGATTCGCTCCGCCTATGGGAGGGCGATGATACGGTCCAGGACGCGGGTCGCGTCCGACTTCGGCGCACCCGGGTCGACCCTGACGACCGCCTGCACTACCTGGCCGTGGTCCCTGTACGTCAGGTTCCAGCCGTCGAACCCGAACCCGCACGACTGGAACCCACGGTTGGCGTCCTCGAGCTCGAAGTGCTCCGGTCGCGGTGGGAACTCCCCGCTCCGTGCCGGCCCGTAGCGCGTGATCCAGATCCAGATGTGCTCCGTCGAGATGACCATCGTCGTGTCCTCCACGGTGGCGTGCCAGGCTCGTGGGTAGTACGCCGTCAGCCCGTGCGTCTCGACCCGTAGCGGGCGGGACCAGTCAGCCGCGCGAATCGAAGCGGCCGGGAGGCGGTTGGCGACGACGATCCACACGACGGCCGCTGCTGCGTGGGCGAGCGGGACACCTCGTCTCACGGCGCCCAGCCGGTGACCACGGGGAAGGCACCGCCGGTCGAGCCACCCGGCGAGAACTCATCGGTTGCGTTCGAGACGTCGACCGCCTTCCCGATCCGAGGCAGAAGCCTCAGGAAGAGGAGCTGGTCGGCGGCGGGCCAGCCCGTGACGAGCCAGCGCCCGTCGGGGGATGTCGCGAGACCTTCGACGCGGCTTGCTCCGCGGAAGAGATCCACATCGGGGTTCAGGACCAGGAGACACGCGCCCCCGGTGGAGCATTCGGGCCTGACAATCGTCGTCGCATCGGCCGCTCGGTCGTAGTCGGCATACACGAGCGCCGGCCCGAACAGCGCGAAGGCCAGGATCTCGTGATCCGTTTCGGCGCGCGCGAAGACCGTCGGCTTGCCGCGCAGGGTCTTCCGGTAGACGAGGATTTCCTTCGGAGTCGAGATGATGAGCCTTCCGTCCGGGTCGAACGCAAGCTGCCGAACCGCGGGCCTGGCACGCGTGAGTCCCAGCTGCCGGCGGGAGTCCGTGTCGACCACGTGCACGCGCCCCTGTGCGTCGGCGTACGCCAGCATGTGGGAATCCCCACGCCAGGCAGTTGCTACCGAGCCTGCCCCGGTGGCGATGATCTCGTCCGGCGACCCGTCCCCGGCCACGACGTGGAGCTCCGGGCCGGTCCGGTAGGCGATCCGCGTGTCGAGCCCGCCGCCCGACCAGCGGGGCTCGCTCACGGATCGATCGCGCGCGAGCGACCAGCGGACCTCGCCCGTTTCCGCGTCGAGCGCGACGAGATGCTGTCCCTGCGTGGCCGCGACGTAGAGCCCGCGAGGAGACCAGGATGCGTCGCCGTAGTCGCCGAGGAGCCGCTTCGAGCCGTCCTCCCGGACGACCCAGGGCCCGGCCTCCGAGACGACGAGGAGGCGCCCGGACGTCGGCAGTCGCACGAGGGCGGGCTCAGCTTGTTCCCGGCCGACCGCATCGCGCACGCGATCGACGACGGCCTGGCCGGGAGGGGTGAGCACGGCCACGAGCACGACCGCCGTGCCGAGGACCGCAGCGGCGATCGCGACGGCGAGGCCGCGATGGCGGTGGGCCCAGCGCACTCGATCGCGTCCCCGGAACGCCGCGCAGGCGACCTCCAGTGCACGCTGCCCCGCGTCCGACTCATCCGGAAGGGACACGGCGAGAAGCGCCCGCCTGACGCCCCGCTCGCTCACGCTTCCTCCGGCGCGACGCGCGCCTGCAACGTGTCCAGACCGCGGCGCAGGCGCGAGTTGACCGTGCCGCGCGGGAGCTCGAGGAGCTCCGCGATCTCGCCGGGCGAGTAGTCGAGCACATAGCGGAGAACGACGACCGCGCGGTGGTCGGGCGAGAGCGACGCGAGAGCTGCCATCGTCTCGGCGCTCAGGTCGTCCGCCGAGCGCGGTCGCGGAGCCGTGGCCGTCCCGAGTGGCTCGTCCCCGACCTCCCGGCGGAGCGCGCGCGCCCTCGTCCAGTCGATCGCCCGGTTCACGACGATCCGATGCAGCCACGGGCCGAAGGGCCGGCGCCGATCGAAACGGTCCAGGGCGCGGACCGCCGAGACGAACGCTTCCTGGGCGATGTCCTCCGCAGCGGCCCCGTCGTGCACGACGAGGTACGCGGCACGGTAGGCATCGGGCCAGTGGCGGCGAAACAGGGCCTCGAAGTCGGAGGCCGAACCGGCCTGGGCACCGCGTACCCAGGCGCGTTCGTCGCGGCCCGCTCCTGCCATGGCGTGCCGACTATACGAGCCGATGCCCGCAAGAAGTCCATCCGGGGACCTACGTGCCTGCGCGGCACTGAGGTCCATACCATTCGCCCCGTGGACGCTCTCCTGATCGTCGACTTCCAGAACGACTTCACCCCCGGCGGCGCACTGCCCGTCGCGGAGGGGAATGAGATCGCCGGCCCGATCAACGCCCTGCTCGACCGCTTCGAGCTCGTGATCGCGACGAGGGACTGGCACCCGGGCGAGCACGGCTCCTTCGTCGGTGTCCCGCTCGATTCGGATGCATGGCGGGGAGCGGACCCACCGTCGATTTGGCCGGTGCACTGCGTCGCGGGCACCCCGGGCGCCGAGCTCCATCCCGACCTGGAGCGGGCGAAGGTGGACGTCGTCCTCGACAAGGGCCAAGACCCGAACAGCCAGGGCTATTCGGCCTTCCAGGACACGCGGCTCGGCGACCTCCTGCGCGAGCGCGGGGTCGACCGCCTCTTCGTCGCGGGCCTCGCAACCGACTATTGCGTGAAGAACACCGTCCTCGACGCGCGTCGGGAGGGCTTCGACGTCATCGTCGTCGAGGACGCCGTCCGCGGAGTCGACGTCGAGCCGGGCGATTCCGAGCGGGCACTCGAGCAGATGGAGGCGGCAGGCGCCCGGCTGACCACGTCGGACGAGATCCTGTCCGGCGACTAGGAGGGCTTGACGAAATACCGTCTGTGTACTGAGCCGCGCTGCTCGCCCCGATGCGTCGTCCTCGGTCGCGGCCGTACCTCCAGGTACGCGCGCTCCCTGCGTTCTCGCCTCGGAACGACCATCGCAGCTCAACGACGAGCGCCATTCCGCCAAACCCTCCTAGCCGACGAGAGTCCGCGCGAGCCTGATAACCGCGTACGCCTGATGAGCGGCGCCGCGGTCGGAGACTCCTGCGGGGGGAAGCTCGACGACGAAGGAGCTCGTCTTCGGGAAGCGGTGGTTCTGCCAGTTCGGTGCCGTGCCGTGCGGCCAGCGGATCTTCCTGAACGCCATCCCTGCGAACGACGCGTACCTGCGCGCCATGGGCACGCTCTGGCCCCAGGCTCGCACCACCGTCTGCGGCTGGTGGTACCAGATCGTCAGCTTGGGATGGAGCGTTCGGACGAGCGAGCGGACGGTGCGCGTCTCGGGTTCGGACCAGGGCCGCGGGCCTGAATACTCCGGATCCCAGCGCGACCCGATCGGGATCCATTCGGAGCCGAAGTTCCGGTTCAGGTCGACCCCGCGCCCGTTCTGGCGCACGCCGAGGATCCGTCCGTCCGGGTTCACGCAATGGATGACCCAGAGGTCGAAGTGCGCCGGGGGCGTCCTCCGCACGAGGTCATGGGTGATCGCCGTGCCCGCGCACTCGTTTCCATGGATGCAACCGACGACGAGCACCTTGAGCGGGCTCGACGCGTCGCCGAGGCGATGGGCCCTGATCGGGCGGTCGCGCACGGAATGGCCCACGACCGAGGCGCCAGTGGTCGGCGTGGACGAAGCGAGCGCGAGTGCCGAGACGAGGATCTCCAGGCCCATGACCGCTTTACGCCTCCGGAGAAGGGCGGGGTCCCATCCCCCTCGACTCTACAATCGCCGTGTGTCGTGGGACCCGCTCTCCGACGAGCAGCGCGAGATACGCGAGCTCGTCCGCACCCTGACGCGCGAGCAGATCGCGCCACGCGCCGCCGACATCGACTCCTCCGGGGAGTTCCCGTGGGACATGGTGGAGCTCCTGCGTGAGCACGAGATCTTCGGGCTCGCGTTCGACGAGCAGTACGGAGGCTCCGGAGCCGGAGCGCTCATGCTCCTCGTCGCCGTGGAGGAGATCTCGAAGGCCGACGCGACCGTGGGCCTGATGCTCGCCGTGCAGGAGCTGAGCTCACTCGCCGTTCGGCTGGCCGGGAGCGACGCGCAGAAGGATCGCTTCCTGCCCCGGGTCGCGAGTGGGGAATGGATCGCCGCGTACGCGCTGACCGAGCCCGGCTCCGGCTCGGACGCGGCGGCGATGCGGACGGAAGCCCGGCGCGAGGGCGACGCGTACGTCCTCAACGGCTCGAAGCGGTTCATCACGAACGCAGGCGTCGCGCAGCTGTACACGGTGTTCGCGAAGACCGATCGCTCGGCGGGTCACGACGGCATTTCCTGCTTCATGGTCGAGGCGGATTCACCTGGCTTCGAGGTCGGGCGGATCGAGCCGAAGCTCGGTATCAAGGGGTCGACCACCGGCGAGGTCTTCTTCGACGACTGCCGGATTCCCGCGGAGAACCTCGTCGGGGAGGAGGGGGAGGGCTTCAAGGTCGCCATGCGCGTCCTCGACCGCTCCCGGCCCGGCATTGCGGCGCAGGCCCTCGGAATCGCGCAGGGGGCGACCGACTACGCCCTCGAGTACGCCCAGACCCGGGAGACCATGGGGATGCCGATCGTCCAGCACCAGCTCATCGCCGCGAAGCTCGCCGACATGGAGACGAAGTGCGAGGCGGCTCGAGGGCTGCTCTACAAGGTCGGCCTCATGATCGACGAGGACGCGCCCGAGCTGACGAAGAACTCCGCGATGGCCAAGCTCATGTGCTCGGACGTGGCGATGGAGGTGACCGTCGAGGCGGTGCAGATCCTCGGCGGCTACGGGTACATCAAGGAGTACCCGGTCGAGCGCATGATGCGCGACGCGAAGATCACCCAGATCTACGAGGGTACGAACGAGATCCAGCGGCTCGTGATCGCGCGAGAGATGGTGCGCGAGAACCGCTCGTCCGCGCTCGCGGAAGTCAGCTGAGCTCCACCTACGACGCGGTGATCGTCGGCTCGGGCCCCAATGGGCTCGTCGCGGCGGTCACGCTTGCCCGCGCCGGCAAGCGCGTTCTCGTTCGCGAGGCGGAGGACACCGTCGGCGGCGGGACGCGCTCCGCGGAGCTGACATTGCCCGGCTTCGTCCACGACGTGTGCTCCTCGATTCACCCGTTCGTCCCGGGCTCGCCCGTTCTCCGGACGCTTCCGCTCGAGCAGCACGGCCTCGAGCTCGTGCAGCCGGACGCCCCCCTCGCCCACCCTCTCGACGACGGCACCGCGGTTGTCCTGGAGCGCTCCGTGGAGAAGACCGCGGCCGGGCTCGGGGAGGATGGTGACGCGTACAGGCGGCTGGTCGAGCCGGTCGTGTCGGACTGGCCGAAGCTCGAGGCCGCCGTTCTCGGCCCGCTCGGGGCTGTCCCGTCCCATCCCCTCGCCGCAGCCCGCTTCGCGGCGCACGCCTTGCGTTCGGCGACCGGCCTGGCGTCCCAGAGGTTTCGCGGCCACCGGGTACGGGCGCTCTTGGCGGGCTGCGCCGCGCATTCCATCGTGCCCCTCGAGCGAAGCCCAACCGCGGGGTTCGGGCTGGTGCTCCTCGTCTCGGGCCATCTCTTCGGGTGGCCGTTCCCGCGCGGCGGGTCGCAGCACATTGCGGACGCGCTCGTCTCGCTCCTGCGCGAGCTCGGCGGCGAGGTCGAGACATCCGCCCCGGTGGACTCCCTGGACGACCTCCCGCGCAGCCGCTCGGTGTTCTGCGACGTTGCGCCGCGCGAGCTCGTTCGCATCGCGGGCGGGCGCCTGCCGCGGGATTACGTCCGCAGGCTGAGCCACTTCCGCCACGGCCCCGGCGCGTTCAAGGTCGACTACGCGCTGAACGGCCCGATTCCCTGGGCGGCTGCGGAATGCGCGCGTGCCGGAACGGTCCACCTCGGCGGAACGCTCGCGGAGATCGCGGAATCCGAGCGCGCTCCGTGGCGTGGAAGAGTCGCGGAGCGCCCCTTCGTCCTGCTCGCCCAGCACAGCCTCTTCGATGCGACCCGCGCGCCGAACGGCCGGCACACCGCGTGGGCGTACGCCCACGTGCCGCATGGCTCGCGACTCGACGTGACGGAGCGAATCGAGGCGCAGATCGAGCGCTTCGCGCCCGGCTTTCGGGAGCGTGTGCTCGCACGCAGCGTCCTGCCACCATCCGCTCTCGAGGCTCGCAACCGCAATCTGGTCGGCGGCGACCTCAACGGCGGCGCTGCGACTCTCTGGCGCCTGGCGAGCAGGCCAGTGACGAAGCTGAATCCGTATGCCACTCCGGCGCGAGGCGTCTATCTCTGCTCGGCGTCGACTCCACCCGGCGGAGGCGTGCACGGGATGTGCGGCTACCTGGCCGCGCGCTCGGCCCTCGAGCGCGGGCTCTAGGTCTGCGGAGCGCGGGCCGCGCGCATGGCGGCCTTGTGCGCTCGCTTCTTCGCTTGATACTCCTCCAGCGCCTCCGGGGAGTCGACGTCGCCCAGCGTCGGATGCTTCGGGGCGACCTCCTCCCAACCTGGCGGCTTGATCCCGAATCGCTTGCCGAGGATGGCGATCAGCGACCTCGCCTTCATCGGCCCGATTCCCGGGAGGTCGAGGAGCCGCCGCTCGAGATCGCGGCCGTCGGACGCCTCGGTCCAGACACGCGCCGCGTCGCCGTCGTAGTCGCCGGCAACGGCGGCGCAGAGGTCTTGCGTGCGGGAGGCCATCGTCCCGGGGAAGCGGTGGAGCGCTGGCCGCTCACGGAATGCTCGGTCGAGCTCGCCGGGATCCATTCGGGCGATGCGGGTCGCGTCCAGATGCCCGATCCGGCGCTCGAGCTCGAGCGGGCCAGAGAAGGCCTTTTGCACCGAGACTTGCTGGTCGAGGACGAAGCCGATGAGAAGGGCGAGCGGCTCGGAGGCGAGCAGCGCGTCGGCCTCGTCGTTGCCCGTGAAGTGGAGTCGAGCGGGCGCTTTCGTTGCCACGAGCCGATCCTAACGCGGTGCGCCAGGCGGCGGCGGCCCACAATGATTTTTCGAGCTCCCGGTAGCCCTTCCCGTGCGCGGTACCCTGGGATCGTGAGCGCGCTCGATCCGTTCAGCCCCGCTGTCCGCCGTTGGTTCGAGCAGACCTTCGACGGCCCCACCCCCGCGCAGGAGCGCGGCTGGCCGGCGATCGCATCCGGAGGGCACACGCTGATCCAGGCGCCGACCGGCTCGGGCAAGACGCTGGCCGCGTTTCTCTGGGCGCTCGAGCAGGCTCGCCCCGGAGAGGGCACCCAGGTCCTTTACGTCAGCCCGCTCAAGGCCCTCAACTACGACGTCGAGCGCAACCTTCGCGGCCCGCTCGCCGGCATCGGCTCGGGCCTCACCGTCGGGGTCCGCACGGGCGACACGCCGGCCAAGGAGCGCGCGGCGATGCTGCGGACGCCCCCGGACATCCTCATCACGACACCGGAGTCCCTGTTTCTCCTCCTGACGTCCCGCGCGCGAGAGACGCTTCGCACGGTGCGGTTCGTGATCGTCGACGAGGTGCATGCCGTGGCCGGGACCAAGCGGGGCGCGCACCTCGCCCTCAGCCTCGAGCGCCTCGAGCGGCTGACCGAAGTTCCGTTTCAGCGGATCGGCCTCTCCGCGACGCAACGGCCGCTCGACGAGATCGGCCGGTTCGTGTCCGGGGGACGCGAGATCGAGCTCGTCGACGCCGGCCGCGCGAAGGAGCTCGATCTCGAGGTGGTCGTGCCCGTCGAGGACATGCGCGAGCCGGGGGAGGGCAGCTCCATCTGGCCGTCGATCTATCCGGAGCTTCTGCGGCTCGTGGAGGAGCACCGGTCGACGATCATCTTCGTCAACAACCGTCGCCTGGCCGAGCGGTTGGCGCTGCGCCTGAACGAGCTTGCGGAGAAGGAGATCGCGCGCGCACACCACGGTTCCCTCGCGCGCGAGCAGCGGGTCGAGGTCGAGGAGCTTCTGAAGCGCGGCGAGATCCCGGCGCTCGTGGCGACTTCGTCCCTCGAGCTGGGCATCGACATGGGCGCCGTCGACCTCGTCATCCAGGTCGAGTCTCCGAAGTCGGTCGCCCGAGGGCTGCAGCGAGTCGGGCGCGCCGGGCACCGGCTGGACGAGCCGTCGAAGGGACGCATCTTCCCCAAGTTCAGGGCAGACCTGCTCGAGTCGGCCGTGGTCGTCGAGCGTATGCGGGAGGGCGCGATCGAGGAGACCCGTGTGCCGCGCAACCCGCTGGACGTCCTCGCCCAGCAGGTGGTCGCGATCGCCGCGGACGAGGAAGTCTCCGTGGACGAGCTGCATGACCTCGTCCGGCGCGCCTATCCGTTCAGGGACCTCTCGCGCAAGCAGCTCGAGAACGTGCTCGACATGCTGGCCGGCCGCTACCCCTCGGAGGAGTTCGCCGAGCTGCGCCCGCGGATCGTCTGGGACCGGGTGCGCGGCTTCGTGCGCGGCCGGGAAGGTGCGCGGCGTCTCGCCGTCACGAACGCCGGCACGATCCCCGACCGCGGTCTCTTCGGCGTGTATCTCGTCGAGGGGGGCGGACGCGTCGGCGAGCTCGACGAAGAAATGGTCTACGAGGCGCGTGCGGGCCAGACATTCCTGCTCGGCGCCTCGACGTGGCGCATCGAGGAGATCACGCGAGACCGCGTCCTCGTCTCTCCTGCACCGGGAATCCCGGGGCTCGTTCCCTTCTGGAAGGGGGAAGGGGTCGGGCGCCCCTACGAGCTCGGCGCCGCCATCGGCCGGGCCGCGCGCGAGCTGGTCGCGCTCGACGACGCGGAGGCCAGGAAGCGGCTCGTCGACAGGCACGCGCTCGACGAGCGGGCCGCGGAAAACCTTCTCACCTACCTACGCGAGCAGGAGGAGGCGACGCGCGCGATTCCCTCCGACCGGACGATCGTGGTCGAGAGGTTCCGGGACGAGATCGGCGACTGGCGGCTCTGCATCCTCACCCCGTTCGGCGGCCGCGTCCACGCCCCGTGGTCGCTCGCCCTCGCCGCGCGGATCCGGGACTCGCTCGGACTCGAGGTGAACGCGATCTGGTCGGACGACGGCATCGCCCTCCACCTTCCCGACGCCGAAGCGCCGCCCCCGCTCGAGGAGATCCTCGTCGACCCCGCCGAGCTGGAGGATCTCGTCGTTTCCGAGCTGGCCGGAGCCGCCCTATTCGGCGCGCGCTTCCGCGAGAACGCGGCGCGCGCGCTCCTCATCCCGCGCCGCCGGCCCGGCCAGCGCACCCCCCTCTGGCAGCAGCGCCTCAAGGCGCAAGGGCTCCTGCAGGTGGCGCGCCGGTACGCGGACTTTCCCGTGATCCTCGAGACGTATCGCGAATGCCTCCAGGACGTGTTCGACCTCCCCGCCCTGCGCGATCTGCTTGCGGCGCTGCAGCAGCGGCGGATCGACCTCGTCGAGGTGGAGACGCCGACGGCCTCCCCGTACGCGTCGTCGCTGCTCTTCGACTACGTCGCGACGTACATGTACGAGGACGACACGCCTCTGGCCGAACGCCGGGCCCAGGCGCTCGCGCTCGACCGCGACCTGCTGAAGGAGCTCCTCGGCCAGGAGGAGCTCCGTGACCTCATCGACCCTGCCGCCCTCGAGCAGGTGGAGGACGAGCTGCGCGGATCGCCCCGGAGCCCCGACCAGCTCCACGACCTCCTGCTTCGGCGCGGCGACCTCCGCCTGGGAGAGTACGACGAGGCGCTCGCGGCGCCGCTCGAGGAAGAGCGGCGAGCCGTCCACGTGCGCGTGGGCGGCGAGAGCCGCCTCATCGCAGCGGAGGACGCCGGGCGCTACCGCGACGCTGTCGGCGCGATGCCGCCTTCCGGGCTTCCGGACGCCTTTCTCGAATCCGCCGAAGATCCTCTCGGTGGCCTTCTGATCCGCTTCGCCCGGGGACGGGGGCCGTTCACGACGGCTGAGGCCGCCTCCCGCTTCGCACTCGACCTCGAGCGCGCCGAGGCCGAGCTTGCGCGTCTCGAGCGGGACGGGCGGCTCGTCCGGGGGGAGCTGCGGCCCGGTGGCGCCGAGCGCGAATGGTGCGAGCCCGACGTGCTCCGCCGTTTGCGACGCGCGAGCCTGGCGGCGCTCCGCAGGGAGGTCGAGCCCGTCGGCGAGGAGGCGCTCGCCCGCTTCCTGCCGGCCTGGCACGGCATCGACCGGAGGGCCACGCTTCGTGAGGCGCTCGTTCCCCTGCAGGGAGTCTCTCTCCCGGTAGGGCTCTGGGAAGCCGATGTGCTCCCCAGGCGGGTCCCGGGATTCCAACCTGCCCAGCTCGACCAGCTCACGGCCTCGGGAGAGGTGGTGTGGGTCGGGGCCGGACTGGAGCGAGTCGCGCTCTACTTCCGCGAGGACGCGCCGGCGCTCGGCCTGCCGGCGACACTGCCGGCCCCGGAAGGGGAGGCCCACGAGCGGACCCGGGCGGCACTCGGATCGAGCGCCCTCTTCTGGTTCGACCTCGTGCGGGAAACCGGTCTCGACGCTGAAGTCGCCTTGCCCGCGCTCTGGGACCTCGTCTGGGCCGGCGAGGTGACGAACGACGCCTGGCAGCCGCTCCGTGCAAATCGGCGCTTCCAGGCCCCGCGGCCCGATCGGCGCCCGCGCCGCTTCTCGCGCCGGCGCTCCGACGCCATCACGGCCACGCAGGGCCGCTGGTCGAGCGCGACCTCGATCTTCGCCGGGGAACCCGATCCGCGCGCGCTCTCCGAGCTCTTGCTGGAGCGACACGGCATCGTCACACGCGACGGCGTGCGCGGCGAGGGCGTGCCCGGCGGCTATGCGCCCGTCTATCGCGAGCTACGCAGTCTCGAGACCCTCGGTGTCTGTCGCCGTGGATATTTCGTCGAAGGGCTCGGGGGAGCGCAGTTCGCCCTGCCGGGTGCGGTGGAGCGGCTGCGCGAGCACGATGACGAGCCGCGTCCGCTCGTGCTGGCCGCGGCCGATCCGGCACAGCCGTACGGCTCGGTCCTTCCCTGGCCAAAGCGCGCCGGGGCGCGCGCGGCGCGCGTTGCGGGCGCCTACGTCGTTCTCCTCGGTGGGGCGCCCGCGCTCTTCGTCGAGCGTGGCGGAAGATCGCTCGTGCCGCTGCGCGACCCGGAGCCCGAGTGGCTTGGCGCCGCGCTCGAATCTCTCGTCGCGCACGTGCGTGCGAGCGGGCAGAAGCGGCTTGCCGTGGAGAGGTTCGACGGGGCTCCCGTCGGCGACAGCGAGATCATGCCTCTCCTCCTGGAAGCCGGCTTCGTCGCCGGTCCGCGTCGCGCTGTTCTCCGCGCCTGAGCGGTAGCGATGCCCGAGGGCGACGCCATCCACCGAACGGCCGCTGCCCTGCGTGTCCTCGAAGGCGAGGTCGTCGCGGCCACCTCTCCTCATCCTCGCGCCGCCCTGCTCGGCATCGCCGAGCGGGTGGACGGGCAGCGCCTGGAGACCGTGGAGGCGGTCGGCAAGAACCTCCTGCTGACTTTCGAGAACGGAACAGTCGTGCGCAGCCACCTCCGCATGCAGGGACGCTGGCGGGTCGAGCCGGCCGGCCGGCCGATCCTCGGACAGCCCTGGCTGGTGTTGCGCGGCGGGGCGTGGCAGGCGGTGCAGCGGCGGGGCCCGGTTCTGGCCCTGGGGCGCGGCCGTACCCGACAGCTCGGGCCGGACATCATGTCGGCGCCGCCCGATATCGACCGCATGGTTCAGAGGCTTCGCGGCGCCGACAAGAATCGGGCGCTCGGCGAGGCGGTGCTCGACCAGCGCCTCGTGGCGGGAATCGGGAACATGTGGAAGGCGGAGGCGCTCTTCACGGTAGGGCTGTCGCCATGGATCCCGCTCCGTGAGGTGCCGGACGACCGCCTCCACGAGCTTCTCGCGAGCGCCGCCCAGATGATGCAGGGACCGAGAACGCGCGGCCGCTTCGTCTACCGGAAGGCCGGCCGGCCGTGCCTTCGCTGCAGCACTGCAATTCGGTCCTTGCCCCAGGGCGATGACGCCCGGATGGCCTACTGGTGTCCCTCCTGCCAGGAAGGAACGGGACCGCGCGGGGCGTAACGAGGGTGGCGTGCCTGCCGGCCCTCGATCTCCCCATCTCTTCAACGCGCTGCGTGGCTTCTGCCTCGGCGCGTTCTTCGAGCTCGGGCGTGAGCTCGAGTCCGGCGCGGACATTCCCGTCGCCCTCGAGGAGCACGACGGGCCCAACCGTCCGACGCTCTACGAGTACCGGCCCCTGATCGGCTCGTTCGTCGAGATGCGCGCCGAGAGACTGGGCCGCCGCGACGATGCGAACGAAGCTCTCACCGCCCTGAAGGACGAGCCGGCCGCGGGCATTTTCGCGCAGGCGCACGCCGGCGAGCGCGTCGGGGAGGACGAGGCGCTCCGCAGGACGATTCTCATCCCGCTTCTCGTTCGGACCGCGGAAGGGTGCGGCGCGTTCGACTGGGACGATGCCGCCTTCGAGCGCGCATACGCGGAGCTCGAGCTCTCGCTGTACGGCCAGCGCCGCGCGTACGCGGCGCTGGCGCCTGTGGTCGGGCTCACGGCCGGCGGAGAGATCGAGCTCGGCCGCGGCCTGCGGGTCCGGCCCGCTGCCGCGGGCGAGCTCACTGCCTCGTGGCCGGAGGCGGGACGGCTTCTCCCGCCCTATTTCGGACGCGAGGTCGATCGGACGCTGCTCATCGAGCTCGACCGGGATCTCGACGGAACCGCCTGCGAGGTTCCCGACGCTCCCGCCGAGATCGGTCTCGTCGTCAGCGTGCTGCGCCTCGCGACGCCGGGCGCGGTCGCCGCCGGGCCCGTCCTCTTCGAGCGGCTCGACTGGAGGCCCTACGGTGTCCGGCCGGTCCCTCCGCTTGCGGCGCAGGTGCCGCCCGGCGAGGCCACCCGTCTCGACCCGTTCCGCGCACAGCTCGCGATCCGGCTGCAGGAGCGTCTTGCGGATACGCCCGGCGATCCCGAGCTCCTGGAGGCGCTCGAACGCTGGGAGCTGGCGCTCTTCCACGAAGGCCCCCTGCGCTCGGACGAGCTTCGGGAAGCGCTCGAGGCGCTGTTCGGCTGCGACGAGGGCGCCTGGGCGGCAGCGATGCGAACTGCAGTGCTCCTCGGTGAGACGGCGCGCGAGCGCTCCGAGCTCCTGACCGCGTTCCGGTCTCTTCTGGACGGAGACGGGCCGGGGGCCAGGGCGGAGGACGCAGTGAGGCGAGCGCTCGTCGAGACGCTGCTCCATCCGGACCGCGCCGAGCTCGTGCACTCGCTCGACGAGGCACTCCTGGGATTGCGGCCGAGGCCTCAGGTCACGACTGCGGCCAGGGTCGTCGCCGCAGGATGACGAACGGCGGCGACCGGCTCTGGCGCCGGCGCTGCATCGGGCTCCGGGTCGCCTTCGTGCTCGGGATCCTGCTCGCCGTCATCAACCGGCACGACACGCTGCTCCTGCTCATCGCTCTCGCCGGCATCGCCGTCGTTGCGATCGCCTACTGGCGCGATTGCCGCCGCCCTCGTCACCATCCGTGACACACACACGCGCTCTCGAGCCCTAGGCTCGAGACATGGACGAG
Organism: Gaiellaceae bacterium; assembly: GCA_036265755.1. GTDB lineage: Bacteria > Actinomycetota > Thermoleophilia > Gaiellales > Gaiellaceae > DATEOR01. The sequence continues at coordinate 14,520 of DATAOL010000016.1, read as the reverse complement.
GCACGACAGGTCATCGAGCGTCTCGAGCGCATCGACGCGCTTCGCCGCGAGGGCGCCCCCGCGGCGGACGTGCTCGCCGAGGTCCGCGGGCTGCTGGCCGACGGGGAGCGCTGGCTCGCAGTCGAAAGGCCGCACGGAGTCGAGCGTGCTCGAACTGCGCTCGCCGACTGCCGTAGCTCCCTGGAACTCGGCCGGGAGGAGGTGGTCGCGGGCGGCTCCCTATAATCGCCGCGCAGATGACACGCTACGGACCGCCGGACGCCTTCGAGACGCCGCGGTTCTCGGGCCCGCGGACGTTCATGCGCCTGCCGCACGTGACCGCCCTCGACGGGGTCGACGTTGCCGTGGTCGGAGTACCGAGCGACGGGGCTCAGGTTTTTCGCACCGGCGCTCGCTTCGGTCCGGAGGCGATCCGCAGCGCTTCGGTGCTGTTGCGCAACTACAACCCGATTCTCGACGTCGATGTCTGCGCGCGGCTGTCGCTGGTGGACTTCGGTGACGTGGCGACGGTTCCGGGCTCGACGGTGGACTCGATCGAGCGCTCGGCCACCGCGTTGGCAGCGGTCGCGGGAGCGGGCGTCGTCACTCTCGGCCTGGGGGGTGACCACACGGTGCTCCTCGCCGAGCTCCGCGCCCTGGCCGCGGTGCACGGTCCACTCGGCCTCGTGCAGCTCGATGCGCACCACGACGTCTGGAACGAGTACTTCGGGCAGAAGCTCTTCCACGGCAGCGTCGTGCGACGCGCGGTGGAGGAGGGCCTGATCGATCCGGAGCGGTCGATTCAAGCCGGCCTGCGCGGGTCGCTGACGACAAGTGGCGACGCCGCGCTTCCGGCCGAGCTCGGACTCGACGCGCTCCCCTACGAGGAGCTGGTGGAGCTTGGTCCGGATGGCTTCGCCGAGCGCGCGCGGGAGCGCGTGGGAGACGGCCCCACCTTTCTTTCCTTCGACGTCGACTTCGTCGACCCGGCGTTTGCTCCGGGCACCGGGACGCCCGAGGTGGGAGGCCCGACGAGCCGCGAGGCGCTCGCGTATGTCCGTGCGCTCACCGGGATCGATTTCCGGGGGTTCGACTGCGTCGAGGTCTCGCCGCCGTACGATCCGGCCGCGGTCACCGCGTTCCTCGCCGCGAACGCGTGCTTCGAGATGCTCTCGCTCCTCGCCCTGCGCCGCTGACGCCGCGCGCGCTTCTGGGGAAACTCGACAGCTCGGTTCCCTTGTTTTCTGCCGATTTGCGGGGAATTGGTCCGGGAAGGATTGTGCTACCGTGACACGAAACACGACCCCTCATGGGGCTTTCCGGGATTCTTCCGCGTCCGCGCAAGCGGACGTCCACTTCTAAAGGAGCAATGCTGGGCCAGGTCATCGCCTTCGCTAATCAAAAGGGTGGCGTGGCGAAGACGACCACCACGCTGAACCTCGCCGTCGCGTTCAAGGAGCACGGCTTCGAGGTGCTCATCGTCGATCTCGATCCGCAGGGGAACCTGACCATGTCCCAGGGCATGGATCCGGATCAGGTCGAGCGGTCGATGTACGACGTCCTCGTGCACTCGATGCCGGTCGAGGAAGTCATCCATCGCGCCGAGGTCGACGTCGCCGTTTCGTCGATCGACCTCGCCGGCGCCGAGCTCGCGCTGTCGAGCATGATCGGACGCGAGCGCGCTCTCCAAAAAGCGCTCCTCCCGGTCAGGAATCGCTACGACTACATCCTGATCGACACACCGCCGTCGCTCGGGCTGCTCACGATCAACGCGCTGACGGCGTCCGACGGCGTCATCGTCCCGGTGCAGTGCGAGTACCTCTCGCTCCGTGGCCTCGTCCAGCTCGAGACGACGCTCAGCATGATCCGCGAGAACCTCAACCCGGTCGTCGAGATCAAGGGCATCCTGCCGACCATGTACGACTCCCGGACGGTGCACAGCAGGGAAGCCGTGGAAATGCTGAAGGAGAATTTCGGCGATCTCGTCTTCGAGACGCGCATCAAGAAGACCGTTCGCTATGCCGAGGCGCCCGTCGAGGGCAGCTCCGTGCTCAAGTACGACTCGTCCGGCCCGGCTGCGAAGGCCTACCGCGACCTCGCGGAGGAGGTGCTCAATGGCGCGACGCCGCGCGAGCATGCGTGAAGGGCCCCTCGCGGAGCTCTTCAAGGCAACGGAAGCAGCCCAGCGCCAGGCGGAACGTGAGCGCACCGGCCAGGAGACTGCCGACGCGCCCACCGTCGAGCATGCGGCTCCCGAGCGTGCGAATTCGTCGTCGCCTGAGCCCGCCCGGCCCGCCGAGCGCGAGCCGGAGCGCGCGGAAGCGCCGAGCTCCGAGTCCTCGACCGTCGACGTGACACCAGCGCCATCCGCACCTGCGCCCACGGAGCAGCGAGAACCCGAGCGGGCCTCTCCTGCTCCCGTCCAGAGCTACGAGCCCGCTCCGGCTGCGCGGATGGCGGAGACCGCGCCGCGCATTCATCGTGCCCCCCGGCCCGAGTCGGCCGCCTACCTCGCCGTCATCCGCGTGGTCGGCGTCGGTGGCGGCGGCCTGAACGCCGTCAACAGGATGATCGAGGCCGGCATCTCCCAGGTCGAGTTCATCGCGGTCAACACGGACATCCAGCAGCTGCGGACGTGCGAGGCGCCGATCAAGCTTCACATCGGCCGCGAGCTGACGCAGGGCCTCGGTTCCGGATCCGACCCGAACCTCGGCCGGGACGCCGCGGAAGAGGCCTACGACCAGATCAAGCACGTTCTCCGCGGCTCGGACATGGTCTTCGTGACCGCGGGCGAAGGTGGCGGCACCGGAACGGGGGCCGCTCCCGTCGTCGCGCGGATCGCGCGCGAGGTCGGGGCGCTGACGGTCGGGATCGTCACGTTGCCATTCCGCTTCGAGGGCACCCGCCGGCGCACCCAGGCCGAGAAGGGCGTGCAGGAGCTCCGCGAGGTCTGCGACACGGTCATCGTCATTCCGAACGACCGCCTGCTCGAGGTGCTCGAGCGCTCGACGTCCATGCTCGACGCCTTCCGGATCGCGGACGACGTCCTCCGACAGGGCGTGCAGGGCATCTGCGACCTCATCACGATGCCCGGGCTCATCAACCTCGACTTCGCCGACGTTCGCACGATCATGAGCGACGCGGGCTCGGCGATCATGGGCATCGGCTTTGCGACAGGGGAGACGCGTGCCCGCGAAGCGGCCGAGCGCGCGTTGCGCTCACCGCTCATCGACACCGAGATCGTCGGTGCCCGCGGCATCCTTCTCTCCATCGCGGGAGGCGACGACCTGACGCTCCTCGAGGTGAACGAGGCAGCGGAGGTCGTCCGGGAGGCGGCCACCGAGGAGACGAACATCATCTTCGGGGCGACGATCGACGAGCGGCTGTCCGGGCAGATCTGGGTCACCGTCATCGCGACGGGCCTCGGAGGACGTGGCAGCCTCAGCTCGCCGAGCCCCCGCGGCCCGCAGCCGGCTGCAGATGTGGACGACACGCTGGAGCCGCCGAGCTTTCTCCGCGACCTCTAGCGGACCCGACGGTTCGGAGTAACCTCTCCGCATGAGAGGCGCAGTCGCGGCGGGGCATCCGCTCACCGCGCAGGCCGGCGCGGAGATCCTCGCCGAGGGTGGAAACGCGGTCGACGCCTGCATCGCGGCCGCTTTCGTCTCCTGGGTCGCCGAAAGCCCGCTCACGGGCCCGGGCGCGGGTGGCTTCATGCTCGTCCACCGCGCGTCGGACCAGAGCGACCGCCTGCTGGACTTCTTCGTCGCGATCCCTGGACGGGAACCCGGTCGTGGCGGTGAGCTCGCCTCGATGGATCCGGTCACCGTCGAGTTCGACGAGGGCAAGCATCAGATCTTCATGATCGGCGCAGCCTCCTGCGCCGTCCCCGGCTCGGTTGCCGGCCTGGGCGTGGCGCACGCCGCGTACGCGCGGATGCCCTGGGCCGACCTCATCGCCCCCGCGGCACGCCTCGCCCGGGAGGGCGTCGTCGTGAACGAGCAGCAGGCGTTTCTGCATCGAATCCTCGATCCGATCCTCCGGGCGGAGCCCGAGGGCGAGCGGATCTACGGAAAGGGAGGCCCGCTCGGCGCCGGCGACCCTCTTCGCATGCCCTACCTTGCCGACACCTTCGATCGGCTTGCCGAGCAAGGGCCGGACGGCTTCTACCGCGGCGAGCTTGCGCGCGACCTCAGCGCGACCGTGCGCGAGGGCGGCGGCCGGCTGACCGAGGCCGACCTCCGGGACTACCGGGTTATCCGCAGGCGCCCCGTCCGAGCGCTCTACGGGAGCTGGGAGTTCGTCTCCAATCCGCCGCCCTCGTCTGGGGGCCTGCTGATCGCCTACGCGCTCCGTGTCCTGGACGCGCTCGGGAGCCCCGGAGGGGCGGGAAGCGCCGAGGCCGTCGCGGCTCTGGCCGAAGTGATGCGGGAAGCGCAGCTTGCGCGCGGTTCCGGCTTCGTGAGCGGGCTCGCGCGGGGAGGGCTCCCGCGCCGGCTGCTCGCCGACGAGGCCGTGGCGGCCGCGGCGCGGCGCTCGCGGGAGGGGGTGCGGGAATTCCGGCGCGAACCGGCTGGGGTGCCGTCCACGACGCACATCAGCGTCGTCGACGCCCGGGGCAACGCGGCGTCGCTGTCGGCGTCCACGGGCTGCGGGTCCGGCGTCATCGTCCCCGGCACCGGCATCCAGATGAACAACATGCTCGGTGAGGAGGATCTGAACCCCGGTGGGCGCGAGGGGTCGCCCGGCAACCGGCTGACGAGCATGATGGCGCCGTCCGTCGTTCTGGAAGACGGCAGGCCGCGGCTGGTCGTCGGCAGCGCAGGCTCGATCCGGCTCCGCGCGGCAATCCTGCAGATCATCGTCAACGTGCTCGATTACGGGCTCTCGGTGTCCGAGGCGATCGACGCTCCGCGAGTCCACCTCGAGGGCAGCGCGTTGCAGCTCGAGGGTGGGATCGACTCGGACGTCGCTGACCGGCTCGAGCGATCCGGCTACGAGGTCGTGCGCTGGGCGGGCCGCAACCTCTACTTCGGCGGCGCGTCCGCGGTCGGGCTCGCGGCCGACGGACGCCTCGAGGCCGCGGGCGACCCGAGGCGGGGAGGCGCGGGGGCGATCGTCGAGTGACCGCGATCATCCGCCGGGCCGAGCCGGGAGACGCCGAGCCGCTCGTTCGCCTCGCCGAGTCGGTGGGCTCGGAGCCTGGAGGTTGGCTGATCGCCGACGGCCAGTGGCGAAAGGTCTCCGACGAACGGCGGTACCTGAAGGCGATCCGGCGGCACGCCTACTCCGCGGTCATCGTCGCCGAGGAAGACGGGCGGATCGTCGGGCGGCTTTCCATCGGGCGCGACGCGCATCCCGCCAGCGAGCACGTGGCCGACGTCGGGATCATGGTCGCGGAAGGACACCGCCGGCGCGGCATCGGCCGCGCTCTCATGGAGGCAGCCGAGTCCTGGGCGCGAAGGGTCGGCGTTCGCAAGATCGAGCTGCACGTCTTCCCGTACAACGAAGCGGCGCTCGCGCTCTACGACCGGCTCGGCTACCGGCGAGTCGGGGAGCGCAAGGGACACTTCCGCCGCTCGGACGGCTACGTCGACGCGATCCTGATGGAGAAGGAGCTGTGAGCGGCGCAGAACTCGAGCGCGGCACGATACTCGAGGAGGACGTGGGTCTCGAGGCGGAGGAGGAGCTCTGGACCGACGACACGAGCGGCGACCATGCGGGCTGGTTCTGCGTGGCCACCGACCCGTTCCCGTGCCCTGCGGATGGCTGTCCGTTCGTTGCGCACTACATGACCGCCGCCCACCTCATCCTCGTCTGGGAGCATCGTGACGACCCGAATCTCCTCCGGCACGCGCAGCGTGCGAAGGAGGTGGGGCGCAACCCGCGCGTCGTCACGTACGAGCCCGAGTTCGGCCCGAGCGCTTCGTACTACGCCTGGGAGGCGGCAGGCCGCCCTGTGCACGCGGTCAAGAAGCTCGAGGGCTAGATGGGCTCGACGCGGCCGTTCCCCGAGGCCCGTTCACGCACCTCGCGGTCGCGCTGCACCGCCTCGGCGGCCTGGTCGAGCATCGGCGCCAGGCGCAGGACGCGCTCGCGCTCGGAGCGGAGCTCGAGCAGCCCCTGCTTGACCTCCGTGCCGAAGTCCACCCGCGCGGCGATCTGGTAGGCGATCGAGTCCGCGTCGAAGTCGAGGTCCTCCAGATCGGCCTCCGCCGCCGTGACGACGCGCTGGTAGGCGGCGAGCACCTCTTCGATCTCGTCCTCGGTCGGCGCCTCGTCCTCGTCGTCGATGTCTTCGACCTCGGCCGTGATGTAGGAGTGGCCTTCGGTCAGCTCGCCGATGCGGATGCGCTCGCGGCCTTCGACGACCACGTTCAGACGCCCGTCCTCGAACTGCTCGAGCACCTCGATCACACCCGCCCGGCAGCCAATGTCCCGCATGCCTTCGTCGTCCGCCAGGACGAGCCCGAACTCGCCGCCCCCGTCGAGGCACTCGCCGATCAACTCGCGGTAGCGAGGTTCGAAGATGTGCAGCGGCGCTTGCTCGCCGGGGAGCAGCACGAGGTTGAGGGGGAAAAGGCCGATCTCCATGCATGGAAAGATTAGGGGAATGGCCGACGCGCCTCTCCTGCGACCCGCCCTCGAAAGCCTCGTCCCCTACGAGCCTGGCAAGCCTGTGGAGGAGGTGCAGCGCGAGCTCGGCCTCGAGCGGGTGGTGAAGCTCGCGTCCAACGAGGGTCAGTACGGCCCGTTCCCCGAGGCGCTCGAGGCGATCCAGCGGGGGGCGCCGGAGCTGAATCGCTACCCGGACGGGGGCGCCTACCTCCTCCGGGCTGCCCTCGCCGACCGGCACGGCGTCGGCTTCGAGAACGTCACGCTCGCCGCCGGAGCCGACGCAGTGCTCATGTACCTTTCACTGGCCGTCCTCGATCCGGGAGACGAGGTCGTGTGCGGGTGGCCCTCCTTCCCGAGCTACGTCCTGGATGCGTTGAAGCTGGGCGCCGTCGCCAGGCGTGTGCCGCTCGCCGACTACCGCTACGACGTGGACGCGATCCTGGCGGAGGTCGGTCCGCGCACGAAGATCGTCTACCTCTGCAATCCGAACAACCCGACGGGAACGATGATCGGGCGGGACGAGATCGAGTCCTATTTCGAGCGGGTGCCCGGGCACGTCCTCACCGTGCTCGACGAAGCGTACTTCGAGTACGTCGAGGCGGAGGACTATCCGGACGGGATCGAGGAGTCGGTGAAGTCCGGACGGCGGGCGCTCGTGTTGCGCACGTTCTCCAAGATCTACGGCCTCGCCGGCCTGCGCGTGGGGTACGGGGTCGGGGCCGTCGAGGTGGTCGAGGCGATCGCGAAGGTTCGCAACGCCTTCGACATCAACCAGACCGCCCAGGACGCCGCGCGGGCTAGCATCGGCAACGATTCCGAGATCGCCCGCAGGCGGAAGGAGACTGCCGAGGGCCGCGCGCAGGTCGAGGGGGCCTGCCGCTCGCTCGGCCTCGTCCTCGCCGCGCCGCCGGTCGCGAACTTCGTCTATGTCGAGACCGGGGAGGACGCGCGCGTCGTCTTCGACCGGCTGCTCCACGAGGGCGTGATCGTGCGTCCGCTCGGCCCCTTCGGAGCCGACCACGCCATCCGCGTCACCGTCGGGACGCAGGACGAGAACGAGTTCTTCGCGGCCGCGCTCGAGCGCGTGCTGCAAGGCGCGCGTAACTCCATCTAGGACTACCGGTTGTCGGGGTCGCTGTTACGGTTCGGACCGTGACAGGCGGCCGCAGGAGGGCCCGTTTCGGGCTCTTGCGGGAGGCCGGGGGTTTCCGCCTCCTCTTCTTCGCGACGCTGGCATCCAGCATCGGAACGTGGCTCGCGTTCGTAGCGCTCGTCGTCGACGTGTTCGACCGGACGGAGAACGCGTCCTGGGTCAGCGCCCTCCTCGTCGTCGAGTTCCTGCCGAGCGTCGTCGTCGGCTTCATGGCCGGACGACTCCTGGACGTCGGGTCGCGCCGCTGGATCCTCGTGGTGGCGGATGCGGTTCGCGCCGGTGTTTTCTTCGTGCTGCCCTTTGCTACGAGCGCGCTGCAGATCGTCGCCCTCGCCTTCGTGGCCGGCATCGCGACCAGCCTCTTCCGTCCCGCGGTGTACGCGGGGCTGCCGAACCTGGTCGCGGACGAGGACTTGCCGCAGGCGAACGGGCTCCTGCAGACGGCAGACAACTTCACCTGGGCGATCGGGGCGCTCTCCGGCGGCGCGCTCGTGGCTGCGACGAGCACCGACGTCGCCTACGTCGTGAACGCGGTCAGCTTCCTCGTCTCGGCCGTGCTCATCCTCCGCATCCATGAAAGCCTGGAAGAGGCCGAGCGCGCCCCCAGCCGCGGCCACTGGCGCGACCTGGCCGACGGCTTCTCGTTCGCCCTGCGCTCCAAGTCGCTCGTGACGATCATCGTCGCCTGGAGCATCGCCGTCTTCGCGACCGCCGGCGTGAACGTCGCCGAAATCGTCCTCGCGAAGAACGTCTTCTCGGCGGGGGACTTCGGCTACGGCCTGCTCGTCGCGGCAGGCGCGATCGGCCTGATGATCGGGAGCTTCTTCGGCGGGAGCTGGATCGAGCAGCGGGGGATGGCCATTCCGTACGGGATCTCGATCGCGCTCATGGCACTCGGCTTCGGAGCGGGCGCCGTCGCCCCGAACGTCTGGGTCGCGGCGATCGTCGTCGTGGCCGCCGGCGCAGGAAACGGCGTCGCGGTGGTCACGAACGCCGTGCTCGTCCAGCGCGGCGCGCCCGATCGCCTGCGCGGGAGAGCGTTCGCCGTCGTCATGAGCCTGGGCTACGCGTTCCTCGGCGTCGGCATGATCGTGGCCGGGCCGCTCACGAACGAGGCGGGCCCGCGCGCAGTCTGGGGCGCCTCGGCTGTTCTGCTCGGCATCGCCTCCGTGACGGGGTTCGTGCTCGCGCGGCGCGTCGATGCCGAAGGGGGGCGGATGCCGTTCCGCGCGAGCGACCCGGAGCCCGCGCGCGATTGAGCCGCGGCTGGAGCCTCAAGGAGCTCGTCGAGGGCGTCCGTTCGGGTGACCGGCGGGCGCTCGCGCGTGCGATCACGCTGGTCGAGAGCTCGGACCCGCTCGCGTACGACCTCATTCGCGACCTCTATCCAGAAACCGGCCGCGCGTATGCGATCGGCGTCACCGGGCCGCCCGGGGTCGGCAAGTCCAGCCTCGTCAGCGCTCTCGTCCGCCATGTCCGCGAGGGCGATGCAACGGTCGGCGTCATCACGGTGGATCCCTCGAGCCCCTTCACGAAGGGAGCGCTTCTCGGTGACCGCATTCGGCTCGCAGACCATTTCCTCGATCCCGAGGTCTTCATCCGCTCGATGGGGACGCGCGGCCATCTCGGCGGGCTCGCGGAGGCGACGCTGCAGGCCGCGCTCGTGCTGGACGCCGCGGGGAAGGATCTCGTGTTTCTCGAAACGGTCGGCGCCGGCCAGAGCGAGGTCGAGATCATCTCCATCGCGGACACCGTGCTGCTCGTCCTCATGCCCGGCTCCGGCGACTCGATCCAGGCGCTGAAGGCGGGGATCATGGAGATCCCAGATGTGATCGCAGTGAACAAGTGCGACCACCCCGCCGCGAAGACGATGGTGAACGAGGTGCGCTCCATCCTCACGCTCGACCCCGACCGGGAATGGCAGCCGCCGATCGTGCTCACGGAGGCGGTGCGCGGGGACGGGACCGAGGAGCTCTGGGGTGAGATCGAAGCTCACAGGCGGCACCTCGAGGATGGCGGGCTTCTCGCCGAGCGGCGCGCAAAGAACCTGGCCGGCGAGGTCTTCGCGGTTGCGAGCGCGCGGGCAAAGATGCATCTGGAGAGCGCAGTAGGAGATGATCCGGAGCTGCAGCGGCTGCTCACGGCGGTGCAGAATCGCGAGCTCGATCCCCTGACGGCGGTGCGAGAGATCATGGAAAAGGTGTTCGAGGTTCATGAAGACGGCGGCAGGCCCGACACTCGCTGAGATCAAGGCGGCTCGTGAGCGGGTCCACGGCCTCGCGCGCGAGACACCCGTCTATTCGTCAGAGACCCTGGGCCGGCGCAGCGGCCGGGCCGTCTTTCTGAAGGCCGAGAACCTGCAGCGCACCGGCTCCTTCAAGATCCGGGGCGCGGTCAACAAGCTCGCGACGATGTCGGACGAGGAGCGGGCCGCGGGCGTGGTCACCGCGAGCGCCGGCAACCACGGCCAGGCACTCGCCCTCGCCGCGCGCGAAGCGGGTGTCGCTGCGACGGTCTTCATGCCGCTGGACGCCCCGATGGCGAAGGTGGATGCCACGCGGAGCTACGGCGCAGAGGTCCTTCTCTCGGGTGAAGGATTCGACGAGGCCCAGGGCGCGGCGCTCGAGCGGGCCGAGGCGGGGGCGACCTTCGTGCACGCCTTCGAGGACGAGGCCGTCGTGGCAGGCCAGGGCACGCTCGGCCTCGAGCTCGCCGAGCAGCTCGGCGACGTGCAGACCCTGGTCGTGCCCATCGGAGGCGGAGGGCTCGCGTCCGGCACAGCACTCGCCCTGAGCGAGCTTCGCCCCGAGATCCACCTCGTGGGAGTGCAGGCGGCGAACTGCGCGCCGTTCGCGGGCTTCGAGCCCACCGGCATCACGATCGCGGACGGCATCGCCGTGAAGCAGCCCGGGGAGCTGACGACCGCGATCCTCGCCGACCGCCTCGACGAGGTCGTCACCGTCACGGATCCGGAGATCGCGGACGCGATCGTCCTCCTCCTCGAGCGCGTGAAGCTCGTCGTGGAGGGAGCTGGGGCCGCCTCGGTCGCGGCGCTCGTCGCCGGCAGGATTCCGGGGTCCGGCGCGGCCTGCGCGATCCTCTCCGGCGGGAACATCGACGCGTCGCTCCTGGTCGAAGTCGCGCGCCACGGGTTGACCCGGGCGGGGCGCTTCCTCGTCGTCCGGACGAGGATCTCGGACCGACCCGGCGCTCTCGCCCGTCTGCTCGCGCACATCGCGGAGCGGCGCGTGAACGTCGTTTCGGTCGACCACCACCGCGAAGGCATGGACCTCCCGGTGACCGGGACCGAGGTCGAGATCACCGTGGAGACTCGCGACGAGGAGCACTGCGCCGAGCTACTCGGACTGCTCGCCGAGTGGGGCTACGACGCCGAGCGCCTGCGCTAGGCGCCGACGGGGCTCGGATGCGCCGCCCGCTTGCGGGGGAGGTGGGCATGCAGCCGTTCGAGCAAGCCGGGCCGCTCGTTCTTGACGGAACGGGCGAGCTCGTCGCGCTCGGCCTGGCGGATCATGTCCTCCTGCCGCGCCCGGGCGATCGCAAGATGAGTGTGAGGGTCGTAGTACATGTCCACTGGACGGGCCAAGGGGCCGGTTTCTTCCCCGCTCGCTAGATTCGTCTCCGTGCACCGCGACTATTCGGCGACACCCCTGCCGAAGAAGCTCGGCATCAAGGAGGACTCGCGGGTCGCCCTGCAAGGGGCGCCCGACGGGTTCGCGGGGACGCTCGGCGTCAAGCCGAAGCTGCGGGGCGAGTTTGACGTCGCAGTCCTCTTCGCGACGAAGCGGGGCGAGCTCACGCGCGCGTTCTCGCCGCTCGCGCGCCGGCTGGCGCCCGCCGGAGGCCTCTGGGTCGCCTGGCCGAAGAAAGCCTCGGGCTATCCCACCGATCTGAGCTTCGATGAGGTGCAGCGCATCGGTCTCGACGCCGGACTCGTCGACAACAAGAGCTGCGCGATCGACGACACCTGGCAGGCGGTTCGGTTCGTCATCCGGCTTCGCGACCGCTGACGCGCTCGAGCAGTCGCTCCGCATACTCGGGCGCCGTCGGGTCGTCCTCGTGCTGAAAGTACGCGTAGACGTCGAGGCCTTCGTCGAGGAGCTGTCCGATCCGCGCTGCCTCCGCCGCGAGATCCTCTTCCGCGTAGGGCGGGTTCCTCAGCCGGAGGTAGCGGAACGTAGCGGCACCTTCTTCGGCGTCGACGCGAACGACGCCGCGCTCGTCCAGTTGCTCGCCAACCTCAGGGTCGAGCCACGAGTCGTGGCGGAAATCGAGCGCCCAGCGCATCGAGGGATCGAGGGAGTCGAGCAGCAGACGGAGGAAGCCGTCGTCGCGTGCCTGCAGGACCTTGATCCGTACAGGACCGAGCCGGTCGCCCAGCCGGCCGATCGTCTGCGCCGCCGCGTCGAGACCCTCGATCCGCCCGAACGACGTGAAGCGCCGGGCCAGCGTGACGGCGAACTGGAAGCCAGGCTCCGTCTGCGCGGCCCAGCGCTCGAACTGCTCTTCGCCGGGCAGGCGCCGGAACGTCGAGTTGAGCTCGACGGTGTTGAGCCTGCCCGCGTAGAAGCGCAGGAAGTCCGCCGGCTTCGCGTCAGCCGGGTAGAAGCCGCCCTTCCACGATGGATAGGAGAAGCCGGACGAGCCGGCGTATAGCTCGCCCGAGGCTACGACCCCTCGGTGACCTCGTAGATCTCGTCCGCCTCGAGCCCGTGGGCCTCGCGGTGAACGCGCGCGGCGGTCTCGGCGTCCGGGGCCTCGACGAGGCAGAAGATCTTGCCCTCGGTCTCGCTCACCCAGTAACTCTTGTAGTCGACCCCGTGGTCGCCCTGGATGGCGACGTCCTTGGCGTGGGCGTCGCGAACGGCATCGCAGGAGACGCCTCCGTCCATGTTGTGCACGTCCATGAAAAGCGGCATTGCTACCTCCGGTCGTGGGGGTTGGCCGATGCTATCGAAGCCGGACAGGGCTGGCACAAAGCTGAGGCCGTTTCCCTTGCGGCACGATCCGCGCGCCACGCGCGCGTTGGATCTCAGTACGCTCGAAAGCGGGTGGTGGTTTGGGGTGGCCCCGGACTAAAAGCCCAAACCACGGGCGATGACGAGCCGCTGGATCTCGTTCGTCCCCTCGCCGATCTCGAGCACCTTCTGGTCGCGGTAGAGGCGCGAGACCGCATATTCGTCCATGAAGCCGTAGCCACCGTGGATCTGTAGCGCGGCGTTCACGACTCGGTTGGCCAGCTCGCCCGTATAGAGCTTCGCGATCGCCGCGGCCTGCGCGAACGCGCGCCCCTGGTCCTTGAGCCACGCCGCCTTGTAGACGAGGTTGCGGGCTGCCTCGATCTCCGTGGCCATGTCGGCGAGCTGGAACTGGATCGCCTGGAACTTCCCGATCGGCTGGCCGAACTGCTTCCGCTCGCGCGCGTACTCCGTAGCCAGGTCGTACGCCCCCTGGGCCAGGCCCAGACCCATAGCGGCCACCGAGATCCGTCCGCCGTCGAGGATCTCCAGGAACTGGCGCAGGCCAGCGCCGCGCTCGCCGAGGAGATGATCTTCCGGCACCGCGCAATTCTGAAAGAAAAGCTCGCGCGTGTCGGAGGCACGCCAGCCCATTTTCTCCATCGGTGCGGAGAGCTCGTATCCGTCAGTCCCGTTCGGGATGACGATGTTGGAGATCTCGTCGTCACCCGTGCGCGCGGTGATCGTCACCAGCGCGGTGATGTCGGTTCCCGCGTTCGTGATGAAGATCTTGGAGCCATTGACGACCCAGCTTCCATCGCGGAGCTCCGCCGTCGTCCTTGTCGCCCCGGCGTCGGATCCGGCCTCTGGCTCCGTCAGGCCGAAGGCCGCCAGTTTCCTGCCGGCCGCGAGGTCGGGCAGCCAGCGTTCCTTTTGCTCCTCGGTCCCGAAGAGGAGGATCGGTATCGTCCCGAGGGACGTGTGCGCCGCGACGGTGATCGCGACCGAGGAGTCGATGCGCGCGAGCTCCTCGATCGCCAGCGCGTAGGCGAGCGTGTCGCCGCCGCTGCCGCCGTGCTCCTCCGGGATCGGAATCCCCAGGAGGCCCAGCTCGGCGAGCGCCGCCACGATGTCGTAGGGGAAACGGTGCTCGCGGTCGAGCTCCTCGGCAACCGGTGCGACACGCTCGACGGCGAGGTCGCGCACGGTTCGCCGGAGCAGCTCGTGGTCTTCCGAGAGGTCGAAGTCCACTAGTGCCGACCCCAGTCGTGCTGCCCGCGTCCCGGCTCGCGAGCAGCGAGCCGGGCGCGGTAGTCGGTCGAAGGCAAGGCTAGAAGCTTGGTCGAAAGCGAGGGTCGCGCTCGGCGACGCCTGTTCGTGAGCCGGGGCCAGGCAGGGATGGCTGGGAGAGGCACTCAGCAGAAGCGGCGCGCGAGCTCGGCCAGGAGCCGCACGCCGTAGCCGGTGGCGCCGGGCGCGCCGTAGTAGTCTTCGCGCGTCCGCTCGAGGTACGCGGTGCCGGCGATGTCGAGATGAGCCCAGGGGCCCTCCCCCGTGAACTCCTGCAGGAAGCGGGCGGCGAGGATGGGCGAGCCCTGCCGGTACTCGGAGGAATTCTTCATGTCGGCGTACGACGATTCGATGTAGCGCCTATAGGTCTCGTGCAGCGGCATGCGCCAGACGTGGTCGCCGCTCTCCTCCGCGGCCGCCTTGACCTCGTCCGCCCACGCGTCGTCGTTCGAGAAGAGCCCGGCGTAGTAGTCGCCCATCGCGATGACGATCGCCCCGGTCAGC
>DATAOL010000015.1:0-9738 GCA_036265755.1 Gaiellaceae bacterium | reverse complement strand
GTTCGTCTCCTCCGCCGAGGCGAACCCCGCGTACTGCCTGATCGTCCACGGACGGCCGCGATACATGTCCGCGTATGGGCCCCGCGTGAACGGAAACTCGCCGGGCCGCTCCAGCTCGAGGCCGGCGACATCGTCCTGCGTATAGACCGGCTCGATCTCGATGCCCGAGTCGGTCTCGCGGCCCTCTTCGGCTCTCGCCATCGCCTCTAGGCTAACGCCCATGCGTGTCACGGTGAGGCTTTTCGCCGGCCTGCGCGAGCGAGCCGGGACCGGTCGGCGCGATCTCGACCTCGGCGACGGAGCCCGGGCGGGGGACGTCTGGGCGCAGCTCGACCTCGGGGAAGAGCCGGTCGGGCTCGTCTACGCGGTCAACCGTGCCTACGTCGACCGCGACGGCGAGCTGGCCGAGGGCGACGAAGTCGCGCTCATTCCGCCCGTGTCTGGCGGTTCCGTTCGGCTGACGGAAGAGCCGATCGACCTCGCCGCGGTCGTCGCAGAGGTCGAGGACGAACGCGCAGGCGCGATCGCCACTTTCGTTGGCACCGTTCGCGCCGAGTCGCGCGGCCGCCAGGTGGTACGCCTCGAGTACGAGGCGTATGAAGCCATGGCCGAAGAGGTCATGACCAATTTGGCCGCGGAGCTTCGGGCCCGCTATGACCTCTGCGCCGTTGCGATCACGCATCGCACCGGAACCTGCGAGATCGGTGAGGCGAGCGTTGCCATTGCCGTGTCCGCGGCGCACCGCCAGGCCGCGCTCGACGCCTGCAGGGACGCGATCGACACCCTCAAGGAAACCGTGCCGCTCTGGAAGAAGGAGGTCTACGAGGGCGGCGAGGAGTGGATCGGCCGAGGGTCCTGAGGAGACCGCAAAGGGTTCAAGGAACAGGCCCGTGGCTACGATGAATCAATCGTGAGCCAACTAACCCCGCAACACGATCCGGACTACCCGGTCTACGAGCCGGAGCCGCAGCGCGAGTACCAGCCGATCCATCCCGAGCCACGCTGGAAGGAACTCGGCAAGAAGGCATTTGCGCCGCTGGCCGCCCTCGGGGCGCTGCTCGCAAAGTTCAAGGCGATCGCGTTCGCGCTCTTCAAGTTCAAGATCTTCGCGACCTCGGGGACGATGCTGGTCTCCATCGCGGCCTATGCATGGATCTGGGGCTGGAAGTTCGCGGTCGGCTTCGTCCTCCTCATCTTCGTCCACGAGCTCGGGCACGTGCTCGAGCTGCGCCGCCAAGGCGTGCCCGCGTCGGCTCCGCTCTTCATCCCCTTCCTCGGCGCGGTCGTCGGCATGAAGCAGATGCCCGAGGACGCGTGGAAGGAGTCTCGCGTCGCGCTCGCCGGGCCGATCCTGGGGAGCATCGGCGCGGCCCTCGTCTGGGCTCTGGGCGCCGCGCTCGGCTCAGACCTCCTCGTCGCGCTCGCATTCACCGGCTTCTTTCTCAACCTCTTCAATCTGCTGCCGATCGTGCCGCTCGACGGAGGACGCGCGGTGGCCGCGGTGCATCCTGCCCTCTGGGGCCTCGGCCTCGCCGGCCTCGTCGCCCTGGCCTTCTGGCATCCCAACCCCATCCTGATCCTGATCCTCGTGGTGGGCGCCTTCGAGCTGTGGCGGCGCTGGCGGGAGCGTTCCAACCCCGCCGCCGCGGCGTACTACAAGGTGCTGCCGTGGCAGCGCGTCACCGCAGGCGCCGTGTACATCGGCCTCGCCGCGCTGCTCGCCGTCGCCATGACGGCGACGCACCTCGAGCGAACCTTCTGAGCTTGGACGACCGGCGGCTCCTGCAGAGCGACGACGGCGCGGAGCGAGAGCACGTCGCCCGCATCGCCGACGAGTTCTACGAGGGGTTCGAGACGGTCTCGATGCTCGCGAAGCCTGCGGTGACGATCTTCGGCTCCGCGCGCATCCGTCAGGACCATCCGTACTACGCGGCCGCGGTCGATGTGGGGCGCCGGTTCGCCGAGGCGGGCTTCACCGTCGTCACCGGCGGCGGCCCCGGGCTCATGGAGGCCGCGAATCGCGGGGCGCGCGAGGGAGGCGGCGTTTCGGTCGGGTTCAACATCGAGCTTCCGCATGAGCAGCACTCGAACCCCTACCTCGACGTCAGTCTCACCTTCCGCCATTTCTACGCGCGGAAGACGATGTTCGTGAAGGCGGCGGAGGGGTTCGTGATCTTTCCGGGCGGCTTCGGCACGCTGGACGAGCTCTTCGAATCGCTCACGCTAATCCAAACCGGCAAGGTGGTGCATTTCCCGGTGGTGCTCTTCAGATCGGAGTACTGGGAGGGGCTGCTCGACTGGTCCCGCGAGCAGCTGCTCTCCGAGGGGATGATCTCCCCCGAGGATGTCGAGCTTCTCGTCGTGAGCGACGACCCGGAGGAGACGGTGGCGGCCGTCGTCGCCGGCTACGAACGCCGGCTCGCCCAGCCGCCGCCGTCGTTCCCCGCAAAGGCCGACGCTCAGTAAGCGCTAGGAAACGCGCTCGCCCTGCTTGACTTCACCGCGCCAGGCACCGCTCTCGGCGCCGCGCGCCTCGATGAGCTCCTGGAAGCGCTCGAGGTCGCCCTTGACCTTCCGGCTGTCGGCGCCGATCGCCGAGCCCAGGGCCTCGACCATGCCTTCGGTCTCGTGCTCCATGTCGACGGTCACCTTCGTCGTCGAGTCGTCGACGCGCTCGAAGAGCACGCGGCCCGAGTTGTAGTGGCCGTCCAGCGAACGCCAGGCAACAACCTGGTCGGGGCGCTGCTCGGTGACCTCGGCATCCCACTCGTGCCGCTTGCCGCCGATCTCGGCGACCCAGTGGAGATGCGTATCGTCAGTCTGCTTGACGGACTCCACACCATCCATGAAACGCGGGAACTCCTCGAACTGCGTCCACTGGTTGTAGACGGTCGAGACAGGACAATTGACAGTGATCGATTCAGTAACGTTTGCCACAAAGACCCCCTCCTGGAGCTGTTTTCTTCGTTTCCTTGGGGTACCCGCGCGTGGTTCCGCTAACCCTTGAAGCGGGCCACGGCCGCCCAGGCAGCGGGCAGGAGGGCGCCTGCGAGATACAGCTTCAACAGATCTCCGACAACGAAGGGATAGAGGCCCGCTTCGAGGGTGTCCTCGAGGCCGGCGTCGATCTTGGCGGCAAGCCAGGGAAGCCCGACCAGATAGATGACGACGTTGCCGGAGAGCATCGCGGCTACCGCTGAGGAGAAGCGGCGGTCCCAGCGTTTCTGGGCCAGGAAGCCCGTGAGCACGGCCGCGAGCACGAACCCGACGATGTACCCGCCGGTCGGGCCCGTGAGGACATCCCACCCGTGCTGCTGGTCGGCATAGACCGGCGCGCCGAGCGCGCCGACGAAGAGATAGAGGCCGAGGCTCGCCAGCCCGAGGAGCGCTCCGAGCGAGGCTCCGACGAGGACGACCGCGAACGTCTGCCCGGTGATCGGAACTGGCGTGAACGGGAGGCTGATCGAGACCTGCGCGGCGACGGCGACGAACGCCGTCCCGGCGAGGACGAGCAGCGCGTCCGTGAGCAGGCCCGAGCCCGGGAAGACCGCGAGACGGAGGGTGGCTGCTTCCGGCCTCATGCCGGCGGCAGCTTACCGCTCAGCCGCTCGTCGGGAGGATGATGTAGGGGCCGGGCGGCTTTCCGCCCGGGCCGTACACCGTCGTCGGGTTCTCCGGGGTGTAGCGGGTGAAGAAGTCGTCCTCGCGAATGATCTTTCCGTGCTCGTACACCTTGCGGTGCACGTTGACGTCGAACCCGGGCCCGCCACCCGCCACGACCGATTTCGAGCCTGGCGTTGCGGTCGGGTCGATGGCGTAATGCATCGAGGGCTGGGTGTAGTTCGTCGGGCTCGAGGTCGACGACACGACCCGGCGGCCCTGTTTCGTCCCGTAGAAGTTGACCGTGAACGTCGAGTCGGTGAACGAGACGTTGATGAGGAGCGCACGCTTCAGGTCGTTCTTGAAGACGAGGTCCGGCCCGCCCCAGGACACCGTCGCGTCGCGCCCCATCGGGTAGTGGCTGATGTACCAGGAATGGTTGTGGCGCTCGGAGACGGGCAGTCCCGCCTCGAAGGCCGCGTTGAAGATCGTCGTCGCCGTCTGGCAGACACCTCCGCCGATGGAGGGGATCAGCACGCCGCCGAAGATCATCTGGCCCTCACGGAAGCCCCGCTCGATCGTGCGCGGGCCGACGACCTGGTTGTACGAGAAGGTCTTCCCGGCCGGCACGATCGTCCCCTGCAGGTAATCGCCGAGCAGGTGGACGTTCCAGATGCGGTTGGACGACGACTCGCCCATGTCCGTCGTGAACGTCGAGATGCGCTCACGGATGCCGAGCGCCCGCGCTTCCTTCGTCGAGAGCTCGGGCTGCAGGGCGGTCAGGCCGAGGAGCGCCGTGCGGTTGCCCGCTTCACCACCCGCCGCGTAGATGGCCTTCTGCGCGCCGCGGAGGTCCAGGGTCGTCCCGCGCTTCGACCTGACCACATACGCGCGGTCGCCGGAGACGCGGAAGGTCGCGTCGACCGGCTTGGTCGTGAACGGCTGGACGCGGGGCGCCACCTCCTTCTCGACGCCGCGCGGGTCGAGCACGACCCGGACGACGCCCCCGCGGGGCTGGAAGCGGACGAGCGCCGCAAGGTCGGAGCGTCCGAGCTTGCCGATTGTCCCTTCCCCGTGGAGCTGGAGCTTCACCGGGGCGGCGGCGATCGTCCGTGCGATCGTGGCGGCCCGCTCGGCCGCGGCGTTCGAGATCGGCGGCTCGACGGTCTTCAGGTCGACCGTCAGGGCCGGTAGCCCGGCGAGGGCGGCCGTCGCGAGCGCGTCAAGGACGGCGGACTCGTCCACGCCCGTACCCGGCCGGCCCCGCGTGACGACGGCGTCCTCGCCCTTCATCGCGACGCGCGCGGAGACGGCGCGCTTCGTCAGCCCAGCGAGCTCTTCGGCAAGCGCGGCCTTCCCGGAGGCGTGCAGGCGGAGGACGGGCTCGACGTCCCGCTTGGCAGCGAAGGGGACGGCCAGGGCGCCGAGCCGGGCAGTGAACGACCCGCGGGCCGCGTCGAAAGCCGCCCGCTCACTCGCGGCGGCATCGACCCGGAAGATGTTCGAAGGCGTGACGGTGAACGAGTCCTTGCCGACCGTGATCTGCACCGGCCTGTCCAGCCGCTCCCCGAGCTCCTCGCGGATGTGGGTGCGCGCGGCGGAAGGCGAGAGGCCTCCGACATCCACCCCGGCGACGGAGACGCCCGGGAGGACGGAGTCCTTGAGCGAGTACGCGCGTGCGAGGAGGGCTGCTCCCGCCAGCACGATCAGCACGGAGACCGCGATGACGAGCGCGCTCGGCCGCCCCAGACGCTGGATTGGACGCGCGAGTCGGGCGGCGATCTCGGTCATGGGCCTCGGAGACTAGCGAGAAGGGCGGCGTATCATCAGCCGCAGTGAAGCAGGAAAACCCTCTACGCACACTCCCGTCCGTCAACGAGCTGCTCGCCGACCCACGGGTCGCCGAGCTCGAGGCCGAACGAGGGCACGCGCTCGCGGTCGAAGCCGTGCGCGCGGCGATCGCGGATGCTCGCGAGGCGCTCCTGGCGGGCGCCGAGCCGGGCGACCTCGGCGAGCTCGCGCTCGCCAAGGCGGACGCGGTCGGAGCACCGCGGCTGCGCCGAGTCCTGAACGCGACCGGTGTGGTCGTGCACACGAACCTCGGCCGGGCACCGCTCGCACAAGGCGCCCTCGAACGAATCCGGGACGTGGCGGCCGGCTACTCGAACCTCGAGTACGGCATCGAGGAAGGGCACCGGGGCTCGCGGCAGGATCACATCGCGCCCCTCCTGCGGGAGCTGACCGGCGCCGAGGCGTCCCTGGTCGTCAACAACAATGCTGCCGCGGTGCTCCTCGCGGTCGCCGCGCTCGCGGAAGGCCGCGATGTCCTGGTCTCCCGCGGCGAGCTGGTCGAGATCGGCGACGGCTTCCGGATCCCGGACGTCCTCGCCCGCTCGGGCGCGCGGCTGGTCGAGGTCGGGACGACGAACCGGACGCGGCTCGAGGACTATGAGCGTGCCGCGGGCGAGCGCACGGCGATGATCCTCCGCGTCCACCAGTCGAACTTCCGCATCGTCGGATTCGCCGACCGGCCCGCACTGGCCGACCTGGCACGGCTCGCCGACAGATGCGGCGTCGTTCTCGTGGACGACCTCGGTTCAGGGGTCCTGCCGGATATCGGGGGCGAGCCCACCGTCGGCGGCAGCCTCGATGCTGGTTCGCACCTCGTCACCTTCTCCGGAGACAAGCTGCTCGGCGGCCCACAGGCAGGGATTGCGGTGGGCCGGGCGGACCTCGTCGAGCGCCTGCGCAGGCATCCGCTGCAGCGCGCGCTCCGCGCGGACAAGTTGACGCTCGCCGCCCTCGAAGGGACCCTCGCCGTCTACCGCGCCGGCGGGAGCCCCCCGGTGCTGCGCATGCTCACCGAGCCCGCCGAGAGTGTCCGGGCCCGGGCCGAGCGTCTCGCGGAGCTGACCGGCGGTCGCGTCGAGGAGACGATCGCGCGGGCAGGCGGCGGCTCGCTTCCCGTGACAGACGTGGAGAGCTTCGCGTGCGCGCTGGACGAAGACCTGGCCGAGCCGCTCCGCCTGGCTGAGCCACCGGTGATCGGAGTCGTGCGCGACGGATTGCTGCTGCTCGACTGCCGCACGCTCTCCGACGACGACGTCGAGGAGGCCGCGCAGGCGGTGAACGCATGCCGCTCACAGTAGGGACCGCGGGCCACATCGATCACGGGAAGACCTGGCTCGTCCGAGCGCTGACCGGTAAGGACACCGACCGCTTGCCCGAGGAGCAGGCACGAGGGATCTCCATCGACCTCGGTTACGCGCCGCTCGAGCTCCCGGACGGACGGCGGCTTTCGCTCGTCGACGTCCCCGGGCACGAGCGCTTCGTCCGCAACATGGTCGCGGGCGCGAGCGGAATCGACCTCTTTCTTCTCGTGGTCGACGCCGGCGAGGGCGCGCGGCCGCAGACGCACGAGCACCTCGCGATCATGAAGCTCCTCGGCATCGAGCGCGGAGTGGTCGCAGTCACGAAAGCGGACGCGGTCGAGCCGGAGCTGGTCGAGCTCGTCGCCGAAGAGGCCGGCGAGCTCGTGCCGGGAGCGCCCGTCGTCGTCACGAGCGCCAAGTCGGGCCGGGGGCTCGACGAGCTACGCGCGGAGCTGGCGGCTGTCGCCGACGACCTTCCGCACTCGCGTGTCGAGGGCCCGGCGCGGCTCTTCGTCGACCGCTCCTTCACGCTGCGCGGAATCGGCACCGTCGTGACCGGAACGCTCTGGTCCGGCTCCATCGGCGAAGGCGACCTTCTGCGCGCCGAGCCGGCCGGGCTGGACGTGCGGGTGCGCAGCGTGCAGGTGCACGACCGTCCGGTCGAGCGGGCGGAAGCCGGCCAGCGCGTCGCGGTCGCGCTTCCCGGAGTAGAGCGGCGCGAGGTCCATCGCGGCGACGCGCTCGTGGCCCCCGGCGGCTACCCGCGCTCCTACCGCCTGGACGTGGCACTGGACGAGCTCGAGCCGATCCCCGACCGGGCGCGGGTGCACGTCCACCACGGCACCGCTGAGCACCTCGCACGCGTAGTTCGGGCCGGCGAGCGCTGGGCGCAGCTGCGTCTCGCTTCTCCAGTCGTCGCCGCGCGCGGAGACCGCGTCGTCCTCCGCGACCGCACGACGATCGGGGGCGCGATCGTCCTCGACCCGGCTCCTCCTCGCCATGCGGACGCCGACCGCTTCGAGTTCCTCCAACGCGGCGAGTTCGCCTCCCTCGTCCACGAGCCCGTCCCGGCCACGTCGCTACAGCGCCTCGGCGCGGAGCCGAACGGGCTCGAGCGAGCTGGCGAGTGGGTCTTCTCCGGGGACTGGCTCGACGAGCTGCGGTCGGACCTTCACCGCCGGATCGAGGCCTCGGACCCGCTGGATCCCGGAATTCCCCCGCCGGCCGAGCCGTGGGCGCGCGACATCCTACCCCTCGCCGGTGTGGAGCGCCGCGGAGCCCGCCTCTATCTTCCGGGCGCGGTGGCGACCCTCGGCGAGCGCAGCGAAGAAGCCGCCGAGCTCGACGAGCGCCTCGCCGAAGCTGGCTTCAACCCGCAGCCCGTCGAAGACCGCGGCCTCGGCTCCTTCCTCGAGCGCGAGGGCAGGCTCGTGCGGCTCGGCGACGGGCTTGCGATCGGCTCAGCCGCCTTCGAGGAGGCAAAGGGGCTCCTGCTCGCCGAGTGCGAGAGCGCGGGCTCGATCACCCTGGCTCGCTTCCGGGACCTCCTCGGGACGGGACGCAAGCCTGCACAGCTCCTCCTCGAGCGGTTCGACGCGGACGGGCTCACGCGGCGGGTCGGAGACGAGCGCGTCCTGCGCCGCCGGACGAAGTCGGCCTGAGCTACGTTTGCCGCGGAGCGGCATGGGCCCGGTGGCCCAGCCGGTCTTCAAAACCGGTGAGGCGGCGCAACCCGTCGCTGGGTAGGTTCGACTCCTGCGCCGCTCCGCCTCAGAGAAAAGCCCCGGCTCTCACGGGGCTTTTCGCCTTTCCTTCTCCACGTTCACCCGGCCGGCAGCAAGAGGGCTCGGCTCGTATCGGCCGCTCCTACGTCCGGGGTGGGGGCCGGCACTCGATGGCGAACTTCAGCGAGGAAGGAGCGAGGACCGGACGAGGGCGGCCGACGCGCTCAGGCGACGAGCCGATAGAGAAGCCAGCCGATCCCCGCCCAGGCGAGACCGGCAACGGGAATGAGAAGGACAAGGACGGCGCCGAGCCGGCTCCCCGAATCGCCATCGGCCGTCCGGCCGTCCGGTACCTGTCCACTGACCTCGGCGGGCGAGGCTTCGGAAGCTTGGGAAGGTTTGACCTTTTCGGCAAAAGCCTGCCGCAAGACCGCAAACCGTTCCATGGTCTCATTCTGAATCAGAGTCAGGATGTCAACAATCGTCCCTTTGGGAGATTGAGGGTGTCGGCCGTCGGCTCTATTTGCTGGGTGATTGAGTCGCCTGGCGTGCTCCACGATGTGGGCAAAGCGTAGAGCTCGTCGGCGTTACGATGTGGCTAACGGCAGGTGCGATTCGGGTGATCGAGAACTCGTGCGAGACGCTCCCGCATTACTTCATGGGCCGGGAGGCACGATTTCTGTCGTCGTCTCCACCACGGTGACGGTTTCTGTGACCACGACCGTTTCGGGCTGAGTGACGACGACGGTCACGGGCTGCGTCTCCGTGATGACCTCGGTCTGGGTCTGGGTCTGGATTTGGGTCTGGGTTTGGATTTGGGTCTGGGTTTGAGTTTGGGTCTGGGTTTGCGTTTGGGTCTGGGTCTGGGTCGCGGTCTGCTGCTGAATCTGAGTGATCACGTCCGTGTCGGTCACCGCCGGGCCGGCTACTGCGACCGAGAGCGTGCTCACCCCACCCGGGCCGGTCACTGTTCCAACGACTCGGACGGGGACGTACTTCGTCTTCCCCTGCTTCGTCTTCGTCACGGCGAGGGTCGTCGTTCCCGCGGGGCCGGTCACCGTTACGAGCCGCATGGTGCTGCCGTTCACGCCAGCAGCGCTCTCCTGTGGCACGACCGCGTACGCGACGGCGAGGCCGAGGGCCCCCGTGGCCAACACGGCGGCTGAGAGAATCGCCGCCCGAAGGGGGCCGGGCGTACGCATGATGGAGACGACGGCCGCGGCACGCGCCGCGCCGCGAAGAGATCTCGATCCAAGAACGCC
>DATAOL010000014.1:0-14061 GCA_036265755.1 Gaiellaceae bacterium | reverse complement strand
CGTCTGGATGCTCTTCTATTTCGCGAAGTCGGGCGCCCGCCATCCGATCCTTCCGGTCGCGCTCGGGCTCCTCATCGGCGGCAGCATGGGCAACCTCGTCGACCGGCTTCGGATCGGTCATGTGACGGACTTCCTCGACCTCCGCTTCTGGCCTGCGTTCAACCTCGCCGACACGTTCATCGTCGTGGGCGTCGCGGCTCTTCTCCTTGCGCTCGTCGCGGCGGAGCGGCAGCCGCGTATCAGGCGCACTCCTTCGGGGCGACCCGCTCCGAAGACGCTTGGCTGAGATCGAAGTCGAGGTTCCGCCGGAGGCCGCGGGCGAGCGCCTGGACCGCTTTCTCTCCGGCCTCGAGGAGGTGGGCTCGCGCGCGGCTGCCGAGCGCCTCGTCTCTCAGCGCCGGGTGAAGGTCAACGGCACGCCGGCGCCCAAGAGCCACCGCCTGACGGCGGGCGACGTCCTCGCGGTGAGCATTCCAGAGAGCAGGCCGTCGACGCTCGAGCCGGCGCAGCTCGACCTGCGCATCGCCTTCGAAGACGAGCACCTGCTGGTCGTGGACAAGCCTGCCGGGATCGTCGTCCACCCCTCTGCGGGCCACCCGAGCGGGACGCTCGTCCACGGGCTCCTCGGGCACGCGGTCGCGGGCGGGGAGGAGGCCGAGCGGCCGGGGATCGTCCACCGCCTCGACCGCGACACGTCGGGGCTCTTGGTCGTCGCCCGCTCCGACGAGGCGCATCGGCGCCTCCAGCAGCTCTTGCGAAGGCGGAAGCTCGTGCGCGAGTACCTCGCTCTCGTCCGCGGCCGGCCACGCTCGAAGCGGGGGCGCATCGAGGCGCCGGTCGGCCGTGACCGGCACGACCCGACGCGCATCTCACTGGACACCGACACCCCCCGCGACGCGGTGACGAATTTCGAAATCGTCGAGCCGATGGGCCGGCATACCCTCATGCGGGTCGTCCTGGAAACCGGCAGAACGCACCAGATCCGCGTCCATCTCGCAGCCATCGACCTACCCGTGTCGGGGGACCCGACCTACGGCCTCGAAGGAGACCTGGGCCTCGAGCGCCAGTTCCTCCACGCAGCCCGCCTCGCCTTCCCGCATCCGTTCACCGGTGAGCCGGTGGAAACCGAGTCACCGCTTCCGCCCGACCTTCAGGCAGCCCTGGAGGAAGCGCGCTCGTGAAGACATACGCGGCGTTCAGACGGGCGTGGCGGCCAGCGGTCGAAGGGGAGCCGCATCCGGCGATCGAGCAGTTCGTCGAGGCGAAGCTCGCCCGCTACGAGGACGACCGCGACTTCCCGGGCCGTGATGGGACGTCGCGCCTCTCTCCGCTGATTGCGTCGGGCGAGATCACCATCGCGGACTGTGCCACCGCCGCTCTCCGAGCCCCGCCGACAAAGGGGCGCGAGAAGTGGCTGTCGGAGCTCGCGTGGCACGAGTGGTTCGAGCATGTGAAGGCCGACGGTCTCGACGCGCCGCGATTCGAACCCCGCTGGGACGATGCGGGCGAGCGGTTCGAGCGATGGCGCGCCGGGGAGACCGGCTTCCCATTCGTGGATGCGGGCATGCGCGAGCTGGCGGCGACGGGCTGGATGCACAACCGCGCGCGCATGGTGACGGCGAGCTTCCTCGTCAAGCATCTGCACATCGACTGGCGGCTCGGCGAGGGCCACTTCGCCGACCTTCTCGTCGACTACGACCCAGCGCAGAACGAGGGCAACTGGCAATGGGTGGCGGGAACTGGGATCGACGCACAGCCGTGGTTTCGGATCCTCAACCCCGAACGGCAGCGAAAGCGCTTCGACCGGGAGGGGGTTTACTGCCGTCGCTGGATTCCGGAGTGGGAGACAAGCGCATATCCGGCGCCGATGGTCGACCTGGCGGAGGAGGCGGCCGAGGCCAAGCGCCGCTATCAGGCGGCGCGGGCGCGCTTGTCTTCATAGAGTCGCCGGTCCGCCACCTCGATCAGGCCTTGCGGCTCCGAGGCGTCGGTCGGGAGGAAGGCCGCGCCTGCGCTCGCGGAGATTTCCTCCGGAAGGCGTTCGTGCAGGCGGGTGAGGAAGGAGCCTGCGGTCTCCGGGCCGGCCTCGATCAGGAGCGCGGCGAACTCGTCGCCGCCGAGGCGGCCCACGGAGTCCGTTTCGCGCGCCGTTCCGGCGAGCGCCGAGGCGAAGGCGCGGAGAAGGCGGTCGCCCTCCTGGTGGCCCTCGCGGTCGTTCGTCTCCTTGAAGCGGTCGAGATCGAAGAGGAGGAGCGCGATACGGCTCCGATAGCGCCGCGCTCGCGCGGCCTCGGCAAGCAGTCGCGCATGGAAGGCTCGGTGGTTCAGGACACCGGTCAGCGGGTCTCGCCGCGCGCGCTCGGCCAACTCGCCGGTGACGCGCTCGACGTAGGTGACCACGCAGCGGTCGAGGGCACGACGCGCCTCGCTCTCGCCGTAGCGGTCGAGGATGCGGCCGAGGACGAGCAGCTCCGCCGCCACCTCCGCGGGCGCCAGGCCGAGGCTCTCGCGCTCGCGGGCATGGTCCTCCGCCAGCTCGCCGGGATCCTCGTCGCCGTCTAGGCTCGCGACGAAGGAGGGAAGCGTGCCGAGCTGACCGAGCCGGCCGAGCCGCTCGAGCGAGGGGACGACACCGTCTGCGAGCGCCTCCTCGACGGTCTCGACGGCTAGGTCCCACGCGGATGTCCTCGCGACCCCAGTCACGCCGCTCAGGTTATATGCCGCTTCGGCTAGAATGCAGCGGTTTTGTCACCCGATCCGGCGGATGCGCTCGGGTGGCGGTGCCGGGGCGACCCGGTTCCATCCGATTCCGCCGGCAGTAGCGAAATTCAACCGAGGAGGATCAGTTTGTCCGTCGTCAGCATGCGCGAGCTCCTGGAGGCCGGAGTCCATTTCGGCCACCAGACGCGGCGCTGGAACCCCAAGATGCGCCGCTACATCTTCACCGAGCGCGGCGGCATCTACATCATCGATCTGCAGCAGACGCTCGACCTCGTCGAGCAGGCGCACGCCTTCGTGCGCAACGTCGCCGAGCGGGGAGGCTCCGTGCTCTTCGTCGGCACGAAGAAGCAGTCCCAGGACTCGATCGCCGAGGAAGCGGATCGCGTCGGCATGCCGTACGTCAACCACCGCTGGCTCGGCGGTCTCCTGACCAACTGGCGCACCATCTCCGAGCGCCTCGAGCGCCTGCACGAACTGCGGCGCCTTCGGGACGAGGGGCAGCTCGAGCTCCTGCCCGCGAAGGAGCGCATGACCATGGTTGCCGAGCTCGAGAAGCTCGAGACGAACCTCGGGGGCGTCGACGACATGAAACGCCTTCCGGACGCGATCTTCGTCGTCGACCTGAAGAAGGAGCAGCTCGCAATCCGCGAGGCGCGGCGGCTCGGCCTTCCGGTTGTCGCGCTCGTCGACACGAACTGCGACCCGGACGACGCCGACTACGTGATTCCCGGGAACGACGACGCCATCCGCTCGTGCAGCCTCATCATCCGTGCGATCGCGAACGGGATCGAGGCCGGCAAGCAGAAGGTCACCGCGGCGGAGATGACGAAGCCGACGAACGGTCAGCCGGAGGCCCAGGCGGAGCCGGCGGCAGAGGCTCCCACGGACCCGTCGGAGGCACCCGCGGATACGCCCGCCGAGGAGGCTTCTCCCGCGGAGGCCACCGCCGAGGAGGCTTCTACCGCGGAGCCTGTAGCGGAGGAGGTACCCGCGGAATGACGGAGATCCCGGCCAGCCAGGTAAAGGAGCTCCGCGACATGACCGGAGCTCCGATGATGGACGCCAAGCGGGCACTCGTCGAGGCCGAAGGCGACATCGACAAGGCCGCTCAGCTCCTGCGTGAGAAGGGCATGGCAGCGGCCGCCAAGCGCGCGGGCCGTCAGGTGACGGAGGGCCGCGTGCTCGCCCGCATCGACAACGCGCACGGCGCGATCGTCGCGGTCGGCAGCGAGACCGAGCCCGTGTCCAAGAACGACGAGTTCCTGAGCTTCGCCGAGCGGGTCATCGACGCCGTCGAGCAGACGGGCCCCGAGGCCGTCGGCGGGCTCGAGGAAGACCGGGTCGAGCTCGTCGCCAGGATCGGCGAGAACATCGAGGTCGTCGGCGCCGCCCGCCTCGAGGCCGAGAACGGGGAGGTGCTCGCGTCCTACGTCCACCCACCGGCGCAGAAGATCGGCGTGCTCGTGCGAGCACAGGGATCACCTGACCTCGCGCGGCTCGTCGCGATGCACATCGCGTTCGCCAATCCGCGCTTCGTGACGCGAGACGAGGTGCCCGCGGACGAGATCGAGGCGGAGCGCGGAATCCTCGAGAAGATGCCCGATCTCGAGGGCAAGCCGGACGACGTCAAGGCGAAGATCATCGAAGGCCGGCTGGCGAAGGGCTTCTTCGCGGACAGCGTCCTCGACGACCAGCCCTGGATCCACAACCCCGACCAGACGGTCGGCCAGGCCCTCGCCGAGCACGGGGCGGAGGTGCGCGACTTCGTGCGCTACGCCCTGGCCGGATGAGCGCGGAAGTGGACAGCGAGGTCGCGGCACCGGCCGACGGCGCCGCGGCCTTTCAGCGCGTCCTGCTCAAGCTCTCCGGCGAAGCGCTTCTCGGCGACCAGGAGTACGGGATCGACCTCGCCCGCGTCGAGGGGATTGCCCGTGAGATCCAATCGGTGCAGGAGCTCCAGGTCGAGACCGCGATCGTCCTCGGCGCCGGGAATATCTACCGGGGCATGGAGGTCGCAGCCGAGGGGATGGACCGCGCGACTGCCGACTACGCGGGCATGCTCGCCACGCTCCTGAACTGCCTCGCCGTCCAGGATGCGCTCGAGCAGCTCGGCGTGCACACTCGTGTTCTCTCGGCGATCACTGCGAGCCAGGTCGCCGAGCCCTACATCCGGCGCCGGGCGATCCGCCACCTCGAGAAGGGTCGCGTCGTCATCTTCGCGGGCGGGACCGGGAACCCGTTCTTCACGACGGACACGGCCGCGGCGCTGAGAGCCCTGGAGATCGGCGCCGAGGCGATGCTCATGGGGAAGAACGGCGTCGACGGTGTCTACGACGGCGACCCGGACGAGAATCCGAACGCCGGGTTTCTGCCCGAGCTCACCCATCGCGAGGCGCTCGAGCGCGGGCTCAAGGTGATGGACTCGACGGCCCTCTCGCTGTGCATGGACAACGGCCTGCCGATCCACGTGTTCGGCCTCGACGACGCGCGCAACATCGGGCGTGTGGTGCGCGGCGAGAGAATCGGCACGATTATCTCCACGGAAAGGAGCGAGGAATGATCGACGACTTCGTCAGCGACGCGACCCGGCGGATGGACAAGTCGGTCGAGTCCGCCGCCCACGAGTTCAACACGGTGCGGACCGGGCGCGCCTCAGCTGCGCTCCTCGACCGCATCCAGGTGGACTACTACGGGACGCCGACGCCGCTCCAGCAGCTCGCGACGATCAACGTCCCCGAGCCGCGCATGATCACGATCCAGCCGTACGACCCGGGCTCGATCAAGGCGATCGAGCGCGCCATTCTCGAGTCCGACCTCGGCCTCACGCCCTCGAACGACGGGAAGCTCGTCCGCCTCCCGATCCCTCAGCTGACCGAGGAGCGGCGCAAGGAGCTCGTCAAGGTCGTGCGCCATCTCGCGGAAGAGGGGAGGGTGGCCGTGCGGAATGTTCGCCGCGACGTCATGCACGACCTGAAGGAGCTCGTCCGGAACGGCGACGTCGGTGACGACGAGGAACGCCGCGCCGAGGAGCGTGTGCAGAAGCTCACGGACGACCACGTGGCCAAGATCGAGGACCTCCTGAAGCGCAAAGAGGCCGAGATCATGGAGGTATAGATCGCTCCCGACTTCAGCGAAGTCGAGAGCGACGGAAAAAGGCATGAACCTCATCACCAAGCTTCGAACGCTCGGGACCGCAAAGGCGGGCCCCGAAGAAAGCCTGCCCGACGTCGCGCGCTCGATCGCGATCATTATGGACGGCAACGGGCGCTGGGCCCGCCGTCGCAGGCTGCCGGTCGCAGCGGGCCACCGGGCGGGGACGAAGTCGCTCCGCAGGACCGTCGAGGCGGCCATCGACCTCGGCGTCGAATCGCTCTGCGTCTTCGCCTTCTCGACGGAGAACTGGTCGCGCCCGCCGGAAGAGGTGGACGCGCTGATGGAGATCTTCGTCGAGACGATCGAGCGCGAGCTCCCCGACCTCGCCCGCCAGGGCGTCGCCACGCGCTTCATCGGCCGCCGCGATCGAGCGACCCCTGAGCTGCGCGGACGCATGGCTCGGCTCGAGGAAGAGACCGGCCACAACGAGCGCCTGCAGCTCTGGATCGCTTTCGACTACGGCGGCCGCGCAGAGATCGTCGAGGCTACGCGGCGGATCGTCGAGGAGGGGATCGACCCGCGTGACATCGACGAGAACGCGATTGCCTCGCGGCTCTATGCGCCAGACATGCCGGAGCCGGACCTCCTCATTCGCACCTCCGGCGAGCTACGCGTCTCGAACTTCCTCCTCTGGCAGCTCGCCTACACGGAGCTCGTCTTCGTCGACACGCTCTGGCCGGACTTCGGCGGGCGTCACCTTCGGCAGGCCCTCGCCGAATACGCGGGCCGGCGCCGGCGCTTCGGCGGCAGATGAGCCCCCTGATCTCCCGGCTCGCCGTCGTGGCGGCCGGCCTCCCCATCGTCCTCGGCAGCGCGTATCTGGGCGGCTGGTTCCTCTTTGCCCTTGTGACGCTCGGCGGTCTCGTCGCCCTGCACGAGCTCTACCGCCTTGCCCGGTCGCTGCGGCCGCTCGTTCTCGCTGGCTACGGAGGGGCGGTTGCCGCCTACCTGGGCGCGGAGGTCTCGGGGCCGGCATGGTTGCTCGCCGGCTTCCTGCTGACCTTCGTCCTCAGCTTCGTGTTCGCGGCCGTCTCGGAGACCAGGCAGTCGACCACGGTCGCGATCGCTGCCACCGTGTTCGGAGCCGCCTGGGTCGGCCTCGGGCTCGGGCACCTGCTTCTCATCCGCGAGCTGGACACCTACGGCCGCCTGGCGCTCATCACGCTTCTTTTGACCGTCTTCGTGAACGACACGTTCGCGTACGTGGGCGGGCGGATCGCCGGCCGGCACAAGATGTCCCCGGTGGTCTCGCCCGGGAAGACGTGGGAAGGCTTCGTCGCGGGGGCGATCGCGGGCGTCCTCACGACCTTCATCGCGCTCTACAAGGAAGCCGTCTTCGCGGAGACCTGGCGGGCGCTCGCGCTCGGCGCGGTGATCGTGGCGGCCTCCACGCTCGGAGACCTCTTCGAGTCACTCGTGAAGCGGGACCTCGGCACGAAGGACACCGGGCGGCTCCTCCTCGGTCACGGGGGCGTGCTCGACCGGGTCGACTCTCTCCTCTTCGCCGCTCCGGCCGCCTACTTCACGATCCTCGCCCTGGGCCAGACCTAGACTGACCCGCATGAAACGTGTCGCGCTCCTCGGAGCGACGGGGTCGATCGGCAGTCAGGCCCTGGAGATCATCGCCGCACACTCCGAGCTCGAGCTCGTGGCGGCGGCCTCGGGCTCGCAGGGCATCGACGGCCTCGCGCCGCTGACGCAGGTGGGCGGCGACCTCACGGAGCTGCTCGAGCGTGCCGAGCCCGACGTGGTCCTCAATGCGGTCGTCGGCTTCGCGGGACTGCCCGCGACCTTCTGGGCGCTCGAGCGCGGGATCGATCTGGCGCTTGCGAACAAGGAGAGCCTCGTCGCAGGCGGGGAGCTCGCCCGTGCGACCTGGGAGCGGGGTGGAGGGCGTATCGTGCCCGTCGACTCGGAGCACTCCGGCGCCTTCCAGTTGCTCGAAGGGCGCGCGCCCGAGACGGTGCACTCGCTCGTCCTCACCGCTTCAGGAGGCCCCTTCCGCGGCCGGAGCCGGCTCGACCTCTCCGGGGTGACGCCGGCGGAGGCTCTCGCGCATCCGACCTGGAACATGGGCCCGAAGATCACGGTCGACTCGGCGACGCTCATGAACAAGGGGCTCGAGCTCATCGAGGCGCACTTCCTCTTCGACATCCCGTACGAGCGAATCGAGGTCGTCGTGCACCCGACCTCCGTCGTGCACGCGCTCGTCCGCTTCCGCGACGGCGCCGCCCTTGCGCACGTCGGCTACCCGGACATGCGCGTCCCCATCTCCTTTGCGCTCACCTTCCCCGAGCGCTCGCAGACCCCCATCGAGCCGCTCGACCTTGCAGGAGGGCTCATCCTGGAGTTTTCGGCGCCGGACGAGGAGGCTTTCCCCTGCCTCGCGCTTGCACGCGCGGCGGGTGAGGCGGGACGCAGCGCGCCGTGTGTACTCAACGCCGCCAATGAAGTCGCCGTGGCCGCCTTCCTGGACGGCCGCTTGCCGTTCCCGGGGATCGCGGAGGTGGTCGAGGGGACGCTGAACGCGACCGACACGGTGGCCGCGAGGGACCTCGACGAGCTCGTCACGATCGACGCGGAGGCGCGGAAGACGGCAGCAGCGCTGACTCGGCAACTGGTTCACTAGTCCCGTGCACATCCTCGTGGCCATCGGCGGTCTCGCCTTCCTGATCCTCATCCACGAGGCGGGGCACTTCTTCACGGCCCTCGCGGTGCGTATGCGCCCGCGCCGCTTCTACATCTTCTTCCCCCCGGCTGTGGTCAAGTGGCGGCGCAAGGGGATCGAGTACGGGATCGGCGCAATCCCGCTCGGCGGCTACGTGAAGATCCCCGGGATGCACAAGCCGGCCGGAGCCGACCTCGAGGCGCAGTTCGGCCCGGCCATCGACGAGGCGCCCTGGCTCGCGACACACCTCGAGCCCGTGAAGGTCGCTCTCGACGAGAGTCGCCTCGAAGATGCGCGAGCCGGGCTCGCCGACCTGCGCGCGGCCGTGGAGCGCTCGCAGCTCTCCGAGGGCGCGAGAAAGTCGACGGAACGGGGCCTGACCGATGCGGAGGACGGGGTCTCGGGGGACGCCTACTGGCGGGCACCGGTGTGGAAGCGGGTGACCGTCATTGCGGCCGGCCCACTCACGAACCTGATCTTCGCCGTCGTTCTGCTCGCGGTCGTCTTCATGCTCGGCGTCCCTTCGGAGGTGGACAAGACGATCGCCCAGGTCGATCCGGGCACCCCCGCGGCGACGATCGTGCAGCCCGGGGACAAGATCGTCGCGGTGAACCGCAAGCCCGTCACGGGCGAGCAGATCTCCCAGCGGATCCGGGCGAGCGACGGCGACCCCGTCACGCTCACCGTCGAGCGCGCCGGCCGCGAGCTGTCCGTCACGGCCCGCCCCCGCCTGAGCGAAGGCGCCTACCGCCTGGGCTTCACCCTCGGCGTGATCTACAAGAGCTACGGGCCGTGGGACGCGACGAAACTGGCCGGTGAGCGGACCTGGGAGGCGACGAGTGCGATCGGAG
Source organism: Gaiellaceae bacterium (assembly GCA_036265755.1). GTDB lineage: Bacteria > Actinomycetota > Thermoleophilia > Gaiellales > Gaiellaceae > DATEOR01. The sequence continues at coordinate 4,668 of DATAOL010000014.1, read as the reverse complement.
CCTCGCTGGGGCGGATCGTCACCGGGGAAGGACGGAAGGACGTGGCGAGCCCGGTCGGCATCGTGCAGGCGTCCAGCGAGACTCTCGAGACCGGCTTCCGCGAGTACCTCGGGATCCTCGCGCTCATCTCGCTCTCGCTCGCTCTACTGAACCTCCTGCCGCTCCTACCTCTCGACGGCGGGCACATCGCGTTCTCCATCGCCGAGGGGATCAGGGGTCGGGCGATCCCGCGCGAGGCGTACGAGCGGGCCTCGGCGGTCGGGATTCTTGTCGTCCTCTTCCTCTTCTTCATCGGGTTGACGAACGACGTCAATCGCATCAGAGGCGGCTAGACGGCGGGATACACTCTCGGCGATGGCGAGCGAGCGCCGAATCCATGTCGGTGGCGTGCCGATCGGCGGCGGCGCGCCGGTCGTCGTGCAGTCGATGACGCTGACGAAGACGTACGACGTCGACGCCACGATCTCCCAGATCGCGGACCTCGCCTCCGCGGGCTGTGAGATCGTCCGCGTGGCCGTTCCGAAGGCGGAGGACGCGGAGGCTCTCAAGAAGCTCGTGTATCTGAGCCCCGTGCCGCTGATCGCGGACATCCATTTCAACGCCTCGCTGGCGCTCAAGGCAATCGACGCAGGCGTCGCCGCTGTGCGCATCAACCCCGGAAACATCGGTGGGCCGGACAAGGTCGCCTCCGTCGTCGAGGCCGCGAAGGCACAGGGAATCCCGATGCGGATCGGCGCGAACTCCGGCTCTCTGCCCAAGCACCTTGTCGAGCTCGCGCAGAGAGACACCGCGGAGGCGCTCGTCGAGGAGGCGCTCGAGCAGGTGCGGCTGCTCGAGTCGATGGACTACTACGACTTCAAGATCTCGGTCAAGTCGAGCTCCGTGCCGACGATGATCCGCGCCTACCGCATGCTGTCGGAGCGCGTTCCGTATCCGCTGCACCTCGGCGTCACGGAGGCCGGCCCAGTCTCGACGGGGTCGATCAAGAGCGCGATCGGCGTGGGTTCGCTGCTCATGGACGGCATCGGGGACACGATCCGTATCTCGCTGACCGCCGATCCTGTCGAGGAGGTCAAGGTCGCATGGGAGATCCTCAAGGCGCTCGGCCTCCGGGAGCGCGGGCCCGTGATGATCGCCTGCCCGTCCTGTGGGCGCGACAACGTGGGCGTCTGGAACCTCGCCGAGGCCGTCGAGCACCGGCTGAAGGGGTATCCGCAGGCCTTCGAGGTCGCGGTGATGGGCTGCGCGGTGAACGGGCCCGGGGAGGCAGGAGATGCCGACTTCGGGATCGCGGGCGGCCGCGACACGGGATTCATCTACGCTCACGGCCGCGTGCTGAAGAAGGTGTCCTCCGACATCCTCGTCGAAGAGCTCTTCCACGAGATCGACACCTGGATCGCAAGCGGGATGGAGCGTCCGAAGAGGCTGAAGCTGGCGAAGCCGGCCGCTCTGCTCATGGCCGAAGCGGCTCAGCGGCCGTCCTAGGGCAGAGGCGATGCGAGCCTCCCAGCTCTTCATCCCGACTCTGCGGGACGATCCCGGCGATGCCGAAGCGGTCAGCCACAAGCTGCTCGTCCGCGGCGGCTTCATCCGCCAGGTCTCGGCGGGCCTCTGGTCGTTCACGCCGCTCGGCTGGCGCGTCCACCGGAAGGTCGAGCAGGTCATCCGCGAGGAGATGGACGCGATCGGCGGCCAGGAGATGCTCATGCCGGTTCTCACCCCGGCTGAGCTCTGGGAAGCGACCGGCCGCATCGCGATTCCGGAGATCTTCCATGTCAAGGATCGCACCGGCCGGGACTTCATCCTGCCGCTGACGCACGAGGAGACGGTCACGTTCCACGCACGGGAGATCCAGAGCTACCGCGAGCTTCCGCAGCTCTGGTACCACTTCCAGACGAAGGATCGCGACGAGCCGCGCCCGCGCGGCGGCCTCTTGCGGGTCCGCGAGTTCATCATGAAAGACGCGTACTCGTTCGACCGTAACGAGGAGGGCGTGCGCGCGAGCTTCGAGGCGAACCGTGAGGCGTACAAGCGGATCTTCGCCCGCTGCGAGCTCGAGACCTACGACGTTCAGGCCGAGAGCGGGATCATGGGCGGGAAGTTCAGCATCGACTTTCTGGCACCTTCGGGCTCTGGCGAGAACATGCTGGTTCGCTGCGAGAACGGCGACTACGCGGGCGACCTCGAGGTGGCGGAGGCGGTCCCAAGCCCTGCCGTGCTGCCCGAGCCGCTCGGCGCACCTGAAGAGATCGAGACCCCCGGGGTGACGACGATCGAAGGGCTGGCCGAGCTCCTCGGGATCGACCCCTCGGCGACCTCGAAGGCGATGCCCGTCGTCAAGCCGGACGGCACCGTCGTGCTGGCCCTCGTCCGAGGTGACGACCGGCTCAGCGAGACCAAGCTCTACGACGCGTTGCCCGGCGCATCCCGCCCGGCCACGGACGACGAGATCAAAGCCGCGTTCGGCGCGGGCGGCGGCTCGCTCGGCCCCATCGGGTTCTCGGGCGAGGTGATCGCCGACGAGACCCTGCGTCACGGGCAGTTCGTCGCCGGCGCCAACCGCGACGGTCGACACCTGCGCGGGGTCGAGGCGGGCCGCGACTACCAGCCGCGGTTCGCAGATCTGCGGGAGCCGCGGGAAGGCGACCGCTGCTCGCTGTGCGGAGGCGCCCTTCTCTTCCAGACCGCGATCGAGGTCGGCCACATCTTCAATTTCGGGAGCTTCTATTCGGCGCCGCTCGGCGCGACGTTCCTCGACGAGGACGGCCAGGAAAAGCCCTTGCTGGGCGGCAGCTACGGCATCGGACCGGGTCGCGTCATGGCCGCGATCGTCGAGCAGCACAATGACGAGCACGGGATCATGTGGCCTGCCTCGGTAGCCCCGTACGACGTCCATATCGTGGCCATCGGCGCGGCCGGGCCCGAGATCGCTGGGATTGCGGACAGGCTGGTCTCCGAGCTCGAGGAAAGCGGCCACTCGGTGCTCCTCGACGACCGGGACGAGCGACCCGGGGAGAAGTTCGCGGACGCCGACCTCATCGGCTGCCCTGTGCGCCTCACGGTCGGCAAGAAGACGTTCGAGGACGGCCAGGTCGACGTCCTCGTCCGCTCCACTCGTGATGAAGAGCGCATATCGACCGGAGAAATCGCCGCGCGTGTGGGAGGATTGCTCGGTGGCGCGTAAGCGGCGGTTCAGCGAGGAGCCCTTCGGGGAGACGATCCAGGCCCTCATGGCGGAGCGCGCCACGACCTACCGAGGTCTCGCCGAGAAGACCGGTCTTTCGGCCGGGTATCTCAACCACCTCGTACACGGCAATCGGCCCGTGCCCTCGAATGAGGTCATCGCCACGTTGGCCAAGGCGCTACGAGTCGAGCCCGAGCACTTCCGTGAGTACCGCATCCGCGTCATCACGGACCGGCTCGAGCGCATGCCCGAGCTCGTCGACCGCCTCTACAAGCGCTTGAACGCCTAGACCGCTCGGGCGAGAAACCCGAGCTCGAGGAGGCGGCGAACGGCCGGCAGGCCCGCGCGCGCGACGGCCTCCTCCTCCAGCTGGGAGTCCTGCGCGATCTCGGCGAAGAGCTCACGGAGGCGCCGCCGTCCGTCGATCCGGGCCAGCAGCTCGATGGTGTAGTTGTCGATTCCGACGGTGAACCCGAGTCCCCAGCCGAGGCGAGCCCGGGCGCTTTCGAGCTCGAGGCCCTCGTCCTTGTGCCGCCACGTCTGCTCGATGCGCTGGGGCTCGACGACGGCGAGGATCTCCTCGAGGAGCTGATCCTGGTCGGGGGTGGAGGCGAGGAGGTCGTGGTTCACGAACGCCCGGACGACCTGGTCGCCGGCCGGGCCGATCTCCGGGGAGGGGAGCTCCTCGTGCCGCGTCCAGTTTCGGGCCCGCGTCCGGCGGCGGAGGACGATGGCGCCCGTCGCGACGCGGTCGGCCGCGAGACCGGCCAGGAACGTCGTCCAGCGGTCGAGCTCGCCCTCGTCCGCGTGCAGCGCCGAGTAGGAGATCGGGTCGTCCTCGCGCTCGAGCAGGAGCAGAGCGTCGCAGTCACGCCCTTCGAGCCAGTGGTCGAGGGGGGACCACCATTCCTCGCCCGGTCCGAGGATCCACGTGACGAGGAGATGGGCGAAGCCGCCTTCGCTCAGCTGCGCTGCCACTGCCTGGACGAGCTCCCTGCAGACGGAGTCGGCCCGCTCGTCGTCGGCCGGAGTGAGCAGCCTCGAGGGATTCGCCGCCACGAGGCCGAACGAGTGGCCCGCAGCGGGCTCGACTCCGGGACCCGCGAGCGTCTCGACGTTTTCGAGCCCATTCAGCAGGGCGCCAAAGTGCGTGAGCTCATGGGCACGTGGATCCAGATCCGCTGCAACTGCGCGGTCCGTGTGTCTTGCCGCCAGCAGGGCGTGGAGGCCCGAGCCCGCGTCGGGCTGGAGCGCGGACACGAAGTGCATGCGGACGGTGAGGTTCGCGAGCAGATCCGTGCCCGGTGGGGGCTCGGCGCCCGCCTCGTACGCGGCGACCACATCCCTGTGCGGCACGAGCCGGAGAGTCGAGCGGTAGCCGCCATCCGCCGCCTTGAGAACGCCGATCGCCTCGAGCCGCGCGAGCTCGAGCTCGGGCAGCGCCATGGCGCCTTCCTCTCGGGAGACGGACGCGCCGAGAAAGA
>DATAOL010000013.1:0-6070 GCA_036265755.1 Gaiellaceae bacterium | reverse complement strand
TGGCGGCGATGCTCACTTCGACAACCTGATTCGCGGGTTGAGGAAACCGTAGGAGAGGTCGACGAGGAGGTTGACGAACACGACGATGATGGCGACGAAGAGGACGCCGCCCTGGATGACCGGGTAGTTGCGGGCCTTGATTGCATCCACGAGCCAGGAGCCGATCCCAGGGAAGGCGAAGACGGTCTCGGTGAGCACCGCCCCCGAGAGGAGGAGACCTACCTGGAGGCCGATGATGGTCGAGATCGGCAGCATCGCGTTCCGCAAGACGTGGCGATAGTCGACGGTCGTCGGTCCGAGGCCTTTCGCCTGGGCGGTGCGAACGTAGTCTTCGTTCTGGACGTCGAGGACCGATGCCCGCGTGATCCGGGCGATGATCGCAAGTGGGATCGAGCCGAGTGCAATCGCGGGGAGGATGAGGTGCTTGCTGACGTCGACGAACGCGGCCCAGTTCAGGGCGATGATCGCGTCGAGAAGGTAGAAGTTCGTCGGGTGCGGGATGTCGATCAGAACCGACATGCGCCCCACAGTCGGTAACCAGCCGAGCCGTACCGCGAAGACATACTTCAGGAGCAGCGCGAGGAAGAAGATCGGAGTTGAGATCCCGATGAGCGAGACGACCAGGCTCGCATGGTCAACGGGGCTCCGGTACCGCTTTGCACCGATGAAGCCGAGCGGGATCCCGAAGACGATCGCGAAGAGACCAGCTGCCAGTGCAAGCTCGACCGTCGCGGGGAACCGCTGGCGAAACTCCGTCGTCACCGGCTGGCGAGAGGTCGCGCTGTTGCCGAACTTCAGCGTCGCGAGCTGTTTGGCGTACCGCTCGTACTGGACATAGATCGGCTTGTCCAGCCCGTACTGATGGCGGATCGCCGCGACGGCCTGTGGGGTCGCCCGCTCGCCGAGAAGCGCAGCGGACGGGTCGCCGGGAAGGGCCCTGATCCAAGCAAAGACGAGGATTGAGAGCCCGATGAGAATTGGAATGAGGAGCAGCAGCCGACGGACGACGAATCTGAGCATCTAATCGCCGTCCGCCGGCTGCCTAATTCGCTCCCTGCCTACTTCACCGAGACGGTCGCGAAGGACTGCAGATCGACCGGGCTCGGCACGTAGCCGGTCACGTTCGCCTTGAACGCGACCGCAGGCTTGGTGTGCGCGTAAGGGACGCCGGGCAGGGTCTGCATGATCTGCCGGTTTGCCTCCTGGTAGAGCTCGACTCTCTTCGCCTGGTCGGTCTCCGTCTCGGCCTGGTCGAGGATCTTCATGACCGGATCGAGTTCGTGGTTCTTGGTCGTCCCCCACTGGCTCTGCGGAGTCTGGAAGAAGACGCCGATGAAGTCGTCCGGGTCGCCGAAGTCACCCGTCCAGCCGAGCAGGTAGGCGTTGCCGAGGTTGCCCGAGTCCGACCTGCCGAGGTAGTCCGGGCTCCAGGGTGCATTGTGCGGGACGACCTTGAAGCCCGCCTTCTCGAGGCTCGCAGAGAAGGCCTCGAAGTTCCGCTTCGGGTCGGGCATGTAGGGCCTGGACACGTCGGTCGGGTACCAGAAGTCGATCTTGACCGGAAGCGTCAGCCCCGCCTCCTGGAGGAGCTGCTTCGACTTCTCGGGATCGTATGTGTACGTCGGCACGTCGTCCGCGTAGCCGAAGAGCGACGGCGGCATGAACTCCTTCGCCACCTCCGCGCGGCCCCCGTAGAAGGAGTCGACGACGCCTTGCCGGTCGAGCCCGTAGGCGATCGCCTGCCGCACCTTCGGGTTGTCGGTCGGCGGAGTTGACATGTTGAAGCCGACGTAAGCCACGTTGAAGGCCGGACGGTCGAGGATCTGCAGGTCGGGGTTCCCCTGGATCGTGGGAATGTCCTGCGGATCGACGAGGTCGTAGCCGTCGATCTCCCCGGTCTGGAGCGCCTGCAGGCGTGCCGCATTGTCGGCGATCGGCTGGAAGATCAGCGTGTCGATCTTCGCACCCGTGCCGTTGAACTCGGTTGGGTTGTCCGAGGTCGCGCCCCAGTAGTTCGGGTTCTTGACGAGGACGAGCTTGTCCCCGCGAGTCCACGACTTGAACATGAAGGGGCCGGTGCCGGTGGGGTGCTGCGTGGCGTAGGAACCCGTCGCATGGAAGACGCCGTCAGCATCGATCGAGCCCTTGTTGGACTCGTACTTCTGCAGCGCGGTCGGGCTCGCGATCGAAAATGGGGTTAGGGTCAGCCCGGCCAAGAAGGAGGCCGACGGCTTTGTCAGGGTGATGACCGCCGTGTTCGCGTCCGTCGCCTCGCAGCTCTTAAAGAGGCTCCCCTTCGGGGCGTCTGCGTTCGGATTGTACGTCTTGAACCCGCCGAAGATGACCTGCCAGTAATAGGTCGCGGCCGAGTTCTGGAAGACCCCTTTGAAGTTGTACCAGCGGTTGAAGTTGGAGCAGACGGCGTCGGCGTTGAAGTCCGTGCCGTCCTGGAACTTGACACCTTGACGCAGGTGGAACGTGTACGCGGTGCCATCTGAGTTGGCCTCCCAGCTCTCGGCGAGGCCGGGCTCGAGATCCGTCGTTCCGGGCTTCAGGTTGATGAGCGTCTCGAAGATCTGCTCGATGACGCGCGACGATTCGCCGTCGGAGACGAGGATGCCGTCGAGGGAAACCGGGTCGGCGGTCGATGCGAAGACGAGCGTGCCGCCTTCGCCACCACCACCGGTCTGGGAGCCTCCAGTACTGCTCGATGTGTTGTTGCTCCCCCCGCAGCCCGCCGCGATGAGGGCGACAAACGCGACGCACGGGAGGGCAAGCCTAAGCAACTTTCCCCTCACCCTTTCACTCCTTTCGATACGACCGCCCCACGGCGGACGGCACGTGAGTATTCAGCAGGTTGGACGTTTGGGCAACCCTGGGGTTAGCCGCAATACTGCACGCGGGAGTAGGATCGATGCGCCGTGTGGACGACTCCGCTCCTCTACGAGCGCCTGAGCTGGCCCGAGGTTCGGCGCGCAGCGGCCGAAAACAGGGTGTGCCTGATCCCGGTGGCGACGCTCGAAGACCACGGCCCGCACATGCCGATCGACACCGATCTCCGCATCACCGCGGAGATTTGCCGGCGGGCTGCGGAGTCGGCGCCGGGCGAGATCGTCCTCCTGCCGGCGATCCCCCATGGCTACTCGCCGCACCACATGGATTTCCCCGGCCCGATCACGATCGGCTGGGACACGTTCACGCGCTACCTCGTGGACGTCGGCAGCTCGCTGGCCCGCCACGGATTCAAGCGCATCCTTTACCTGAACGGGCACGGGTCGAACCAGAATCTCGTCGAGATGGCCGCCCGCCTCGTGGGCCTCGAGCACGACACCGTTCTCGCAGCGGCGGCTTTCCATACCTCTGGCCAGGATTCGGCCAAGGTGATCGCCGAGCTGCGGGAATCCGGTCAGGGCGGGATGGCCCACGCGTGCGAGCTCGAGACGTCCATGTATCTCGCCATCGACCCGGAGGCGGTCGAGATGGAGAAGGCCGTGGACGAGCGCAGCTACCCCCAGGGGAAGCACGCGACGATGGACTGGTCCGACGGCCCGCTCAAGGTGATGCCATGGTGGTCGTCCTTCTCGAGGACGGGCATCCAGGGCGACGCGTCAAAAGCGACGGCCGAGAAGGGCAGAGCGCTCCTCGAAGCGGCGGTCTCGGAGTGTGTCGAATTCGTGCGCGAATTGCTCGCAAGACCGCTCCCCGAGCGGCTCCAGCCGCAGGAGACCCTCTCGTGAACATCCCGCTGATCCGCGCCGAGGGGACGCATCGGGACGCGGGAACGGCGATCGGGCGGGCGACGCAGGACTCCATTCGGCGGAACGCGGCTGCGGCGGCCTTCGACGTCGACCTCGTCCTCCGCTACCGCGGCGCGAGCGTGAAGCACCTGCCGTGGGTGGTCGAGGAGCTGGACGCGGCCGCGCGGGCCGCCGACGTCGACCCTCTGGCCCTTTTCGCGGAATCGGTGCAGGAGCTGAGCACGTATTCGAAGACGAAGGTGCCGGCGCACTGCACCGACATCGCCGCTCTTCCCGCGCTGACCGCGGACGGCCATCTCCTGGTCGGCCACAACAACGACCTGAGCGCAGGCGACGAGAACGACGTGGTCGCGATCGAATGGAAGGTCGAGGGCGAACCGACCACGTTCACGCTCGGCCTGGGTCCGTGGATCAGCGTCGGCTGGAACGAGGCAGGCCTCTCCATCACCGGCAACGAGGTCGCGCCCAAGGACGAGGGCATCGGCATTCCGCGCCTCCTGCAGGTCCGTGACGTTCTGACGAGGACAACACTGACGGAGGCCACGAGGGCGATCCTCCATCCCGCACGCGCCTCGTCTTACAACTGGGTCGTGGCACAGGGCGACGTCGTGGTCTCCATCGAGGGCTCGGCGACGACATCGGGAGCCATCGCGCCGGCCGAGGACGGGACACTGGCCCACACGAACCACTACGTGCATCCGGAGATGGTCGATTACGAGGCGAGCGCGTCGAACGAAGGCTCGTCGGCGCGCCTGCAGCGCGCCCGCGAGCTTCTCACGGACTCCCTCGACGAGCCCGTCACGCGCACCCGGCTGCGCGAGATCCTCTCCGACCACGAAAGCGCCGAGTCACTGTGCCGTCACGGCAGCACCGCCGGCGATTCGCAGACGACGTTCTGGTGCATCGCCGACGTGACCGCCCGGACGATCATGTACGGCCGCGGGAACCCCTGCGACTCCGAAGCGCAGCTGTACATCTTCTCGTAGCTCTCCCTCTTTCGAGGGATGCCGGAACCTCCTGACCTTCTGGCACACTGGTCCTGCCTGGCGTAGTTCGGGACGTACCTGGGTCTTGCGGCTCCCGGGATGGAAAGGGGGCCAACCACGGGAAGTCGACGTCGAGCCGAAATCGGTCGCGAGACCGTTCGGCTCCTGCCGCTGTTGCTGCCGGTCATCGTGGCGGAACTCGTCACGGTCACCATCGCGGCGTCTGCATTCGCGGCTTCGCAGCCGAGCGCATCGACCCTGGCCGGCGTCTGGGCTCTCCTCATCGTCACGGTCGTGGCGGAGGCGTTCCCTGTCCCGCTCGAGAACGTCCCGGTCGGCGGCACCTCGCTCGCGACGATCTTCATCGTCGGCACGTCCGTCATCTACGGGTGGTCGGCCGCGGTCATCGTCGCGTTCGTGGCCCAGGTCGTCGTGGAGATCGCGAGGCGGCGAGACCTCCCCCGCGTGGCCTACAACTCCGGCGTCTACGCGTTGGGCGCCGCCGCGACGAGCGTCGCGGGCGTCCTCGCCGATCGCGACGGCTTCGGCTGGCTCGCGCTCGAGACCTTGATCGCGGCGATGGCGTTCTACGCGGTCGACCTCCTGCTCGTCGCTCTGGTCGTCTCGCGCTACGCGCGGGAGCCTTTCGGAAAGCTCCTGGCGCAGGCGACCTCGTCGACGCTGATCCCGTTCTCGGTCATGGCGTCGCTCAGCCTCATGCTCGCCGTGCTCTGGGAGCGCTCGCCCTTCCTCTCCGCTGCGCTCGTCGGCCCGGTTGTGGCGATCGCGCTCTACCAGCGCTCGGTGCACCGGGAGCTGAGGGCGATGCGCCTTGCGCTCACTGACCCGCTGACGGGACTCGGCAACCACCGTCACTTCTACGAGCAGCTGGAGCGCGAGGCGCTCGCGGCCGGTTCGGCCCACCCGCTCTCCATCTGCCTCCTCGACGTGGACGACTTCAAGCAGATCAACGACCTCTACGGGCATCCCGTCGGCGACCAGGCACTCGTGCAGATCGCGGATCGCCTGCGCCAGGACGGCGAGGCGTTCAGGATCGGCGGCGACGAGTTCGCCCTTCTTCTCCCCGGTCGGACGGCCCGCGAGGCAATGGAGATCGCGGAAGGAGTGATCAGCCGCGTTGCGCCGATCGCCCAGATGTCAGCGGGCGTCGTGTCGTACCCCGACCACGGCGTCGAGCGCTCCGAGCTCGTGCGCGTGGCCGACTCGGCCCTCTACCTGGCCAAGGAGCACGGCAAGAACCGCGTGCGCGTCTACCGCCCCGACCTGCTCGAGCTGGCCGAGCTGCGCCGCTTGGCCGAAGGGCCC
>DATAOL010000012.1:0-2576 GCA_036265755.1 Gaiellaceae bacterium | reverse complement strand
CCTGCGCGACCGCGGTCGCACGCAAACCCAGTGGGAGGTCGGCAGCTCGGCTCCTGCAGGTCTCGTGGACGCGCTGCTCGAGCGCGGCATCGGGTTCGACAAGGACCCCTACGCCGTCGCGCTCGTCCTCACGAGCGAGCCACCGCCGCCGCGCGAGGGCCTGGTTGCGCGGCAGATCGAGACCTACGAGGAATACCTCGCCGCGAACGCCGTCCAGTGGGAGGCCTTCGGCACGCCGCCGGAGCAGATCGAAGAGTCGAAGAGGCTTCTCCCCAAGCTCTTCCGCGAGAGCGTGAACCTCCGCCACGCCGTCTGGCTCGACGGAGAGCTCGTGTGCACGGGCGCCTCGGCGCCGACGGAGCACGGCCTCCTGCTCTATGGCGGGGCCACGCGGGAGTCGGCCCGCGGCCGCGGCGCCTACCGCGCGCTGATCCGGGCCCGCTGGGACGACGCCTTCGCCCTGGGCACGCCGGCCCTGATCACGCAGGGCGGGACGATGTCGCGCCCGATCCTGGAGCGCCTCGGCTTCGAGCGGGTCGGCGAGGTGCACATGCTCCTCGACGAGTTCGCCCGCTGAAGCCGGAAGCCGCTCGTAGGAGCGGCTTCCGGAGCCGTTGCGACGGAGATCGCTGTTAGACGAGCGTCTTGAAGAAGATCTCGACGTCCTCGGCCGGAAAGGTCTCGGTCTCGAAGATCTCGAGCTTCGCGATCTTGCCGAGAACGCGGAACGCGATCTCGTTGTCCGGGTACGTGAAGATGCCGAGGTACTCCCACGGCCCCATGGTCGCCATGAAGCGCTCGAGCGTCCCGCCCTCTTCCTCGACGATCTTGTGGATCTTGTCGAGGTACTCGGGGGTCCTCTCGATCTGCTTGAGGGCCACGGGTGTCAGCCGAAACAAGCCGACGTACGTGAACATCCCAGCCTCCTCTGTTGTCCGGGGCCATCGGAAGGCCCCGCCAACGTCGTAGCATCTCGCGCCGCGGCACGCCCGTAATCCGCGAGCACGCTGAACTCGCTTCCTCTTTCTACTGAGCCGACGGCACCGGCACGCTAGGCACAGAGAAGGGCCCGCCTTGGGCGGGCCCTTCTGACCTTCGTGGAGCCGGCTTCGCTTTCGTCTGCCTCTTCGCGGAGGGTTTCGGTGGGTTCTTCCTACTTCCCTTTCGTCGAGGCTTCGTCCTACTTGCGATCCGTTCTCTGCGCAATGGTCATGGTGCCTGAGTCCGCGCTCCACAGCATCGGGACGTCCGCGGATACAGGGCAGTACTTTCCCGCAACGACCCACCACGAGGGAACTCAGAGGCGAGGGCGGACTGCGACACGGGGACGACGGCACGCCCTGAGGTGTGGGCGACGGAGTGGCGTTCCACCTGCTCTGCCCGATCGGACTGACGGTGCCGCATCAACGGGAAGAAGAGGCGCCGACCGGAATCGAACCGGTGTGCGAGGCTTTGCAGGCCTCTGCCTAACCACTCGGCCACGGCGCCAGCGGCGACCATCGTAGCGGGGTGATTCTCGCGCTTCGGCGACGGGTACTAGCCGAGCATGGCTCGTCAGCTGAGCCTCGACGAGACAGCGGCGGCGCTCGTACCGGAGCGGCCGAGCCTGCCGAAGCTGCGCGAGGCGGCGGCCGGGTGCGCGGCCTGCGACCTCTACAAGGACGCGACCCAGGTGGTGTTCGGCGAAGGCACGCGCGGCGCGCAGGTGATGTTCGTCGGCGAGCAGCCCGGCGACCAGGAGGACAAAGCGGGCAAGCCGTTCGTCGGCCCCGCCGGGAGGCTCTTCGACGAGGCGCTCGAGGACGCAGGGATCGACCGCACGCAGGTCTACGTCACGAACGCGGTCAAGCACTTCAAATGGAGGGCGGGCGGGAAGCGGCGGATCCACCAGAAGCCGAACTGGTCGGAGATCGCCGCGTGCCGGCCGTGGCTCGACGCCGAGCTCGCGGTCGTCGAGCCGCGCGTGCTGGTCTGCCTGGGCGCGGTCGCAGCGCAAGCACTCCTCGGCCGGCAGTTCCGGGTCACGCAGCAGCGAGGGAAGCCGGTCGAGTCCGACCTCGCCGAGCACGTCCTCGCGACCGTGCATCCGAGCTCGATCCTGCGCGCCGACCCGGAGACGCGGGAACGCGACTACGCGCGACTCGTGAAGGACTTGAAAGTGGTGGCGCGCCTGCTCTAGAGCAGGTCGAGGTCGTCCTCTTCGGGCGCGGCGTCGCGACAGCGGCGGCGGTAGAACCAGAAGCCGCCGGCCGCGAGCGGGATCCCGAGCAGGAAGCGCGGGTCGGCCCACGCCGTCGAGAGCCAGAGCGCGACCGCCGTGGCGGCCGCGCTCCAGCGAAGCGCCCGCTGTTCGCGGGCAGTGAGGCTTTCGTACAGGTCTCGGAAGTTCATTAGCCGGGCATGATTCCAGCGACGTTTTCGATCGCGTTGCGGACGTTGTCGGAGAGCAGCGTGATCGCACCGATCACGGCAAGCGTGATCACGGCGAGAACGACGCCGTACTCCGCCATCGTCTGGCCCTCCTCGCGACGGCGAAGAGCATCCACCGTCGAGCCGACGAACGTCTGCGTGAAAGC
>DATAOL010000011.1:0-2570 GCA_036265755.1 Gaiellaceae bacterium | reverse complement strand
CGTACGGATCGGGGATCTCCGAGACGGGAATGGCCTCGCCGACCGGGATGCCGTTGACGCGCAGCCGCTCGCGCCGGCCATGGTTCGCCTGGACGAGGACGCCGACGATCGCGCCTCCGGCGCCCTCGACCACCCGTGACGCCGTTCCGATGCCGCCCTTGAACCCGTGGCAGATCATCCCGGTGCCCCCGCCGACGTTGCCCTCGGCGACGGGACCATCCGTGGCGCCTGCGAGCGCGGCCGCGACGTGCTCGGGCCGCACGTGCATCCCGTTGATGTCGTTGAGCTGGCCGTCCCACGTCTCGCCGACCACGGGAAGGCTCCAGAACTCGCGCTCGTCCGTTCGCGACTCGATCTCCGCGGAGATGAGCGCGTCGCGCACGACGCCAACCGAATGGGTGTTCGTCAACCCGATCGGTGAGCAGAGCATGCCGGACTCCCTGATCCACTCCAGGCCGGTCAGCTCACCGTTTCCGTTCAGGCGGTGGGCGCCGGCGAAGAGCGGCTCGTACCACGGGCTCGCCTCGTGCGGCTGCAAGACGGTGACACCGGTGCGAACGTCGTCGCCCTCGATCAGGGTGGTGTGTCCGACTCGCACTCCGGGCACGTCTGTGATCGCATTCTGCGGCCCGGTCGGTAGGGCGCCGATAGCGACACCCAGCTCTCGGGCGCGAGGACGGCTCACGCCGGAAGGCTATGCGACGGCCGGCCGGAGGGCGTCGACCGCGTTGCGCAGCGAGCGTACGTAGCGCTCGAGGCCGGCGGGGCCTTCGTCCGCGGCGACCTCCACCGCCCGGCTGCCGACGACGACGCCGTCGGCAAGCTCGGCGGCGGCCGCCGCCTGGTCCGGAGTCGAGATGCCGAAGCCGGCGAGCAGCGGCAGGTCGGTGACCGCACGGGCGCGCTCGACAAGGCCGGCGAGCTGCGACGAGACGCTTTGCCGAGCTCCGGTCGTCCCCGTGAGCGAGACGAGATACAACCAGCCGTCCGTCCGCTCCGCGGCGAGACGGATCCTCTCTGTCGGGGACGTCGGGGCGACGAGCTGAACCCTGGGGAGCTCGGGCGCGGCCTCGAGCGGGAGGTCGGCGACGATGAAGCTCGTCGCACCCGCAGCGACCGCGTCGTCGCGAAAGCGGTCGTAGCCGTAGGCCTCGAGGATCGATGCGTACGTCATCGGGATGAGCGGCACGTCGACACGGGTGCGGGTTCGAGCGAGGCAGTCGAGGCATTCCTTCGTCCGCATCCCGTCGGCGAGGGCCCGCTCGCCCGCCAGCCTGATCACAGGGCCGTCCGCAAGCGGGTCCGAGAAGGGGAAGCCGAGCTCCAGGAGGTCGGCTCCGCCGGACACGGCGGCCGCGGCGAGCTCGGGCGTCTCTTTCCCCGCCATCAGGTAGACGGAGACGCGCTTCATCGGGAGAGAACCGTGGCGAGATCCTTGTCGCCCCGGCCCGAAAGGCCGACCAGTACGACCTCGACCTCCAGCTCGAGCGCGCGGGCGAGGGCATGTGCGGGCTCGAGTGCCGGAATGATCCCCTCGCGCTCTGCCAGAAGGTGGAAGGCAGCGAGGGCCTCCTCGTCGGTCGCGGGGAGATACTCTGCGCGGCCGGAGTCCCGCAGGAACGCGTGCTCGGGCCCGACGCCCGGGTAGTCGAGGCCGGCCGAGATCGAATGCGCGTCGGCGATCTGGCCGTCGCCGTCGGCAAGGAGAGAGGAGCGGGCGCCGTGCAGCACCCCCGCGCGCCCGGTTCCGAGGCTCGCGGCCCCCGCGGCCTCGACGCCGACGAGGCGCACGCCCGGGTCGTCGACGAAGCCGGCGAAGAGACCGATCGCGTTCGAGCCTCCGCCGACGCAGGCGACGACCGCATCGGGGAGGCGTCCCTCCACTGCGAGGATCTGCTCGCGCGCTTCGCGACCGATCACCGACTGGAGCTCGCGCACGAGCTCGGGATAGGGATGCGGTCCGACGCAGGAGCCGATCATGTAGTGGGTCGTCTCGACGTTGGTGATCCAATCCCGGATCGCCTCGCTGGTCGCCTCCTTGAGCGTGCGCGTCCCGAACTCGACGGGGCTCACCTCCGCGCCGAGAAGGCGCATGCGCTCCACGTTGGGCGCCTGCCGAGTCATGTCCTCCGAGCCCATGTAGACGACACATTCGAGGCCGAAGCGCGCGCAGACCGTCGCCGCAGCTACCCCATGCTGGCCGGCGCCCGTCTCGGCGACGATGCGCTGTTTGCCGAGTCGCCGGGCGACGAGCGCCTGACCCAGGGCGTTGTTGATCTTGTGGGCGCCGGTGTGGCAGAGGTCTTCGCGCTTCAGGTAGACGGCCTTGTTCTCCGCGAGGCGCTCCGTGCGGTACAGGGGGGTGGGGCGGCCGACGTAGTCGCGCTGCAACCGGCCGAGCTCGGCAGTGAACTCCGGGTCGTTCTTGGCGTCGTTCCATCCCCGCTCGAGCTCGTCGAGCGCCGGGACGAGCGTCTCGGGGACGTAGCGGCCGCCGTACGGGCCGAAGTAGCCGGTCTCGACGGAGGTCATCTCGCCGCCTCCACGAACGCGCGTACCCGGTCGTGATC
>DATAOL010000010.1:0-14276 GCA_036265755.1 Gaiellaceae bacterium | reverse complement strand
GGCCGCATCGCCGGCTTCACGATCCTGAACGACTGGTCGGCCCGCGACCTTCAGCGGGCGGAGATGACCGTCGGGCTCGGGCCGGCGAAGGGGAAGGACTTCGCGACCTCGCTCGGGCCGGTGCTCGTGACACCCGACGAGCTAGGCGACCTTCGGCTCGAGATGACCGCCCGGGTGAACGGCGAGGAGCGCTCGCGCGGGAACCTCGGGGACATCCACTGGCCGTTCGAGGAGCTCGCAGCGCACGCGGCCGAGAGCACGCGGCTCCTTCCGGGCGACGTGCTCGGGTCCGGTACCGTCGGGACGGGCTGCATCCTCGAGCACGGCGACGGCCGCTGGCTCCAGCCCGGCGACGAGGTCGAGCTCGAGGTCGCGGGGATCGGCGTCCTCCGAAACCGCGTCGCTACGGCTTGAACGAGTCGCTAGGGCTTGAACGAGTAGTTCGCGACGCCGCTCACGAGCACAACCGCGCCGTAGGCGATGCCGAGCCAGACGGGTCCGGTGACGACAAGGCCGAGCGTGACGAGACCGAGGAGGACGAGCTCGATCGCGAGCGCGGCCGGCTTCGAGACCTGGATCCGCGCTTTCGGCGAGATGAAGAGCGCCCAGACCACGATCACGGCCGCCGGCGCCAGCACGGCCAGGTACCACCGGCCTGCGCCCGCCGTGGCCTCCCAGCCCCAGTACGCCGCGCCCGCCAGGGCGCCCAGCTCGACGACGAAGAAGCGAATCGCCAGGTTGAGCGCCTTGACGGACTGCATGGCCTACGCGCGCGATTCCCGCAGCGCGGCGAGAAGCTCCTGATGGCGCCGCTCCTCGTCGGGCAGGCCCTCCTCCTCGGCGCCGCCCGCCCGCCGCTCCCGCAGGGCGTTCATCGGCTTGACGACGAAGAAGAAGATCGCCGCGGCGACGGCGACGAAGGAGATCAGGTCAGTGATGAACGCGCCGTAGGCGAACACCGCATCGTTGATCGTGAAAGTCAGGTCGCGGAAGTCGGGCTTCCCGATGATCATCGCGACGATCGGCATGAGCAGGTTGTCGACGAAGGACGTGATGAGCGCGCCGAACGCGACACCGAGGACGAACGCGATCGCGAGCTCGACGATGTTGCCGCGAAGGACAAAGTCTCGGAACTCCTTGAGCATGGTGCCTCCCGGACGGTCGTCGTGGATTCGGGCGAGGGTATTCTTGCCCCATGCCGACCTACCAGCGCCTCGGCCGCGTCCCACGCAAGAGGCACATCCAGTTTCGCGAGAACGGCACGCTCCTGACCGAGGAGGTCATGGGGCTCGAGGGCTTCTCGGGCAACGAGTCGATTCTCTACCACCGCCATTCGCCCTGCCGCGTGAAGGAGATCGGCTCCTTCGAGCCCATCGAGCGCGAGGAATGGGATCCCGGCGCGCACCAGCACCGGCACTTCCGGACGATGGGAGTCGAGCCGGAGGGCGATGCGATCTCGGGGCGCAAGCTCCTCATGTGGAACGACGACGTCGAGATCGCGCTCTGCCGGCCGAACGCGGCGATGGAGCACCACTACCGAAACGGCGAGGGCGACGAGGTCGTCTTCGTCCACGAGGGGAAGGGCACGCTCGAGACGATCTTCGGCGACCTGCCCTATCGCGACGGCGACTACATCGTCATCCCGCGCGGGACGACCTATCGCTTCGTCCCGGACGGTGAGCAGCGGTATCTCGTCTTCACGTCGCCGGGCCTGATCGAAATCCCGAAGCGGTACCGGAACGAATACGGCCAGTTGCTCGAACACGCGCCGTACTACCACCGCGACATCCATCCGCCGATCGAGCTGAAGACGCACTCGGACCGCGGCGAGCACGTCGTCAAGTTCCGCGTCAAGGACGGATACCAGACCTACGTTCTCGACTACCACCCCTTCGACGTCGTGGGGTGGGACGGCTACGTCTATCCGTGGACGTTCAACATCAACGACTTCGAGCCGATCACCGGGCGAATCCACATGCCGCCGCCCGCGCACCAGACCTTCCAGGGCCGGAACTTCGTCATCTGCTCCTTTTGCCCGCGCAAGCTGGACTTCGACCCGCTCGCGATCCCGATCCCCTACCACCACTCGAACCTGAACTCCGAGGAGATGATCTATTACGTCTCCGGGAACTTCGGCTCCCGCAAGGGAATCGAGATCGGATCGGTGACGCTGCACCCCTCGGCGATCCCGCATGGCCCGCAGCCTGGCCTGGCCGAGAAGTCGATCGGCATGACCGAGACCCACGAGCTCGCCGTCATGTGCGACACGTTCCATCCGCTCAAGCTCTCCGCGCTCGCGAAGGACACCGAGGACCCGGAGTACGCCTATTCCTGGTACGAGGAGCCGGACGCGGTCAAGGACGCGAAGAACGCCGACGAGGACCCGGCAGGGGTCACGAGCCACTTTTGAGTCGGACTGTCGCCGTCGACTTCGACGGCACCGTCACGGAGAGCGATCTGCTGGACACGATCGCGCGCGACTTCGGCGACCCCGAGGTCTACGCCGAGGTCGACCAGGGCCTCGACCACGGCCGCCTCACGCTCCGTGAAGTGATCACGCGGGAGTTCGAGCCGGTGCGAACGCCGCTCGAGCAGGTCGTCGAGTGGGAGCTCGAGAACGTGCGCGTCCGTCCTGGGTTTCGCGAGTTCGTCCAGCTCGCGCACGATCGCGGCTGGCGCGTCGTCATCGTGTCGAGCGGCTTCCACGAGCTGATCGAGCCGATCCTCGCGCGGGAGGGCGTCGAGGTCGAGCTGCACGCGAACCGGGTCGAGCCTCGCCCCGACGGCTGGCGCGTGCAATGGGTCTACGACGCGACCTGCGACTCCTGCGGCGAGTCGTGCAAGCGGTCGATCGTGCAAGAGCTCGCGGGCGACGGAGAGCTGGTCTACGTCGGCGACGGGTACTCCGATCGCTGCGCGGCCGAGGCCTCGGACCGCGTGTTCGCCACCCGGCAACTCGCCGACTACCTCGACGAACAGGGAGTTCAATACGAGCGCTTCGACGACTTCCACGACGTCGCTCGCGGTCTCGCTTCCTGATCCGTTCGACTTCGAACTCTCGACGGAGCGGTTCCGCGCGTTCGGCGTCGACCTGGCCAACCTCTGGCACGAGGGCGGCCTCCACCGCGTCTTCCAGAGCACGGAGGTGCGGATCGAGGATGGAAAGGGCGGCGTCCGGATCACGCCGGGACGACCGGAACTCGTGGAAGACGTTCGCCGGTACCTCGGCGGGCCCTTCGACCTCGCCGCCTTCTACGCGTTCGCCGAGACGGAGCCGGTGCTGGCGCGCCTCGTCCCCGCGCTGCGAGGCTTCCGCCCGCCTCTGTCGCCGGATCCCTACGAGACCCTTGTCTCGGCGATCACGGCCCAGCAGATCTCTCTCCGCGCGGCGTTCGCCGTCCGCAACCGGTTCATCCAGGCCTTCGGCGTGCCGGTCGGCCTGGCGCATGCGTTCCCTGCGCCGGAACGCGTCGCGCTCGCCTCGCCGCAGGAAGTCGTCGCGCTCGGGTTCTCGCGGAGAAAGGCCGATTACGCGATCGGGATCGCTCGCAGCGGGCTCGACCTCGCCGGTCTCGCAGCGCTTCCCGACGACGAGGTGAGGGGGACGCTGACCGCGCTGCCCGGGATCGGGGAGTGGACGGCAGACTGGTTCCTGGCCCGCCATCTTGCCCGGCCCGACGCCTGGCCTGCAGGCGACCTCGGGCTGCGCAAGGCGGTGCTTCACTTCTACGGCGAAGAGGACACCCGTACGGCCGGCGACCGATTTCCGGGGTACCGCAACTTGGCGGCGCACTACCTCCTCACGGGCCATAGGGTTCTCGCACCTTGAGGTTCGAAGGACCGCCCACCGAAGAGACGCTGCGAGGCCTCCTCGACGAAGCCCGAAGCCGCGGCGAGGAAACGGTGACCGTGGAGACGACACGGGAAGCGGGAGATGCCTGGGTCCGCGCGGGCTTCAACGAGCGGGCGCGGGTGCTGGAGGCCTCCCTCGACGTCCTCGAGCGGCGGCTCTCGAGCGATAGGGGGCCGTCGTTTGGATCGGTGCACGTTCAGACCGACGACGTCGACGGCGTGGTGCGCGCCGTCCGCCAGTTCGTCCCCCGCCTGCCGGGGGGCTCGAAGGGGAGCGTCGTCGCGCCGCCGCAGAACGGCTGGATCGCCGTCTACGACGAGTTGACCGATCGCAACCCCGAGATGCTCCGGCGGCTCGCGCGTGAGCTCTCGGACCGGATGGGCGCCGTCGTCCTCCTGCTCGGGGTCGAGGAGCAGCAGGTCGTCCGCTTCGTGCTCTTCGAACGAGGCCGGGTGATGGACGAATACCTCTCGGTGCCGGAGTACTACGGCGAGGTGGCGCCCGGAGACGTGATCTCGATGGCGGCAAATCCGACGGTCGTCGCGAGGCTGACAGGCGCTCAGCCGGCGGACGTACGCCGCATCGCACAGACGGCGAAGACCCCTGACGAGCTCCCGCCGGCGACCGAGCTCGCGGCGCAGCTCGGGGCGCTCCTCGGCGTTTCCGGCGCCGACCACGGTTACGCCCGCGCGGGCGAGGTTCCGGGCGCGGTCGACGTGCCGCGCGAGTGACGGTCGTCCTCCTCCTGCACGCCTTCCCGCTCGACGGGCGGATGTGGGACGGCCAGCACGCGTCGCTCGAGGAGGCCGGCTACGAGGTGGTCGTGCCGAATCTGCCCGGACGGGAGCCCGAAGCCGATCTTGGAACGTGGGCCGCGCGGATCCTGGAGCTGCTCCCCGGGGACTTCGTCCCCGTCGGAGTGTCCATGGGCGGCTATCTCGCCTTCGAGCTCTGGCGCCGGGCGCCTTCGCGGATCCCTGCGCTCGCCCTCTTCGATACGCGCGCGAACGCGGACGACGAGGCCGGCCGGGCGGCCCGCGACGAGACGATCCGGCTGCTACGGGAGAGGGGCTTCGACCCCTTCTGGGAGGGCCTTGCGCCGAAGCTCTTCGCCCCCGACGTCTCCGAGGACGTCGTCGCCCGGGCGCGGGCGATCGCCTCGGGGCAGCCGGTCGAGAGCCTGGTCGCCGCCGTCGAGGCGATGCGCGACCGGCCGGATTCGGCCCAGACCCTCTCCGAGATCGGGGTCCCGACGCTCGTCGTCGTCGGCGAGCTGGACGCGTTGACGCCTCCTGCTGCGGCGAAAGAGATCGTCGGAGGGCTGCGGCACGCGCGCTACGCCGAGCTCGAGGGCGCCGGGCACCTGACGCCGCTCGAACGCCCGAAGGATGTGAAGGAGGAGCTCCTGCTCTTCCTGCACGAGGCCCTCTCGTGACCGGCGACGAGCTCGCTCGGCTGCTCGAGGCCGGCGAGGTCATCCTCCTCGACGTGCGCTCGCCCGCCGAGTTCGGTGGGGAGGCGGGGTACCCGTGCGATCCGAGGCAGGGACACATCGAAGGCGCGGTCAATGTCCCGCTCGACGAGCTCATGTACGACGTGGCGGCTGCGGTCGAAGGCCTGGACTCCGAGCGAAGGATCGTCACGTACTGCCATTCCGGTCAGCGCTCCGAGATCGCCGCCGCCCTGCTGAACTCCGCCGGCTACGACGCTACGAACTACGAAGGCTCATGGCACGAGTGGTCTCAGCGGGATGCTGACCAGGACCCGCTGCCTGACTAGCGGCCGGCGGCGAAGTCGAAGAAGGCGTTTGCCAGCCGGCTGCCGAGCTCGTTCCAGCGACCGACCGGCTCGAGCCCGATCGGAGGGGCTGAGCCCTCCGAGCCCGCCCTCCACACCTCGAGCATCTCGTGCGTGACCTCGGGGTGGAACTGGACGCCCCAGGCGGCGTCGCCGACCTTGAACGCCTGCGCGCAGACCGGGTTCCGCGCGAGCAGAACGCCGTTCGGGGGAACGTCGAACGCATAGCTGTGCCATTCGAAGGCCTCGAAGCGCTCCGGTAGGGACCCGAGCACCGGATCGGCGGCGCCCTCGGGCGTCAGCTCGACCTCGAACCACCCGATCTCGGGGCGCGAGGCGGGGCCAACATGCGCGCCCACGGAGCGCGCGAGCAGCTGGCCGCCGAGGCAGACGCCCATCAGCGGCTGGGCGCGCTCGACGGCCGTCCGCGTGAGGTCGTGCTGGTCCGGAAGCCACGGGTGCTTGTCCTCCTGGTCCACGTGCATGGACCCGCCGAAGACGACGAGCGCGTCGAAGCTCTCTGGATCCTCCGGAGGAGGCCCCTGCGAGACGTTCCATTCCAGGAGGTCGTCGCCGCGCTCGCGGAGGACGTCCGCAAAGAGGCCGGCAGGGCCGTCGTGCGCATGGGTGAGGCAGAGAGCCCGCACAGCGCGAGTCTAGGGAAGAAGCGCCGCCCGCCCACCGTCGTGTGGGCATCGGCTGTCGGAAGGAGAAGGACATGCAGAACACACGAAGCAGAAAGCTGAAGGCGCTCGTCGCGGCTCTCGCTGCAGCCGCGCTGATGGCGCCCGCTACGCGGGCCGCGCAGGTGGACGCGAGGCACCAGGCTCTCCTGGACAAGGCTCCTCAGGTGCAGGTCGATCCCCGCCACAAGGCGCTCCTCATGCACCGCCACGCGGGCGAGCTGAACATCTCGACACCCGCGACGACGACCTCCGAAGCGTCGGACTGGGGCGAGGCCGGGATCGCCGCGGGCGTCCTCTTCGGAGTCGCACTCATCAGCGCGGGCGGGGCGCTCCTCGGCCGCCGCAAGCTCGCGAGCGCGTAGCTCTAGCGCGAGGCCGATCGGCGCAACGCGTCCTGGAGCTCCTGGGCCGTCGGCCCGGGGGCTCCGCTACCGACCGGGCTGCCGTCGAGCTCGACGACGGGCATGACCTCCCGCACGGAGGACGACGTGAACGCCTCATCCGCGGCGGCCACGAGCTCGAGCGCGAAGGCGCCCTCCCGCACCTCGTAGCCTGCGGCCGCGGCTTCCTCGACGAGTGTGGCGCGCGTTACTCCGGCGAGGATGCCGAGCTCGAGAGCGGGTGTGTAGAGGACGTTCTCGTAGCGCCACCACATGTTCGTCACCGGCCCTTCGAGCACGACGTCGCCCGAGCCGAGAAAGACCGCGTCGTCCGCGCCGCGGCGTTTCGCCTCCGCCTCGGCCGCCATGTTGACGGCGTAGCTCGTCGACTTGACGCCACCGAGGAGCCAGGGGGAGGAGGCGCGGAGCGCAGGATCGAGGCCGAGCTGGATCGAGACGAGGCGGGCTCCGCGCGCGCGAAGCTCGTCCAGCCCGGGAGGGAGCGTGCTCACCATCGCGATCTCGGTCGGCTGCCCCGCCCCGTCGCGGCCCGGCGTGACGAAGAGGCGCAGGACGGCGTCGGGTGCCGAGGCGGCCTCGAGCGCGAGGCGGGCGAGTCGCTCGAGCTCCGCCTCGTCGATGCGTCCGATCTCGACGCGCGCGGCCGACCCGGCCAGGCGGGCCAAGTGCTCGTCGAGCTTGAAGGGCTTGCCGCCGTAGACCCTCGTGGTCTCGAAGGCGCCGCGGCTGCGGAGAAAGGCCTCATCGTCCACGTGCAGGACCGGCTCGTCGGGATCGACGAGGCCCCGGCCCCCGACCGCGAGGGCGAGCAGCGTCACTGGGTCGCGGGCTCTTCGACGGGCGCGCCGATCGCCGCCAGCAGCGGACGCGCCTTGACCCAGGACTCCTCGATCTCCTCCTGGGGCTCCGAGTCCCAGACGACCCCGCCGCCGACCCAGAGGTGAACGCGGCCTTCTTTGACGGCGAATGTGCGGATCGTCAGCGCGAGCTCCAGGTCACCGTTCGGCCAGACGCGGCCGAGCGCGCCCATCGAGGCACCGCGTCCCACCGGCTCGAGCGCCGCGATGTGGTCGAGGGCGGAGATCTTCGGCGCTCCCGTCACGGATCCGCCGGGGAACGTCGCCTCGAGGAGCTCGGTGAGGCCGACGTCCGGACGGAGTCGTCCTTCCACGGTCGTGACGAGGTGCGCGACTCCGGCGAGCTCGTGACCGGACATGAGGTCGGGCCAGCGGATCGAGCCGGGCTCGCAGACGCGAGAGAGGTCGTTTCGCTCGAGGTCGACGATCATCACGTGCTCGGCCGCGTCCTTCTCCGAGTCCTGCAGGTCGTCGCCCGCGTCGAGCGGGCGGGTGCCCTTGATCGGCTTCGTCCAGACGCGGTCCCCACGGCGGCCGAGGAAGAGCTCCGGCGAGGCGGAGACGATGCTCCAGCCCTCGCCGGCGAGCGGCCCTGGATGAAGGGGGCGAAGGGGCGCGAGGGCGGCGGCCAGGCCCGCAGGGTCTCCTGCGAACGGCGCGGAGAGATGCTGGACGAGGTTCACCTGGTACACGTCGCCGCGCTCGATCGCCTCCCTGACCGCCTCGACTGCGGTCGCGTACGCCTCCTCGTCCCACGTCCGGCTCCATACCCCGACCTGGAACGAGCTCGCCGCAGAGTTGGGCTCGGCTTCCGGTCGCACCCGGCAGGCCGCGAGCGGAAGCGGGCACGGCTCGGGCGGATCGGGCCGCGCCTCGCGGCGCAGCGCGCCGGAGAGCCCGTAGCCGAGGTAGAGGTCGGCGACGAGCCCTTCAGCGCCGCCGACGAAGAAACCCGCTGCTCGCAGATGTGCCTCGATCGCAGCGAAGGCGCCCTGCGGAGAATGCAGTTCCAGCACGTGCCGAACGCTACCCGGTAGCGCTCCTAGAATCCTGGCGTGGACGCGCGGCCGATCGGAATCTTCGACTCCGGTGCAGGAGGCCTCACCGTCCTCCATGAATGCCTCGTCACGCTCCCGCATGAGGACTTCGTCTACCTCGGGGACGGCGCTCGCTGTCCTTACGGCCCACGCCCGAGTCGGGAAATTCGGCGCTTCGCGCACGAGATCGCCTCGTATCTCGAAGAAGCGGGCGTGAAGCTGATCGTCGCGGCCTGCAACTCGGCGACGGCCGCGGCGCTGCCGCAGCTGCAGGAGAAGCTGGACGCGCCGATCATCGGCGTCCTCGCGCCCGAGGCGCATGCGGCGGTGCAGGCGACGCGGAATCGCCGCATCGGCGTGCTCGCGACGGAGGCGACCGTGGCGAGCCACCGCTACACGGACGCGATCCGCGCGCTCGACGCCGGGGCACACGTCGTCGAGACGCCGTGCCCCCGACTCGTGCCGCTGATCGAGGCCGCGGCGCCGAACGAGCTGATCGATGCAGCGGTGCGCGAGTACGCGCAGCCCCTGCGGGACGAGGCCGTCGACACCGTCATCCTCGGCTGTACACACTACCCACTCATCAAGCCCGTGTTCGAGCGGGTGTTCGGCCGAAAGACGACGCTGATCTTCTCCGCGGTCGAGACGGCGCACGAGGTGGCAGAGACGCTCGAGCGCAAAGGCATCGAGAACGATCCCGCGCGCGAGGGGCGCTGCCGCTTTCTCACGACCGGGCCGGTGGACGAGTTCAGGGCGCTCGGCGAGCGTTTCCTCCAGCTGCCGCTCACCGAGGTCGAGGAGGTCGCGGTGCGCGACCTCGAGCTGGCGGCCGCCTGATGCGGGACGGAAGGCGCGCCGACGAGCTCCGGCCGGTCGACGTCGTCCCCGACTTCGTTGAGCAGGCCGACGGCTCGGTGCTCATCTCCTTCGGCAAGACGCGCGTCCTCTGCACCGCCACGATCGAGGAAGGCGTCCCGCGTTGGCTCGTCGGGACCGGCCGCGGCTGGATGACGGCCGAATACGGGATGCTGCCGGCTTCGACCGGTGAGCGCACCACCCGCGAGGCGCGTGCCGGCCGCCAGGGAGGACGGACGGTCGAGATCCAGCGCCTCGTCGGCCGCTCCCTACGGGCGGTCTACGACCTGACGAAGCTCGGCGAGCACACCGTCTGGCTCGACTGCGACGTGATCCAGGCTGACGGGGGCACCCGCACGGCGGCGATCAGCGGCGCCTGGATCGCCCTTGCCCGCGCTGCGCGGAAGAAGGGCCTGCCGCAACCCGGGGATCAGCTCGGCGCCGTCTCCGTCGGCATCGTCGGCGGCGAGCCGCTCCTCGACCTCGACTACTCGGAGGACTCGACTGCCGACGTGGACATGAACGTCGTCATGCGCGGCGACGGGCGGCTCGTCGAGGTGCAGGCGACCGCGGAGCGCCAGCCGTATTCCCGCGACGAGCTCGACCGGCTCCTCGACCTCGCGGCCGGCGGCATCGTCCAGATCGCCGAGATCCAGCGAAAGGCTGCAGCGTGATCCCCGACATCACGCTCGGCGAGATCGCCATCCGCCTTGTGATCGCCGCCGCCCTCAGCGGGCTCGTCGGCCTGGAGCGTGAGTGGCGCGAGCGGACGGCCGGCCTGCGGACGCACATGCTCGTCGGCGTGGGGTCGGCGCTCTTCACCCTCGTGTCGGCGTACGGCTTCAACGACTTCCTCGTCGGCGGCTCGAACGTCGTGCGCGCAGATCCGTCGCGGATCGCCGCGCAGATCGTCACGGGCATCGGCTTCCTCGGCGCCGGCGCGATTCTCAGGCAGGGGCTCAACGTGCGCGGGCTCACGACGGCCGCGGGCCTCTGGGTCGTCGCGGCCATCGGCATGGCCGTCGGCGCCGGCTATTACGGTGGCGCGCTGATCGGGACCGGGGTCGTGCTCTTCGGGCTCGGTCCTCTGCGCTGGGCGGAGGGCCGACTCATGGCGTGGCGGCGTCCGAGCGGCCACCTCGAGATCGACCTGCGGCCCGACCAGCCGCTCGGGCCCGTCCTCTCCGAGCTCGAGGCCAGGCGCGCGAAGGTGCGGCGCATCCACCTGGACGAGGGCGAGGAGGAAGGCCGGGAGCTGCGCATCGAGGTACAGCTCCCGCCGGGCGTTTCCGGCCGCGAGCTCGTCGAGAACCTTTCGCGCAGAGACGAAGTCATCGCCGTCCGGTGGGACGAATAAAGGCAGTCTTCGCCTCGGGGAATGCGGGGAAGTTGCGCGAGCTCCGCGCACTTCTGCCCGGGTGGGAGCTCGAGCCCATCGGAGAGGTCGAGATGCCTGCGGAGACGGGCGCGACGTTCTACGAGAACGCCGCGGCCAAGGCGCACTTCGCCCGCAGCCTCGACCTGTCCCTGTGGGCGATCGGCGAGGACTCCGGTCTCGAGGTCGAAGGGCTCGGTGGCGCGCCGGGAATCTTCTCCGCGCGCTATGCGGGCGCGGACGCGAGCGACGAGGACAACGTCGCAAAGCTCCTCGAGGCCCTGGAAGAGGCCGAAGGAGAGGCCCGAAGGGCGCGCTATGTTTCGGAGCTCGTCGTCCTCGCTCCGGACGGCGTCGAGCACCGAGGTACCGGCACCCTTGCCGGCTCGATCGGCGCTTCCCCGAGGGGTCGCGAGGGCTTCGGGTACGACCCCGTCTTCGTCCCGGAGGGGGAGACCTCGACGGTGGCCGAGCTCGGCGACGGATGGAAGCGTGAGCACAGCCACCGCGCGGCGGCGACGCGCGACCTGCTCGGCCGATTAGGCGAGCCGCCCGAAGAGATGTAGATTCCGCGCGTGCTCTTCCCCCACGACACGAAGGCGGAAGCGCTCGGGCGCGCGCCGCTCTTCCAGAATCTCTCCAAGCACGAGCTCGGCGAGCTCGCGAAGGTGACCGAGGATCTCGAGGTCGACGAGGGCAAGGTTCTCACGCGCGAGGGAGACCTCGGGCGTGAGTTCTTCGTCATCGTCGAGGGCGACGTGTCGGTGACGAAGGACGGTGAGGAGATCAGGGCGCTCGGGCCGGGCGACTTCTTCGGCGAGATCGCACTCGTCTACGAAGACGCGCGTCGGACCGCCACCGTGACCGCGAAGTCGCCGCTGCGCTTCTTCGTCCTCACGCGCCAGTCTTTCCGCAGCCTCCTCGAGCACCAGCCGGAGATCGAGGACAAGGTCATGGCCGCTCTCGAAGACCGGCTCGGCGGCGGCTAGGCCGTTCCGGCCGACTCGATCTCCTCCTGCGTGGTTCGCCCGTAGCGGAACCACCAGTTCTCGGAACCCCATGCGGGTTGCGCTCGAAGGCGCTTGAATACGCGCCGTGAGGGACGGCTGCTTACGCGTGCCTGCGCACAGTTTGATGCAAAGAACGATGCAACGACCCTGAGGACGGCGACGGGTGGCGACTCGTTGCGCGACTTTTTCTCACGCTCCCCGCGTCGTCCATCAGCGGCGCTGTTGCTTCGCCTCTCGTCAGGGCGCATGGGTAGCGGCGTGGATTCGAGTCTGAATTACCTGACCCCAAAAATGCCTGCACACGAGGGGGTTCTGCGCGTCGCCACCGTCTCCGGCGGCCGCTAAGCTGACTCCTCAGTAAGAGAACGAGCCGCACCCCTGACAAGAGAAACGGCTCGCTCGAAGCCCCAACTGTGGGAAGGAGCTTGCGTGTCAAGCATAGTCGCAGGAACCCCGGACGGCCAACCCGTCACGGAGCTATTGACCGCTGATGAGGCGGCAGCCCTCCTGAACGTCACGCCTCGTTGGGTGAAGGCGGTAGGTGGGCCGGCAGGAATCATCCCCTCCGTCAAGATCGGCGGGAAGTACCGCCGCTACCCGAAGGCCGCTCTGCTCTCGTGGGTGGAGTCGCAGCAGACGGGGTGGGCTGCGGTAATGCGAGAGCCGAGAGAACCGTTCCCGCCTCCCGAGGACGCTCTCATGAGCGGCCCCGCATCCGAGCCCGAGGATTTCTGGCCCCAGGGCCGAGGTTCAGGCTGGCTCGCGGCTCTCTACCTTGAGTCCACCGAGAGCGCCGAATATGTGCAACCGAACGACGCGCTCTCCAGGAGCACCCGGCTCCGCGCGAGAGTCAACGCGACGACCACCAAGGCCGCTGAAGCCGCTGACCTCGACGTTGATGCCGTCGGGAACAATGACGTGGGTTCCCCCAACGAGGCCGACCACGTTGATGGTGATCCCTTCAGAGGGGATCTCGGCTTCACGCAGGTCGATCTCCCTGCCACCGATGACGCTCATCAACGTCATCTTCCTGGGCGGTCGCCAGCGACCCTTGAATTTGCGGCCACCAAGGATCGAAACGTCGATCGTGCCGGTTTCGGTCGCCTGCTGCTCCGAGTCGCCGGTGGGTTGCGGCGTCCCTTCCATAACGAGGCCCGATTATGGCAGTCCATCAGCCTCTCAGCGTCGTGAACCTCTGCCGAGCCTGCGGTGAGGATTTCGCGGGCCTCTCCGCGTTCGACCGTCACCGTGTAGGGACTCACGGCTACAGGTGGAGTCCTGATCGAGAGGACGGGCGCAGATGCCTCATCGGTGACGAACTCCTAGAAGCAGGCATGGAGCTTGACTCGAAAGGCCGTTGGCGCATCGTCCTGACGGATGAGAAGCGATCTGAGCTCCTCTCTCTGAGTGCGCCTGGAAGCAAAACAGTCGGCGCAGGACGCGCCCAGAGCGCCTGAACGATGTTCGACTCATATGGAGGCGAATCGGACGCCGAAGGCGGCCCGGGGTTCACCGTTTCCTGGCGAGGTGGAGAGGCGGATTACGATCCGTGGCGTCTTGATGTCGAGCGGCCGTGGGCTCTACACGAAACACCGGTCTCAGGCGACCGCGACGGCTACGAGACACCCGACCCACCGCCCGAAAACGTCGAGCTCGCACGAGACCAAGTAGTTGAGATATTCGCCAGCCTCACCGAGAAGCAACGGTTCGTGCTGAAGCTTTCGTGGGGCCTCGACGGGAACCGTCAGTACTCGTTCCGCGAGATCGCCGCACTCATGGGCGTCAGTTGGCAGGCGGTCCAAGGCATTCACGAACGGGCGATCGCGACCATCCGACGAGGGTACGTCGAGTGAGGGGGTTGTCACTTTCGCTCTATAGAGAAGGGAGAAATCCAATGACCAAGGGATCTGCGCGCCTGGCGACTCAAGTTCGCCCCGAGGATCGTGATCGTCTCAGCGACTCGCTGAGAGGCACGACCGGACGGTTGCGGCAGAGATCCGACGTGCCCTCGGCTGCTACTTCGACGTAGCCGAGGGCTGGTCTGGACGCCTCCTCCGAAGTGACGACAAGAGAGCAGCCCTGCCGAACGGAAACCGTGTGGCGAGCTCTTGCCATAGCGCTCCATCGCCTGTGCCCGGGCGTACGAAATCAAGGGGCCGGCTTCCAAGCGTCGCAGCTGGCGCTCCCGTGCAAGGGGAACGGCTGCATCCCCAAGGTGATCATTGGAACCCGTCAGTCGCTTCGGCGAGAGTAGACGGAGACGAGCGAGAAGACCGCTGACCTGTCTCGGGCGCGTTTGAGTCTCCGGGTCGATAGTCCTAACGTGGGAACCTCATGTGACGGTGTAGCTATCGACGTACTGCTTCCCCCGCTAACTGGGGGAGTAGTGCGTCTCCAGAGCCTTC
>DATAOL010000009.1:0-23525 GCA_036265755.1 Gaiellaceae bacterium | reverse complement strand
GAACGGTGGCAACGGCGCCGCAGCACCGCCGGCCGCCGAGCCGCGGGCCCCGACGTCACAGCAGCTCGGAGCGGTGGCCGCCGCGATGGCGCTCGTGAAGGCGCACCGGATGCACGGGCACCTGGCGGCGCGGCTCGATCCGCTGGGCAGCGATCCTCCCGGCGATCCCGCGCTCGAGCCCGAGCGGCTCGAACCGAGGCTCACCCCGGAGCTCCAGGCGCAGGTGCCCGCCCGGGTGCTGCGCGTCCACGTCCCCGGCGAGACCCTGGCCGAGGCCCTTCCGCGCCTCCGCGAGACGTACTGCGGGACGATGGCCTACGAGATCGAGCACATCTCGAGCCACGAGGAGCGCGTGTGGCTGCGCACGGCGATCGAATCGGGCCGTTACCGGACGCCGTTCGATGCTGACGAGCAGAAGGCTCTCCTGCAGCGGCTGACCGAGGTCGAGGGCATGGAGCGGTACCTGCGCCGCGCCTTCCTCGGCCAGAAGCAGTTTTCGATCGAAGGCCTCGACGCGATGGTCCCGATGCTGGACGAGGCGATCGAGCTCGCCGCCACGGACGGGGCGCGCGACGTGGTCATCGGCATGGCCCATCGCGGGCGCCTCAACGTCCTGGCGCACATCGTCGGCCGGCCCTACGACGTCATCCTGCGCGAGTTCGAGGGCGAGCGGCTCCTCGAGGCGGTCGGCTCGGACCCGGAGGGCGGGTCCGGCGACGTGAAATACCACCTCGGCGCGGAGGGCACTCGTCACACCGAGGCCGGCGACGTGGTCGTGCGTCTCGCCTCGAACCCGAGCCACCTCGAATACGTCGATCCGGTCGTCGAGGGCGAGACACGTGCGATCCAGACCGACCACAAGCAGCCGGAGGTCGCGCACGACCCGAGGAGCGCGCTCGCCGTCCTCATTCACGGCGACGCGGCATTCCCGGGACAGGGCGTCGTCGCGGAGACGCTCAACCTGCAGGTGCTCCCCGGCTACTCGACCGGCGGAACGCTGCACCTGATTGCGAACAACCAGATCGGCTTCACCACCGACCCCGACGAGGGCCGCTCCACACGCTACTCGAGCGACCTCGCGAAGGGCTTCGACATCCCGATCATCCACGTGAACGCCGACGACGCGGAAGCCGCCGTGTCGTCCATCCGCCTCGCGATGGCGTACCGCGAGCGCTTCCGCAAGGACGTCGTCGTCGATCTCGTCGGCTATAGGCGCTTCGGTCACAACGAGGGTGACGAGCCCGGCTACACGCAGCCGCTCATGTACAAGACCATCGAGTCGCATCCGAGCCTGCGGACGCAGTACGCCGCGCATCTGGTGGAGGAGGGCGCCCTCGGTGAGGACGAGGCGGCGCAGCTCGACGAGTCCGTCCAGCAGGCGATGCGCGAGGCGCACGAGCAGCTGAAGGCCGCGATCGAGGCGGGCACCTCACCTCAACAGCAGGAGAAGGAGCGGCTCGGCCGGGGATCCGATGTCCCGATCGAGACCGCCGTGGACGGCGCGGTCCTGCGCGAGCTGAACGATCAGCTCCTCGCCGTGCCCGAAGGTTTCACGATCCATCCGAAGCTCGTCAAGCAACTCGAGCGCCGCCGCGAGACCCTCGGTGAAGAAGGAGGCATCGACTGGGCCCAGGCCGAGGATCTCGCCTTTGCGAGCCTCGTCGTCGCCGGGACCCCGGTTCGCCTGACCGGTCAGGACACGGAACGAGGCACGTTCTCCCACCGGCACCTCGTCCTTCACGACTACGAGAACGGGAGCGTCTACACGCCGCTCGCCCACCTCCCGGCCGCGGCGGCCCCGGTGCAGGTCTACAACTCGCCCCTGAGCGAGATGGCCGCGGTCGGCTTCGAGTACGGCTACTCCGTGGCCTGTCCGGCCGCGCTCGTCCTGTGGGAGGCGCAGTTCGGCGACTTCGTCAACTCGGCCCAGGTCATGGTCGACCAGTTCATCGTCTCCGGCCTCTCGAAGTGGCACCAGACCTCGAGGCTCACCCTGCTCCTCCCGCACGGCTACGAGGGCAACGGGCCCGAGCATTCCAGTGCGCGCCTCGAGCGCTTCATGCAGCTCGCGGCGCAGGAGAACATCCGCATCGTCAACTGCACGACCGCGGCCCAGTACTTCCACGTCATCCGTCGCCAGGCGCTGCATCCGAAGGCACGGCCGCTCGTCCTCCTCACCCCCAAGGGCCTGCTCCGCCTGAAGGAGTCGACGTCTCACGTGGACGACTTGACCAAGGGCGGCTTCCGGCAGCTTCTCGATGACCCGACCCTCGGAGAGGAAGGTCGCCGCCGGGCGGGACGGCTCGTCCTCTGCTCCGGCAAGGTCTACTACGACATCGTCGGCCATCCCGCGCACGCTGAGGCCCAGGGAGTCGCGGTCGCGCGCCTGGAACAGGTGTACCCGTTCCCGGTCGCGGCCTACGACGAGCTGCTCTCGCGCTACCCGAATATCACCGAGCTCATCTGGGCGCAGGAGGAGCCACAGAACATGGGCGCGTGGCGCGCGGTCCGCCATCGGCTCGAGGAAGGCCTTCCCGACGAGGTGCGCTTGCGCTACGTCGGACGCCCGTGGCGGGCGAGCCCGAGCGAGGGGTATCCGACGGCTCACGCGCTCGAGCAGGACCGCATCGCCCGCGAAGCCCTTTCCGTCTTCTAGTCCGTGCCGGCCTAACCCAAGGGCCGCTCCGGCGTCGAATTCACGGTGAGCGGACTCTTTCTCGCTGCCTGGCGCCTGGTCCTCAAGCGGGCAGCCTCCGACCGCCTGATCGTCGGAGCGGCATTCGTCACCGTCCTGCTCTCCGCGGCGCTGCTCGCGGCCGGGCCGATCTACTCGGAGGCCGTTGCGCTCAGCGGGCTCGAGCGCACGCTCGCGGATGCGCCCGCGCGGGACTCGGGGCTGGAGGTCTCGGGCCGTATTCCGCTCGACGAGGCCGGCGCCGCGGGAGACCGGGTCGAGCGCGGGATCCACGAGGTCCTGGGGTCCGAGGGCGTCGCGGTCTACCGGAGCGGTATGTCGGATTCCTATGCTCTCCCGGAGGCACAGGGCCGCCCGCCCAAATCGCTCGCGGTGTTCGGCTACTACGAGGGCCTCCCGCAGCACGCGCGGCTGACCGCGGGCAGCTGGCCCGGAAAGGAGGGCGCTGTTGTAGAGGCCGCCCTCCCGGCGCACGCGGCCGCTGCCCTGGGCCTCGCGCCCGGCGACGAGATCACCCTCGCGGCGATCAGCGATCCCGCTCGGAAAGTCGACGTGCGGCTCTCCGGCACGTACGAGGTGAAGGACCCGGGTGATGCGTTCTGGTGGGGGAACCGCCTCGAGACCGGCGGTGAGCGGACGATCGACTTCACGACGTTCGGCCCGTTCGTCGTCGACGAGTCCGAGTTCGCGGCCGTCGCGGGCGCCGAGGCCGACCTCGCCTGGAGGACGAAAGCCGACCCGAGCCGCTTCACGGTCGCCTCCCTTCCAGCCTTGCGGGAAGACGTGGCCGGGCTGGAGGAGCGGCTGAACGAGGGAGCGGCGCGGGAGGTCACGGTCGACACGGGCCTCGTCGACGTGCTCGACCGCACCGAGCATCTGCTCACCGTGACGCGCTCCGGCGTCCTCATCCCGTCCATTCAGCTCGCCATTCTCGCGGGCGCGGCGCTCCTCTTCCTCGCCGGGCTTCTTTCCGAGAGACGCGGTCTCGAGTCCGCGATCATGCGCTCACGCGGCGCCGGGGGAGAAGGAGTCGCGGCGCTCGCTGTCATGGAAGGCGCGCTCCTCGCCGTTCCGGCCGCGATTCTCGCGCCGTGGGTCGCGGCCTTCGGCTTACGGCTGCTCAATCACGTCGGTCCGCTCGAGCAGATCGGGCTGACGCTGGATCCACAGGTGACGCCGACTGCCTACGCCCTCGCGGCGCTCGCCGCGATCCTCTGCGTGGCTGCCCTCGCCGTCCCCGCGCTTCGCTCGGGTGCGGTCACGTCGACGGTCGCGGGCCGGGGGCGGCCTCAGCCGCGGAGCCTCTTCCAGCGCGCCGGCCTCGATCTCATCCTCGTCGCGCTCGCGCTCCTTGCGTACTGGCAGCTGCGCCGCTACGGCGCGCCCGTGGTGGAGAGCGTGCAGGGCCGGTTGGGGATCGACCCGCTCCTGATCGCAGCGCCCGCGCTGGGCCTCCTGGCGGGGGCTGTTCTCGCGCTCCGCGTCGTCCCGGCTGCTGCATCCGTCGTCGAGCGCCTAGCCGCCTCGGCGAGAGGGATGGTCGCGGCGCTTGGGACGCGCGAGCTAGCGAGGCGACCGCAGCGCTACGCGCGCTCGGCCCTTCTCCTCACGCTCGCGCTCGCGATCGGGCTCTTCGCCTCCGCCTACAGCGAGACCTGGCTCGACTCGCAGCACGACCAGGCGGACTACGCCGCGGCCGCCGACCTGCGGGTCGAGCCGAGTCAGCGGTCGGGGTCGATCTCCCCGCTCGAGCTTCCCGGCGCCTACACGAGTCTCACCGGTGTGCGATCTGCCCTGCCCGCCTACCGCGATGCGCTCGATGTGTCGCGCTCCTCCGGGACGACGAACCTCCTCGCCCTCGATGCGGCCCGCGCCCCGAGCGTCGTCAGCTTCCGGGGGGACCTTGCCAGCAAGCCTCTGACCGCGGTGCTGGCCCCCCTGAGCGCGAGCCGCCCGCGTCTGGCCAACGTGCGCTTGCCGGGCCGGCCGACGAGGCTCGTCATGGACGTAACCGTCAAGGTCGGTCGGCGCCGCAGCGACCGCTTCTTCTTCGGCACGGGAGCCCGCCCGTCGCTCTCCGTCGTCCTGCGCGACGCGAGCGGCCTCCTCTACCGCCTGCCGGCGAGCGGATTTGGCCTCTTCGGCGCAAGCCGGCGCGTCGTCTACGACCTCGGCGGCGGGCCGACCGGCGGACAAGGCCCGCGCTACCCGCTGGACCTCGTTGCGGTCGAGACGCAGGTCGCGCCGTCCTTCCAGGTCAACAGGCCAGTGTCCGTCGACATCCATTCGCTCCGGGCGAGCGACCAGCCGACCGGGCCGCTGACGCCGGTCGACCGGCCCGCCTCGGGTTGGCAGGTGAACGCGACGCAGTTCCAGAATGCCGACCAGCCCTCCCGGATCCTGCGCGTCGGGAAGGAGGGGTTCTTCGCCCTCGATCTCCTGAGCGGCTCGGTGACGGAGTTCCCCAGCCGCGGGACGGTCACCTTCACGGCCGCCCCCGGGCAAGACGCGGCGGTGGCGTCGATTCCGGCGGTTGCGACGGACCGCTTCCTCGCCGACACGGGCACCGCCGTCGGGGCGAGGATCCCCCTCGGTCCCAACGGGCCGTTTCTCGTGATCACAGGGACGACGAAGGGCTTCCCGACCCTTGCGAGCTCGGCCGGCGGGCTCGTCGTCGATCTGCCCACCTACGCGACCGCCACCTGGATGACGGACGGGACCATGGTCGAGCCGTCGGAATGGTGGCTCGACGTCGATGGCCCGGCCGCGCCGGTCGCCACCCGTCTGGAAGCGCCGCCGTTCTCGAGCGTCGCCGTGGTCGACCGCGCAGCGCGCGCCCGCGAGCTCGCCACCGATCCCGTTGCCCTCGGCATCAGCGGCGCGCTCTACGTCGGCTTCGCGGCCGCGGCGATCTTCGCGGTGATCGGCTTCGCCGTCAGCTCGGCGATCTCGGCGGCGGAGCGGCGGACAGAGTTCGCCGTGCTGCGTTCCGTCGGCCTCTCACGGCGCCAGCTCTCCGGTGCGCTCGCTCTCGAGGGTGGTCTCACGGTCGTCCTCGCGCTCGCGGCGGGAACGGCGCTGGGAGTCCTGCTCGCCTGGTTCGTCCTGCCATACGTATCGCTGAACGGCGAGGGCGGGAGACCCTTCCCCGAGGTCGTCGTCCACTTCCCGTGGACGACGGCTGCACTCCTGGGTGGAGCGCTGCTCGTCGCGCTCGCGGTCGTCGTCGCCATCGAGATCCGCGTGCTTGCCGGAATCCGCCTCGCGCCCGCACTTCGCGCCGGAGAGGACCGTTGAGCCGGCTCCGCTCCCTCACGACTCCCCTCGTGCTCGCCTTGAGGCGATTGCGCTCGGATCCTTCGCTGGCGGCGGCGATCTTCGGCGTCGTGCTCGTCACCAGCTTCGTCTTCGCAGGCGTCCCGCGTGCTTTCGAGGCGAACGCCGACAGGGGCATTCGCTTCGCCGTCGGCCACGCGAGCGCCTTCGAGCGGAACGTCGAGATCACGCGCGCCGGCCGCATCGCCCCGTCGGGCGGGGACGATCCGGTGGCGGGAGTCAGTGCGACGGGGAATCGTTTTGCCGCAACCTTCCCCGCGTCGGTGAGAGACGCCATCCGCGACCGCCGTCTCGCCATCGAGACGACGAGGTTCACGGCCGTCGACGCGCCGGGCGTGCCGGGGCCGCCCGGGACGACGCGGCTTCTCACTCTCGAGTACGTCCAAGGAGTCGCCGAGCGCGCGCGCGTGACCGAGGGCCGAATGCCTCGTCAGCGCGACGAGGTGATCGGCCTTCCCTTCCGGCTCGGGCAGCCGCGGGCGCACCTCATCGAGGTCGCGGTGCCGCAGGTCGCCGCGGGCCAGCTCTCGCTCGGGATCGGCGACGTTCTCTACCTCGCCCCCGACTTCGAGGATACGCTGGTCAACGAGGTCCCGCTCAGCGAACGGCCGATGGTGGCGGCGCAGGTGGTCGGCTTCCTCGCCCCGAAGTCGCCAGCCGACAAGGCTTGGCTCGACGACGCGCGGCTCGGACGGGCGACGATCAGAGACACGGACCAGCGGCGCTTCGTCTACGGGTGGGGCCTTTTCGCCCCCGGCGCCTACGGCGAGGTGGCGAGAGCGACCCAGCCCTTGCCGCTCCGCTACTCCTGGCGCTACGACGTCGACGCGGGCGGCCTCGACGCCGGCGCGCTCGACCGCCTCGACGCCGACGTTCGGGAGCTGGACTCCCGCTTCGGCGAAACCACTTTCGGCCAGCGGCTCGGGACGGGCGTTCGCACGGGGCTCGCAGAGGTCCTCGCCCGCTACCGGAGCGACCGCGATGCCTCCGCCGCGCTTCTCGCCGTCGGGGCCGCGGGCCTCCTCGCGCTGGCGCTCGCGGTCGTCGCTCTCCTCGGCGTGCTCGCGGCGAACCGCCGCGGCGAGGGCATTGCGCTCGTGCGCTCGCGTGGCGGTGCGCCGTGGCAGGTTCTCGGCGCCGAGGCGGCTGAAGGGATCGCAGTCGCGCTTCCGGCCGGCGCCCTCGGCCTCGTCGCTGCGATCCTCGCCGTCGGCGGGCGGGGAACGTGGCTCGCGGCCTTGCTCGTGGCGGGGATCGTGCTGGCCACCGGCGTCATCCTCGCGGCGGCCGCGGCCGGAGCGGCCCGCGGCGCTCTGGCTGCGCGCGGCCGTGACGACGTCGCGGCTCCACCGGCTTCCCCGCGCCGGCTCGCGATCGAAGGATTTGTCGTGCTGCTGTCCTTGGCCGGCGTCTATCTGCTCCGGCGGCGGGGTCTTGCGGATGCCAACGGATTCGATCCCTATCTCGCCGCGGTGCCGCTCCTCCTCGGCCTCGCCGCCGGGATCGTCGCGGTCAGGCTCTATCCGCTCCCGGTCCGCTTTCTCGCCGCCGCAGCAGCGCGGCGCCGCGACCTCGTGCCCGCGCTGGCGCTCCGTCGAGTGGCCCGCCAGCCGGGAGTGACGGCGGCGCCGCTCCTCGTCCTGCTTCTCGGCGTTTCCGTGTCCGTCTTCGCCGCGGCCATGGCAGCCACTCTCGACAGGGCGCAGTCAGGCGGGGTGGGCGTCACGCTCTCGCCGCTGGCGACCGGGACGCTCGACGCTTTCAGGAAGGGCGCCGTGCTCGCCGGCGCATACGCTGGCTTCGTCATCGTGCTCGCTCTTCTGCTCACCGCCAGGACGCGGCTCCGCGATCTCGCCTACTTGCGCGCGATGGGCCTGTCGCGCAGACAGGCGGTCTCGGTCACCGCCGCCGAGCTCGCGCCGCCCTTCGTCGTCGCCCTCGTCGTCGGAACCGCGCTCGGCCTCGGAACGGCGTACCTGGTCGAGCCCGGGCTCGACCTCACGAAGCTCGCCGTCGCAGGACGAGACGTCGCGGTGCGCCTCGACCTGCTCGCGCCGATCCTTCTCTTCGTGTTTCTTCTCGCCGTGGCCGTTGCGGCCATTTGGGCGACCGCCGCGGCCATGCGGCGCATGAGCCTCAGCCGTGCACTCAGGATGGGGGAGAGATGAGCCAGATCGTCTGCGACAACCTCGTGAAGATCTACAAGGTCGCCGACCTCGAGGTCGTCGCGCTGCAGGGCCTCGACCTCCAGGTCGAGCAGGGCGAGTTCATCGCCATCGTCGGCGCGTCGGGCAGCGGCAAGTCGACGCTGCAGAACATCCTCGGCGGGATGGACACGCCGACGGCAGGCAAAGCCGAGGTGGCCGGGTTCGACCTCACCTCCCTCACGCCGAAGGAGCGGACGATCTACCGGCGGAACATCGTCGGCTTCGTGTGGCAGCAGACGAGCCGCAACCTCCTGCCGTACCTGAACGCGGAGGAGAACGTCGAGCTGCCACTCATCCTCGAAGGGATGCGCGGCGCCGACCGGAGCGAGTACGCGCTCGAGCTCCTCGGCCTCGTCGGCATGTCCGAACGCCGCCGCCACCGGCCGGACCAGCTCTCCGGCGGCGAGCAGCAACGCGTCGCAATCGCGATCGCGCTCGCGAACCGGCCGCGCGTCCTCTTCGCGGACGAGCCCACCGGCGAGCTCGACACGGAGACGGCGGCAGAGATCTTCGCGACGCTGCGGGCCGCAAGCCGCGAGCTGGGCGTCACCGTGGTCGTCCTCACTCATGACCCGCTCGTCTCCGAGCAGGTCGATCGCACGATCGCGATCCGCGACGGGCGCACGAGCACCGAGACGCTCCGGCGCAGCGAGATCGACGAGCTGGGCGATCACCAGGTGATCGCGGAGGAGTTCGCCGTCCTCGACCGCGCCGGCCGCCTTCAGCTTCCCCAGGAGTACATGGACGCGCTCGAGCTCGAGCGGCGCGTCCGTCTCGAGCTGGAGCCGGACCACATCGGTGTCTGGCCCGACCGCCACGAACGGAGCGCGCCCGGTGAGTGAGCCGATCGCCACGACGGAGGCACTCGACCGCGAGTATGAGACCGGCGATGCCGTCGTGCACGCTCTCCAGGGCGTCGACGTCAGGATCGGCCGCGGGGAGCTGACTGTGGTTCACGGCCGGTCCGGATCC
This sequence comes from Gaiellaceae bacterium, assembly GCA_036265755.1. GTDB lineage: Bacteria > Actinomycetota > Thermoleophilia > Gaiellales > Gaiellaceae > DATEOR01. The sequence continues at coordinate 14,315 of DATAOL010000009.1, read as the reverse complement.
GGCAAGACGACGCTCCTCAACATGATCGGCGGCCTCGACCGTCCGACACGGGGGTGCGTGTGGGTCGACGGCGAGGAGGTCTCCGCGATGAGCGAGGACGAGCTCGTGCGGCTGCGGCGGGAGAAGATCGGCTTCGTCTTCCAGGCCTTCGGCCTCGTCCCCATCCTGACCGCGGCCGAGAACGTCGAGGTGCCTCTGCGCCTCCAGAACGAGGTTCCGGCAGCGCGCTCGCGGCGGGTTGCCGAGCTGCTCGAGCTCGTCGGCTTGGCGGGGCGCGCGCGCCACAGGCCGTATGAGCTCTCGGGCGGTGAGCAGCAGCGCGTCGCGATCGTGCGGGCGCTCGCCAACCGGCCTCAGCTTCTGATCGCCGACGAGCCGACCGGTCAGCTGGATTCGACCAACGCCCGCACGATCATGGAGGTCATTCGAGAGCTCGTCCGGAGCGAAGGCGTTTCCGCGATCGTCGCCACGCACGACCCGTTGCTGCTGGACGTCGCCGACCGCGTGGTCGAGCTGCGCGACGGCTCGGCCGCGTAGGGCGTTCCCAACTCCCGCCCCGGCGAAATCCCTCTGCGGGTGGACGTCTCCGACCGGCCCATCAGTCAAGTTGAGTCGATGGCAATACGGGTCGCCAGGCCGGCCGAGCCAATCGAAGAGCGCGGCGACGTCTGGATCCCGCTTCCGGACGGAGGCCGACTGTCTGCTCGCCTCTGGCTTCCCCCCGGCGCCCGGTCCGATCCCGTGCCCGCGGTCGTCGAGGTCTCGCCCTACCGGCACGAGGATCACACGCGGCGCCGGGACGCCGTCCGCCATCCCTACTTCGCGGAGCACGGCTACGCGTCGCTGAGGGTCGACATCCGCGGCAGTGGAGCTTCGAGCGGCGTCCTCACCGACGAGTACACGGAGCAGGAGCAGGAGGACGTCTGCGCGGCGCTCGCCTGGATCGCGGCGCAGCCCTGGTGCGACGGCGCCCTCGGCATGATCGGCCTCTCATGGGGCGGCTTCGCCGCGCTGCAGGCCGCCGCCCGGCGGCCGGAGGCGCTCAGGGCGGTCGTCGCTCTCTGCGCAAGCGCGGATCGCTACGGCGCCGATGTCAAGTACCACGGCGGCTGCGTCCTCGGCTCCGAGCTACTTCCCTGGTCCTCGACGATGCTCGCTATGAGCGTTCGCCCACCGGACCCGAGCCTGGCGGGAGAAGGCTGGCGCGAGCTCTGGCTCGAGCGCCTCGAGGAAGCTCTTCCGTTTGCGGAAACCTGGCTCGCGCACCAGCGGCGGGACGAGTACTGGCACACCGGTTCTCCATGCGAGGATTACGACGCGGTCGAGTGCGCGGTCTACGCGGTGGGCGGTTGGGCCGATCCCTACAGGCAGGCGGTGCTCGACCTGTTGAGCTCCCTCTCCTGCCCGCGCAAGGGCCTGATCGGACCGTGGTCGCACCGCTACCCGGAGGAGGGGACTCCGGGGCCGGCCTTCGACTTCCGCGCCGAGTGCGTACGTTGGTGGGATCACTGGCTCAAGGGCGAGGAGAACGGCGTCATGGACGAGCCGATGCTGCACGCGTGGATGCAGGAGCCAGGCGGGGATCCGGCCAGCCGCCCGGGGCGCTGGGTCTCCGAGGAGCTCTGGCCGCCTCTGCGTCCCGTCGGCGAGGGGTATGCGCTCGGAGACGGGACGCTCTCCTCATCGGCCGGGCCGGAGACGGTCATCGGGCTCTCCTCTCCGGAGAGCACCGGGCTCGACGCCGGCGCCTGGTGCCCCTGGACGGAGTCCGATCTCGCCGGCGATCAGGGCAGAGACGACGAGCTGTCGCTGACCTTCACCACGGAGCCGCTCGACACGGCGCTGGAGATCCTCGGAGCGCCCGCGCTCACCCTCGAGGTCGTGTCCGACGAGCCGCGGGCCCTTCTGGCCGTCCGGCTTTGCGACGTCGCTCCGGACGGGTCGTCCGCGCTCGTGACACGCGGCATGCTGAACCTCACGCATCGAGGCGGCAGCGAAGCTCCACAGCCGCTCGAGCCCGGAGCGCGCGCGCGGGTGCGGGTACCGCTCGAGGCGATCGCGTATGCCTTCCCGGCCGGCAACCGGATCAGAGTCTCCGTCAGCTCGTCCTACTGGCCCTGGGCGTGGCCCTCCCCGAGGCGTGCGCGGATCTCGGTCTTCATGGGTGCGACCTCCCGCTTCGAGCTGCCGGTCCGCCCGAACGGGCGGCGCGACACCGGTCCCGCCGGCCTCCTCCCCCCGCCCACCCAGGGCGATGTGCACGGGGGAAGTGTGCGCACGCTCGTCCACGAGGGCGAGCCCGGCCGTTGGAGGCTCGAGGTCGAGCGCACGCGCGGGCGCCGCAACATCCCGCCGGGCACGCTGGAGATCGACGGGGCGCAGACAGACGTTTACCGGATCGAGGACGGAGACCCGCTCTCTGCCGAGGTCGAGTGCCGTCGCCGGATGGGCATGGCACGCGACGACTGGTCGGCGCATGTCGAGACGACGAGCTCGATGAGCGCCGACGCCGACGCGTTCTTGCTCGTGCACCAGGTCGACGCCTACGAGAACGGCGCGCTGATCTTCTCGCGCTCACGCACGTGCAGCGTGCCGCGCGACCTGGTCTAGCCCTTCTCGATGAAGCTGATCTTCCCGCTCGTCTCGAGCACGGCCCATTCGACCTGGTCGAGCGAGGAGATCTGCTGCTGGCGGGCTTCCTCGGCGACTTCGTCCTCCGTGAGGCGCTCGCGCCTGAGGTTGCGCTCGAGCACCTTCCCGTCCTGGACGATCACGATGGGCTCGCCTTCGAGGAGCGGACGGAGGCGCGTGACGCGGAAGCTCGCGTACGAGGTCAGGAACTGCAGGCCCGCGAACGTCCCGACGACGAGGACGGCGCCGGTCAGCGAGTAGTCGTCCTGGGTGAGGCCCTGCTGGATCGCGTCGCCCGCCACGATGAGCAGGATGATGTCGAACGGGGCCAGCGAAGAGAGCTCGCGCCTTCCGATCACGCGCGTGATCGCGAAGACGAAGAAGTAGAGGAAGATGGCGCGGAGGACGAGATCCATGGCTACGGGTAGATGAAGAGCCCGCGCTGGATCGTGGCGAGGGTCGTCTGACCGTCGACCAGGTCGACCCACTGCTTGCGCTTCCCGATCGACGTTGGATTGACCTGGTACTGGAGGACGACGTCGAATCGCTGGCCCGCGGGCACCGGGCCGAACACGAGACGAAGGGCTCCGTTCTCACTCGTCTCCTCGGTCGGGCTTGGCTCGAGGGTGTTGAGCGTCATCCCTCTTAGCCAGTCGGGGTGGAGCACGAGCGCGGCGTTCTTGATATCGCTTTGCGCACGAATCGTCAGGTGAGCCTCGAAGAGGAGGCCGCCCCGCAGCTTCGTCGGCGCGTTCAGCGTCAGCGATCCCGCTGTGCCGGCGGCTTCCACCGAGCTCGCCTTCTGGCCGAAGAGGTTCGTCAGGCCGAGGATCGGAACGATGAAGATGAGCGCGAGGATGCTGCGCCTCGCCCAGACCTGGGATCGCCTTCCGGCCAGGTCGCGATGACGGCGCAGAACGATGCCCTCGGGCGCGTCTGCCATGTTCTTCCAACGCGTTCCGCCCCATCGCGGTTACGCGGCGTCGGTACGATGGTTCGGCCGCCGATCAGCGGCTTTGTCTTCGAGAAGGGGCCTTTTCTTGCACGTGAGCATGTCGAAGTTCAGGGGCGACCTGGACGATCTCCCTGGAACCGCCCGCATGGCGGGCGAGTCGATGCTGGCCTGGCTCAAGCAGATCGACGGGTACCGCGGCCTGCTCGCGCTCGTCGACGAGGAATCGGGGACGGCGTACTTCGTCACGTTCTGGGAGAACCTCGAAGCGGTCGAGAAGAGCCGTACTTCGCGCGCCAGCCTGCGCAGCCAAATGGCAGCGACCGCGGGAGCGGAAGTGGTGGGCATCGAGGAATTCACCGTCGCCTATGCCGACGGCGACCTGAGCGCTTAGCGCGGCCTCAGACAGCGGAGTAGACTCGGCCGATGCCGGACGGCGACGGCGTCGCGATCAGCCTCCAGAGCGTTGGCAAGCGCTTCGGTTCCGTCGTCGCGGTCCGCGAGACGAACCTCGACATCCATGACGGCGAGTTCTTCTCGATGCTCGGTCCGAGCGGCTGTGGGAAGACGACGACGCTCCGGATGATCGCCGGGTTCGAGGTCCCGGACGAGGGCCGGGTTCTCCTGCGTGGAGTCGATGTGACCAACACGCCGCCCAACCAAAGGAACGTGAACACGGTCTTCCAGCACTACGCCCTCTTCCCGCACATGTCCGTGTTGGACAACGTCTCCTTCGGCCTGGAGCTGAAGCGGGTGCCGCGCGGCGAGCGCCGCGACCGGGTCGCCGAGATGCTGCGAGTCGTCCAGTTGGAGGGGATGGAGAAGCGCAAGCCGCAACAGCTCTCGGGCGGCCAGCAGCAGCGGGTCGCGCTCGCGCGTGCTTTGGTCAACCGTCCGGCGGCGCTTCTTCTCGACGAGCCGCTCGGCGCGCTCGATGTCAAGCTCCGCAAGCAGATGCAGCTCGAGCTCAAGCGGATCCAGACGGAGCTCGGCACCACTTTCGTTTACGTCACGCACGACCAGGAGGAAGCACTGACGATGTCGGACCGGATCGCGGTCATGAACGGCGGCGACATCGAGCAGATCGGCGATCCCAAGGAGATCTACGAGCATCCCCGCACGCCCTTCGTCGCCGACTTCGTCGGTTCCCTGAACGCCTTCGACCTGCGCGTGGACGAGGTGAGCGACGGGGTCGCGGTCATGCGCGTGAACGAGCGCGAGCGCCTGGCCGTCCCCACGAGCGCCGGGACGAGGGCCGGCGACGAGCTTCGCGTGGCGGTGCGGCCCGAGCGGGTGCGCATCGAGCCCCGGAACGGCCGCGCCCCCGAGGGCGGCTCGTTGGTGGAGGGGACCGTGGTCGAGCTCGTCTACCTCGGCGGCCTGACGCAGTTCCACGTCGACACGGGCGCGGCCGGCCGAATCGTCAGCCACCGCATGGACGACGAGGTGGCGGCGGTGCTCGAGCCGGGCAAGCGCGTCGTCCTCACCTGGCCCGCGGAGCACGCGTACGTGCTCGCAGGCGCGGTCTCCAGCGAGGCTTAGACCGCCAGCCTGCGCTCGGCGCGCGTTCGGCCGACCTCGGCCAGCACGACGATCAGGAGCGAGGCGACGACGACCACGGAGCCGAGAGCGAGGATCTGGGGCTGGAGCGCCGGTGTCCGCGCCCCCGCGTACACGTACACCGGATAGGTCGCCTCACCGGCCGGAACGAGGAACGACGCGATTGCGAACTCGTCGAACGAGATCGTGAAGGCGATGAGCGCCGAGGAGAGCAGCGCGGGGACGATCAGCGGGAGCGTCACGCGACGGAACGCCGTCCAGGGGCCCGCCCCGAGGTCGCGCGCGGCGTCCACGATTGCCTGATCCAGCGTCCGCAGGCGCGGGAGGATGATGAGCAGGCAGTAAGGGACCGAGACTGCGATGTGACCGAGCAGCACGGCCCAGAGCGCGCGCTCGAGCCCGAGCCAGTCGAGCAGGATGAGCAGTCCAACCGCGAGCACGATGTAGGGGACGACGAGAGGAAGGAGGAGGAGCGCGGTGAGCGCGCCGCGGAGGCGGAGCTTGTGGGCGGTCATGCCGACCGCGGTGATGAGGCCGAGCAGCGTCGCGCCGATTGCGGCGCCGACGCCGATCCACGCACTTCGCTTCAGTGCGTCGATGAGCTCGTTGTTCGCGAACGCGTTGTGGAACCACTTCGTGGTGAACCCCGACCACGGCAGCGTCTGGATGAAGCTGTCGTCGAAGGCGAAAATGATCATCACCGCGAGCGGGGCGTACAGGAAGACCGCGAGCAGCACGAAATAGCCGCCGAGGACCCGCCCGCCCGTCTTGCTCGCGGCGACGTTCATGCCGCAGCCCGGCTCTCACGCAGGTCGGTGGAGAGGAACCGGCCGAAGAGGATCACCAGCAGGACGACGACGGCGATGAGCCAGACGGCCAGGACCGCGCCGTAGTTCCAGTTCGGCGTGTCCTGGAAGAGGCTCTGGATCGAGTTCCCGAACATGGAGTTCTCCGGGCCTCCGACGAGCAAGGGGGCGATGAATTCTCCGGTTGTCGGGATGAGGACGAAGACGAAGGCCGCGATCACCCCCGGGACGCTGAGCGGCAGCGTCACGCGCCAGAACGTGCGCAGGCGCCCCGCGCCGAGATCCTGCGCCGCCTCGAGCAGGCGCGTGTCCATGTTCTCGAGCACGACGTAGATGGGCAGCGCGACGAACGGCACCCAGGAGTAGAAGAGGACGAGTGCGACGGCGAACCACGAGTAGATGAGCCACGAGATGCCGTCCCCGTGCTCACGCACGCCCAGCTGCCAGAGCGCCGAGTTGATGACGCCGTTGTTGGCGAGCATGACCTTCCACGCGATGACGCGCAGGAGGTAGCTCGTGAAGAACGGAGCCAGGATCAGGAGCAGCAGCGTGTAGCGTCGCCGCCGCGCGACGAACGCCAGGAAGTAGGCGAGCGGATAGGCGGCGAGGACCGCGAGCACCGAGACGACCAGAGTGATGACCATGGACGTCTTGAACCGGTCCCAGAAGACATTGTCCCCGGGCGGAAGGAAATCCTTCCAATTGAAGAGCGAGAAGTCGGTCGGGACGCCGAAGAGGTTCGTCAGCAGGTTGACGCTGTAGAGCCCGATCAGGACGAGCGGGAAGATGAAGACGGCGAGCAGGAAGAGGACCGCGGGCAGCGTGAGCCAGCCTCGCCCGGGCGTGTAGTGCCCGAGCAGGCCGGCTCGCTGCGGTCTCGCCGTCGAGGCGACGCTCATCGCCGGGCCTAGGCCGCGGAGACCTCCTGCCAGGCCAGTGCCACCTCGTCCTCGTTCGGCATCCAGCTCTGGATGTGCACGCCCTCGCCCTCGAGCGCCTTCGGGTCACCGATGTTCAGCTTCTTCGCGAGCGCCTTGTTGTCGACGTCCGCGGCCGTGATCGTCGCGTCGGCGTTGCCGTAGTAGAAGAGGTTGACCATGTCCACGGCCGCCTTGTGGTTGATGAACGACTCGACGTACTCGTGAGCGTGGCGATAGCTCTTCGTGCTCGCCCCGAGCATGAAGCCGCAGACCCAGCCGAGCTTCCCCTGGCTCGGCTGCATGAACTCGACCGGCAGGCCGGCCGCCTTCATGTTCACGTAGGCGTCCTGCCAGGAGTAGGCGATCCAGATGTCGCCCGCTTTGAAGGCCGGCTGCATGTCCGAGTACTCGCTCTTCCAGTAGAACTTGTTGAGCGGCTTCTGCTCGATCAGCGCCTGCTTCGACTGCTCGACCTGGTCGGAGGTCTGATTGTCCATCTCGGGGAAGCCGAGCTTCAGCGCGGCGACCTCGAAGTTCGACTGGGCACCGTCCCACATCGCGATGCGCCCCTTGTACTTCGGGTTCCAGAAGAGCTCCCACCCGGTCGCATCGGCGGGATCGACCTTGTCGGTGCGGTAGAGGACGCTCGCGTAGCCCCAGTCCCACGGGATAAAGTACTGCTGACCATTGATTTTTCCGCGCTCGGTGAGCGCCGGATTGAGGTTCTTGTAGCTCGGCAGCAGGCTCGTGTCCCACGGCTGCACGAGGTTCGAGTTCACGTAGTCCTGCACGTTCTCGATGCAGGGGTGCAAGATGTCGAACTGCACCTGGCGTGCCTTGTTGACGGCCTCGGTGTCGTTGACGATGTACGTGTACTTGAGGCCGTCCTTGCCGAACTTGTTCGTATAGTCGGTGCCGGCGAGCATGCCGTAGGTCTGCGCCTTGGTTCCACCGGCCTCGTAGCCTTGCCATTCGAGGATGTTGAGGGTGCCCGGCTCGCTCGAGATCGGGGGATGCGACTGCGTCGTCGCTCCGCCGGCGCTAGGAGACCCGCTTTTCGAGCCACAGCCCGCAAGCACGACGCCTCCTCCGAAGGCGGCTGCGCTCAGCAGGAACTTCCGTCGATCCATTCGCTCCATCAGTGCGACCTCCTGAAGGGGATGGCCGACACTAGCGCTCGCGCGGCTTGGAATCTAGGGTCAAGCGATGCGCGGAGCCGTTGTCCTGCTTCTCTTCTCGGTGCTCGCCGGCTGCGGAGGAGCGTCGCAGGCTACCGCCCCGGCGACGCTTCCCGTCCTTCCGGGTGACGTGGTTCCAGGGCTCGCGGCGACGACGGAGCCTGTGACCGCCGAGGATCTGGAAGCCGACTTCGGGGCTGCGTCCTCGGCCGGCGACGTCGATATCTCCGGCTTCGTCTCGGGAAGGGAGCGAGTGTTCCAGGGCGAGTCGCAGCGTTTCGACCGTGTCGTCTCGCGGACGCTCGAGTTCGAAGACGCCGATTCAGCCTCCGCCTACATCGAGCTCCTTCGAGAGCACGCGGCCGATCTGTACGGAGTCGGTACGACGGCCCGAGAGGTCCGAAGCGACGGCCGTGGCGGCGTGCTCATCGACCCGGCGTCCTGCGCATGCCACCGGGCCGAGCCAACCCTCTCTGCCGCGGTCTCCCGAGGCCCGCGCGTGAGCTACCTCGAGGTGAACGGCGGGGGCGCGACCCCCACCGCGCTCGAGGATCTGCTCCGGCAGGCGCCCTGACCGGCCGCGCTCCGTCCGCACCGGCCCGCAACATTCCTTCCCGGAGAGCAACGCGGACCTTCTCGAAAGGAGCGGGCGATGACGTCGACGTCGACAACGGTGAGGCGCCCAGGGCGAGGCTGGGTCGCGTTTGCGGCCATCCTGCTCATGGTGGCGGGCGTGATGCAGATCCTGGACGGTTTGTGGGCGATCAGGACTCAGGACACTGCGGTGGACGCCCTGTTCTGGAACAACAACCTCGAAGCGTGGGGGTGGTTCTACCTCATCGTCGGCATCGGCCTCGCGGTGACGGGCGCCTTCATCTTCCGGCGTGCTCCGTGGGCTTACGGCGTCGGCATCTTCGTCGGTTGCATCGGCGCCGTCCTCAACATCTTCTGGATCTTCAGCTATCCGCTTGCGAGCATCCTGCTCATCACCTTGAACTTGATCGTCGTCTACGCGCTGACCACATACGGCGTCGACGATCTCGACTACTAGCGCGCGTACGGCGACGAGCTCGAGCGGCGGGCACATCCCGCCGCTTGGCTCGCCGTCGCACCAGCCCCACGTTTCCTTCGGCGCCAGCCGGAGAGAAGCTCTGAGTGCGCGCGACTGTCATGTACGGCGCCGGCAATGGGACGGCTACCGTGCGATGAACGAACGCGAGGCGATCAAGGTGGCCATCGAGCTCTGAGCTCGTGGCCTCGGCGCGAGAGCAGGAGAGCCATTGGAGATCACGAGGAGCTCGATCGAGACCAACCCGGGGCCGCCGGAGTGGTTCACCGGCTCGGTCTTCATCGACGCGGTCGCGGCGCCTTCGGGCTCCTCACGCGTGAGCGCGAGCAGTGTGCATTTCACCCCGGGCGCACGGACGGCCTGGCACACCCATCCGAACGGGCAGACGATCTACGTGCTGGCCGGGATCGGGCTGGCACAGTGCCGCGGCGGCCCGATCGAGGTCATCCGTCCCGGTGACCGTGTCTTCTTCGAGCCGGGAGAAGATCACTGGCACGGCGCCACCTCGAATCGCTTCATGACGCATCTGGCGATGCTCGACGTGGGTGCCGACGGCCGTCCTGCGGAGTGGGGCGATCACGTCACCGACGAGGAGTACGGCGCCGCGCCGCCGACCTAGCCTTCTCGAGGAATCCGGGCCGACCCCTCCTTCGTAGGTCCGTTCGATGGAGACCGTGCTCCCGGCGGGCGAGGCTGAGCGGGACGGCGCACGCGCGTTCTGGCTGCGTGCGCCCGGCTTCGGGGAGATCAGGCAGACCGTCCTGCCCGAGCCGGGGCATGCGGAGGTCCTCGTGCGCACCCTGCGCTCCGGCGTCAGCCGCGGCACGGAGACGCTGGTCTTCCGGGGTGCCGTGCCCCCCAGCCAGTACGCCGCCATGCGGGCTCCGTTCCAGGAGGGCGACTTTCCCGGGCCCGTCAAGTACGGCTACCTGAGCGTCGGTGTGGTCGAGAAGGGGCCGCCGGAGATCCACGGCCGGACGGTCTTCTGTCTCTACCCGCACCAGACCGCCTATGTGGTGCCCATCGGTGCCGTCACCGTGGTGCCGGAGGACGTGCCGCCCGAGCGCGCGGTCCTCGCGGGCATCGTCGAGACCGCTGTCAACGCTCTCTGGGACGCAGCGCCGCTCGTCGGTGACCGGGTCGCGGTCGTCGGCGCCGGGACGCTCGGCTGCTGCCTCGCCCGGCTGCTCGGCCGTTTCCCCGCCCTCGAGGTCACGCTCGTCGACGTCGTCGCGAGTCGCGCGGACGTGGCGACGGCGCTCGGGGTCGAGTTCGCGGAGCCCGGCGAGCCCGATGGTGGACGCGACCTCGTGTTCCACACGAGCGCGACATCCGCGGGACTTCAATGCTCGCTCGACCTGCTCCGCCCAGAGGGCACGGTCATCGACCTGAGCTGGTACGGCAGCAGCGACGTTCAACTGTCGCTGGGCGGGGCCTTCCACTCGCGGCGTCTCGGCCTCCGTTCCAGCCAGGTGGGGACGGTGTCCCCCGCCCGTAGCGGGAGCCGGACGAAGGCCGACCGGCTGACGCTCGCCCTCGCCCTGCTCCGCGACTCCGCCTTCGACGCGCTCGTCACCGGAGAGTCGGGATTCGGCGAGCTCCCCGACGTGATGGCCTCGCTCGCCGCCGGAAGCCTGCCGGCGCTCTGCCACACGATCACCTACGGCGAGGGCTGAGCGTGTTCAGCGTGACCGTTCGCGACCATTTCATGGTCGCTCACAGCCTCCGGGGTGAGGTCTTCGGTCCCGCGCAGAGGCTCCATGGCGCCACCTACGTCGTGGACGCAGCCTTCCGGCGCCGCGAGTTGGACTCGGACGGGATCGTGGTCGACATCGGCCGCGCGAGAGTCGAGTTGCGCGCCGTCCTGGGCGACCTGAACTACAAGAACCTGGACGAGGAGCAGGCGCTTGCCGGCATGAACACCTCGACGGAGGCGCTTGCGCGGCTGATTGCGGACCGGCTGGCCGACAAGGTGCATGCCGGCGCCCTTGGCGACGTCGGCGGGGAACTCGACTCGCTCTCGGTCACGCTGCACGAGTCGCACGTGGCTTGGGCGAGCTACGAGCGGGCGCTATGAGAACCGTGCACGTCGTCGTCCCGGAAGGCATCGACGACCCTTCGCGGCCGAGCGGAGGCAACGTCTACGATCGCCGGATCTCTCACGGCCTCGGCGAGCTCGGCTGGCCGGTGCACGTCCACGCGGTTCCGGGCTCTTGGCCCCGACCTCGGCTGGCTGCATATGCCGGGCTCGCGCGCGTCGTTGGAGAGATTCCCGATGGATCTCTGGCGGTGCTGGATGGGCTCGTCGCCTCGGCGGCCGCCGAAGTGCTCGTGCCCGAGGCGAACCGGTTGCGCCTCGTCCCGCTCGTGCACATGCCGCTCGGCGCGGACGCCGGAGACGACGATGCTCGTGTACGGGAAGGAGCCGTCCTCGCCGCCGCGACCTCCGTGATCACCACGAGCGCATGGGCGAGACGAACGCTGCTCGAGCTCTATCCGTTGCCGGACGCGCGCGTGCATGTGGCCGAGCCCGGCGTCGATGTCCTTCCGCTCTCCCCGGGAACCACGAGCGGAGAGTCACTCCTCTGCGTCGCGGCGGTCGTCCCAGGCAAGGGGCAGGACGTACTGCTCGAGGCACTCGCGACGATGAGGGGCCTCCCGTGGAGGTGCCTGTTCGTGGGCAGCCTGGACCGCGACCGGGCCTTCGCAGCGCGTCTCGCGAGCCGTACCTCGGAGGAGGGGCTCCGCGGGCGTGTGCGCTTCGCAGGTCCGCAGACCGGTGTGCACCTTGATCGAAGCTACGAATCGGCCGATCTGCTCGTGCTCCCCTCTCGGGCCGAGACCTACGGGATGGTGGTCACCGAGGCGCTCGCCCGTGGCCTTCCGGTCGTCGCGACCGACGTCGGGGGGGTTAGGGAGGCGCTGGGGCACGGGCAGGATGGAGCGTGGCCGGGTCGGCTCGTTCCCCCGGAGGATCCTGTCTCGCTGGCGGGCGCTCTCAGGGTCTGGCTCCGCGATGGAGGCATGCGGGATGCGTGGCGGCAGGTCGCACGGGAGCGGCGCGCGTCGCTCTCCGGATGGTCCGAGACGGCTTCCGTTCTTGCGGGTGTGCTCAGAGAGGCGGCGCGATGATCGCCGCGCGCCCTCGCGTTACCGACGCATGGCTGCGCCTGCGCGAGCCGGCTGACGCGGCGGCGCGGGATCTCGAGCTTGTCGAGCACCTGCGGCGCCGACCTCCGGCGAGCGGCTGTCACGTCATCCACGACCTTGGCAGCGGCACGGGGTCGATGGGCCGCTGGCTCGCCCCGCTCCTGCCGGGGCCGCAGCGCTGGATTCTGCATGACCAAGACGAGGAGCTTCTCGAGAGCGCGGCCACCGAGCGACTCGCTGCCGCGGACGGGGCCTCGGTGGTCGTCGAGACCCGGCGGTCCGATGTGACCTTGCTGGACGCCCACGATCTGAGCGGCGCGTCGCTGATCACGGCCTCGGCGTTGCTCGACCTTCTCACCCGAGACGAGCTCGAGGGAATGATTTCGGCCTGGGCGAAGGTCGGCTGCCCTGTCTTTCTGAGTCTTTCGGTCGTCGGCCGCGTCGAGCTGGCCCCGGCCGATCCGCTCGACCGCAACCTCGCAGCCGCCTTCGACGCCCACCAGCGGCGTATGACCCCGCGTGGGCGCCTGCTCGGACCGGATGCCGTCGACGTGGCGGTCGAGGGCTCTCGTCGACGCGGCGCAGAGGTGGTCGAACGCCCCACTCCCTGGCGGCTGGGCGCCGCCGAGGCGGACCTGGCGATCGAGTGGCTGGCGGGGTGGATCGGTGCTGCGTGCGAGGAGGCGGTCGAGCTGGCCGCCGTCGCTCGTTCGTACGGGGCACGCCGCCTGTCGGAGGCGCGATCCGGAGAGCTCGCCGTCACCGTGCACCACGCGGACGTGCTGGTGCTGCCGTGACCGTTGTCCACGAGTCCGCAGGTCTTCTCACGAAGCGCCCGGCGGTGCCCGTCTGGGCGCGCTCTCTGGCTGCGGCCGCGACCCTGGTCGCGCTCGTCTCCTACCTGGGGGTCGAACCTTTCCTCGACGGCCTTCGCTCGGTGGACGGCGCGGCGCTGGCCGCGGGAGCGGCAATCGGCCTGGTCACGACGATCTGCTGTGCCTGGCGCTGGACGACGGTTGCGCATGGTCTGGGCTTACCCCTGTCGTTTTCGTCTGCGGTCGCAGCGTGCTACCGGTCCGTGTTCCTCAACCTCACGCTCCCCGGGGGGGTCGTAGGCGATGTCCATCGCGGCGTCAGCCATGGCCGTCGCGCCCGCGACGTCGGCCTCGCCTTGCGGGCCGTCGCGTGGGAGCGAAGCGCCGGGCAGGTCGTCCAGGCGGGTGTGACCGTCGCCGTCCTTCTGCTGTTGCCCTCGCCTGCGCGCCCGTCCATCCCGATCTTGGTCGGCGCGCTCGCCGTAGCGGTGATCGGGATCGCGCTCCTTCGTCGAATCCCGGCCGGGCATGGGAGCTCCCGCTGGTCGCAAGTCCGGCGCGCGGTTGCCGGCGACGTTCGCTCGGCGCTCCTGGCGCGAAGAGCCTGGCCCACTGTCGTGCTCGCATCCGTGATCGTCGTCTTCGGCAACGCGATCACGTTCGTCATCGCCGCGCGGACAGCCGGCTCCTCCGCGCCGCTTTCCGAGCTTTTGCCGTTGGCCCTGCTCGCCATGCTGGCCATGGTGCTCCCCAGCATCGCCGGCTGGGGGCCCCGGGAGGGCGCGACTGCCTGGGCCTTCGCCGCAGCCGGCCTGGGTGCGGAGCTCGGCGTCGCCACAGCCGTCGTGTATGGAGTGATGATCCTTGCCGCCAGCCTCCCGGGCGCGGTCGTCCTGGTGGTGGCCTCGCTGCCTCGCGCCGCCGTGGCAGAGGCGGAGGGAGGCATGGATGCCTGACCGCCCCTACACGCTCCTCTCCTGCAGCGTGTCGATGGACGGCTACATCGCGAGCGCCGCCTCGCGCCTCTTGCTGTCCAACGAGGCCGACTTCGACCGGGTCGATGCCGTCCGGGCTTCCTGTGACGCGATCCTGGTCGGCGCCGCGACCGTGCGGACCGACAACCCCCGGCTCGTCGTCCGCTCGCCTGAGCTCCGAAAAGAGCGTGCGGCACGTGGGCTCACACCCTCGCCCATGAAGGTCACCGTTACCGGCAGGGCGGAGCTAGACGCACGCG
>DATAOL010000008.1:0-4325 GCA_036265755.1 Gaiellaceae bacterium | reverse complement strand
GCGAACTGGTTCGGGGACGTCGTCAAGCCGGCCGTGACGAAGCAGGAGTACAAGACGGCTCAGAGCGAGCTCACCCTCCCGCCCGGAGTGACGTGGCCGGAGCTCAACGTCGACCCGAACTCGGTCACCTCGAGGGGAGGCGGAGGCTCGTCCGCCGTCATGATCGCGATGGGCTCCTGGGAGTGCTACTGGGCGGACGCGATCAGGAGCGGCGACGAGGAGGCGCAGCAGCGGGCGCACGCCGAGCTGAACTCTCTCTTCGCCAACCATGTCGTCATCGCGCCGGCGGGGGCGTCCGAAAACTGGTTCCCCACCGGCCACACCTTCCCGGTCGTCGCGTTCGCCGACGACGGCGGCTATCAGTGGAAGCAGAAGATGTACGCGGATGCCGCGGCAGGCCATCCGAAGAATCTCATCCAGAGCTGCCGCGCGAACGGGCCCTGAAAACCGCCGATACGACGGGCGGGAGATCGATTCTCCCGCCCGTCAGCCTGTCCGAGTCTTCCTCAAGCGAACGCCTCCGGATCCCGATAAGTCCCGTATGGCTCCGGCAAACCGGCTGCAAGCGCTGCTCGACGTCTCGCACAAGCTGTCAGCGACGCTGGACCTTTCCGAGGTCCTCCGCGCGTTCACTGACCAGGCGATGGAGCTCACGGGCGCGACCGCGGCGGAGATCTCGTTCTGGGATCGCGACCGCGACGAGCTCGTCATGCTCGTCGAGCACCTCGGGGGCGCCAACGAGATCACGGAGGAAGGCGGTCAGACCTACCGCCTCGCCGACTACCCGGCGACGCGCCAGGTGCTCCAGACCCAGGAGCCGATCCAGATTCGGGTCTCCAACCCCGACGACGACCCGGCGGAGCGGGCACTCCTCGAGTCCCGCGACCGCAAGGCGCTCCTCATGCTTCCGCTCATGACCGGGGGCGCGACAATCGGGATGATGGAGGTCGTGGACGAGGCCGACCGCGCGTTCGATGCTGCCGACGTCGACTTCTGCCAGGCTCTCTGCAACGTCGTCGCACCGGCGGTGCAGAACGCGATGCTCTACAAGGAGATGAAGGAGCTTGCCGCGCGCGACAAGCTCACCGGCCTGTACAACCGCCGGCTCTTCGAAGAGCAATTCGACGCGGCGGTTGCCCGCAGCCAGCGCAACGGAGAGCAGCTCAGTCTGTTGGTCGTCGATCTCGACGGCCTCAAGCGCATCAACGATCTCGGCGGGCACCCGGCGGGTGACGAAGCGCTTCGCGCCCTCGCCGACTCGCTCGTCGAGTCCTCGCGCGGGGGCGACATCACCTGCCGCCTCGGCGGGGACGAGTTCGCGGTCATCCTCCCGGGCGCGAACCCGGACGACGCGATCAAGGTCGCGGAGCGTGCGCAGGAAGCCCTCATCCAGAAAGGGCCGTACAGCTTCTCGGGCGGCGTCGCGCGGGCCGCGATCAACCTCGGCTCCTCGTACGACCTCTACCGCTCGGCGGACATCGCGGCCTACCGCGCCAAGGCCGCCGGCGGTGCCCGCACGCTCCTCGGCGTCGAGTCTCGCGCCGCCAGCTAGGTCTGGACGGCGGGCTCTTTCGCGGGGCCGAAGCCGGTTAGGCGTTTCGCCTGCGCTGAGCTACCCTCGGTTCCTGTTTTCGGGACAAGGGAGGTCTTTCTTGCGGAGCTTGTTGACTTTGCTCATCGCGACGACGGTCGCCGCCGTCGTCCTTCAGACGGCCGGGGCGGGACCGAGCCCGTCCACCGGCTCGGGTCGGGTCTTCTCCCCGAACCCCGTCGCGACACTGCAGAACCAGTCGCTCACCGACCAGAAGGACGCCGACTACGCGGCGCTCCAGCCGGCATATCGCGTGGTCACGCTCACCAACCTGGACGGCAGCGGCTACCTGCGGGGCGACTGGGCGAACGTGCGCAGCAACACCGGCAAGGCGGCGTTCTCCGCGACGAACTCGTTCCTGTACAAGCGCGACGACGACCGCTTCGAGCAGGTGATGGGGTACTACTGGGTCACCACGGCCCAGAAGTACATCCAGAGCCTCGGCTTCGGCGTCACGCGGCGACCTGTGAACAAGGAGTCGCAGGACATCCGCATCGACCAGATCGGGATCGACAACTCGTACTCGTGGGACAAGCACGACGTCATTCGCTTCGGCAAGGGTGGCGTCGACGACGCCGAGGATGCCGAGGTGATCCTCCACGAGTACGGGCACGCGATTCAGGACTCGCAGCAGCCCGGCGGCACCTTCGGCACGTCGGAGGAGGCCGGGGCGATCGGCGAGGGCTTCGGCGACTACTGGGCGGCCACGGTCTCGAACGTGTTCGCGCCCACGCCGGACCCCGCGTGCATCGCCGACTGGGACTCGGTCTCCTACACGCGAGACGTGCCGCATTGTCTGCGGCGGGTGGACGAGGATCTGCACTACCCGGCCGACCTCGACGGCGAGGTGCACGACGACGGCCAGATCTGGTCGCGTGCGCTCTGGAACATCCGCGGCGCCCTCGGGCACGTGAAAGCCGACACGATCATCCTCGAGGCGCAGTTCGCCTTCGCGCCGGACACGTCCATGCCGGACGCGGCCCTGGCGACGGTCGCTGCGGCACAGCGGCTCTACGGCAACTCGGCGGCGAACGCCGTCCGCAACGCCTACCAGGCCCGCGGGATCCTCTAGCGGGTGGCGACGAGGGGCGGCCCCGCAGCGGGCCGCTCCTCTCGCGCCGCGATCGTCTCGGCGATGACGCCGAGCATCGCGTCGATCGCGGGCGAGTGGCCGCCTGCGCGGTGCACCGTGAATATGCGGCGCTTGAGCGGGCTGAGGGCCACGGGTCGCGCCTGGACACCCGGGTAGAGCGTCTCGAGCGCGAGCTCGGGCGCGAGGGCGACTCCGACCCCGGCGGCGACGAGGCCCTGCCAGACCCCGTGGTCGTCGCTCTCGAAGCCGATCTGCGGCTCGAACCCGGCCGCGCGGCAGGCGCGGGAGACGAACTCGTGACAGGAGGAGCGCGCCGTCGACGTGATCCACGATTCGTCCGCGAGCTCGTCGAGCCGCACCGCGCGCCGTCTCGCCGCGCGATGGCCCTGCGGCAGGACGACGCGGATCGGATCGTCCATGAGGTGCGTCTGCTCGACGGAGTCGTCGGCCGGGAAGGGAACGAAGTCGTACTCGTACATGAGCGCGAGGTCGAGCTCGCCGGACTTCACCCGTGCGAGGCTCGCGAGCGGGTCGTGCTCGGTCAGCGAAAGCTCCACCTGCGGGAAGCGCCGGCGGAACTCGCCGATCGCCTGCGGCATGATCGTCGCGTAGGCCGTCGGGAACGAGGCGAGTCGAAGCATGCCGCCGCGCAATCCCGCGATCGCCTGGATCTCGGCCTCCGCCGCTGCGAGGCTGGCGACGATCCCGTCCGTGTGCGCGACGAGGGCCCGGCCTGCCTCCGTGAGCCGGATCGACCGGGGCCCGCGCTCGACCAGCGCGACCCCGGCCTCCCGCTCTAGCGTGGCGATCTGCTGAGAGACTGCGGAGGGAGTGAAGGCGAGCGCCTGCGCCGCGGCGGCGATGGAGCCGTGCTCCGCGACGGCGCTCAGCACACGCATCCGGCGAACGTCGAGCATAAGTGAATCTTAGTCAACCACAAGGAGATTCAGTGGTTGTGATGCTCGGTCTCTGGCAGCGTTTGCCGCAGTGAAGACGATTCGTTCGGTCGCGTTCCCGCTCGGGCTCGCCTGGTCGCGCCTGCGCCGCCGGCCGGTACGCGCTCTCCTGCTCGCGCTCGGCGTTGCGGCGGCCGCGGGAGCGCTCGCCGTGGTCCTGGGCGGGAGCCTCGTCGCCCAGGACGTCTCGGCCGGCCGCGCGCTCGCGTCGCTTCCGCCCGCGAAGCGCTCGGTCGCCGTGACGTATGCAGACCTCGGCCTTCCGCGAAACGGTGTCACCCGGCCGCAGCTCGAACCGCTCGTGATCCAGACGCTTGGGGGGGTGACTCGTGGCGAACCGACACGGGCGGTGCAGTTCAAGCTCATCCGGGTCGGAGGCGCGCTCGAGAATCTCGCAGCCGTCGACGATCTCCGCCGTTGGGTGCGGCTCACGTCCGGCCGCTTCCCGCAGGAGTGCACGCCGGAGCGTTGCGAGGTCGTCCAGCTCGGAGGCACGGGGGAGGTGAAGGGCGGGCCGGGCCTTCGCCTCGTCGAGGTCGGCGAGGGCGTGCTCACGTCGCCGCTCCCGTTCGCGTACCTCCCCGGCGGAAAGGCGACCCAGGGCGTCGGCGAGTCGTTCCGCGTCGCGGAGCCGCCCTTCGTCGTCGCCGAGGGCTTCGACTCACTTTCCACGTTGCCCGGGCTT
>DATAOL010000007.1:0-3177 GCA_036265755.1 Gaiellaceae bacterium | reverse complement strand
ACCGTGCGCTCGACGTCGGCATGGGGGACGTAGAAGGCGATCTTGATCGGCGACGTGGCCACGAGGTTGGGCTCCACTCCGAGATCCCGCAGCGTCTTGAAGGTCCGCGCGGCGATGCCCGGATGGCTCTTCATTCCAGCGCCGATGACGCTCACCTTCCCCAGGTCCTCGCGCTCCTCCCAGTTCGCGTCGAGACGGCCGAGCGCGGCCTCGGTCCCGGCTCGGTCTTCGACCGGCGCCGAGAAGACGATCTCGTCGCCGGTCTGGATGATCGTGTCGACGCTCACCGAGGCATCCGCGAGCGCGTCGAAGAGGTCTGCGCGATTGGTTCCGGACACGCGGTAGACGGCCTCCTCGAGGGTGTGCGTGACGCCTGAGATCATCGCCTTCTCGAGCATCCGCTCGTCCTCCTCCGTGATCCACGTCCCCTCCGACCCGGTGAAGGTGGAGCGCACGTGCAGCTTGACGCCGTGGTTCCGCGCGAACTCGACCGAGCGTAGCGCAAGCACCTTCGCGCCAGAGGCGGCCATCTCGAGCATCTCCTCGTAGCTGACGGCGTGGAGCTTCCGCGCGCCGGCGACGAGCCTCGGGTCGGCCGTGAAGACGCCGTCCACGTCGGTGTAGATCTCGCAGGCGTCCGCGCCGAGGGCTGCTGCGAGCGCAACCGCCGTCGTGTCGGAGCCGCCGCGCCCGAGCGTGGTGATGTCGTAATCGGTCGAGACTCCCTGGAAGCCGGCGACGAGCACGATCCGGTCGGAGTCGAGCGCCTCGTGGATCCGGTGCGCGCGCACCTCCACGATCTTCGCCTTTCCGTGCACCGTGTCCGTGACGATCCCGGCCTGGGAACCGGTCAGCGAGATCGCATCGAGGCCGAGGTCGGCGATCGCCATGGCCACGAGTGCGCAGGAGATCCGCTCGCCCACCGAGATGAGCATGTCGAGCTCTCGCGGCTTGGGCTGCGGCGAGACCTCGTAGGCCAGGGACACCAGCTCGTCCGTGTGCTGACCCATGGCGGAGATGACCGCGACGACACGGTTGCCGGATCGCTTCGCCTCGACGAGCCGTTCGGCGACGCGGCGGATCTTTTCCGGATCGGCGACCGAGGTGCCGCCGAACTTCATGACCAGGGTTCCGGCGGCCGCGGGCGGCTCCGCAGGCTCGACCGCCGGGACCGGCTCGAACGTGGTCTCGCTCACCAGTCTCAGTGTCCTACATCTCCCGGCGGCCGGAGAGCGCCCGCCCGAGGGTCACCTCGTCGGCGTACTCGAGGTCGCCACCCACCGGAAGGCCGCTCGCCAGCCTCGTCACGCGAGTTCGGTCCCGAAGGCGGTCGGCCAGGTAGGCGGCAGTCGCCTCGCCGGTCATGTTCGGGTTCGTCGCGAGCACGACCTCCTCGACCCCGTTGCGCTCGACGCGGCGGAGGAGCTCGTCGATGCGCAGGTGGGACGGCTCGACTCCGTCGAGCGGCGAAAGCGCTCCGCCGAGCACGTGGTAGACGCCGCGATACTCGTGCGTGCGCTCGACGGACAGGAGGTCGGCGGGCTGCTCGACCACGCAGATGATCGAGCGGTCGCGCCGCGCGTCGGAGCAGATGGTGCAGAGCTCCTCCTCCGTGAGGTTCCCGCACTCGCGGCAGAACCCGATGCGCTCCTTCACCTCGCGGATCGCATCGGCGAGCGCGAAAGCCTCCTCCTTCGGCACGCGGAGAATGTGGAACGCGAGCCTCTGCGCGGTGCGCGTGCCCACGCCCGGTAGCCGGGAGAGCTGCGCGATCAGGTTGTCGACGAGCGGGCTGAACATGCCCGCATATTGCCTACAGCCCCGGCAGGCCCAGTCCCTTGAGGCCGCCCATGGCGCCACCCAGCTTGGACTGCATGAGGTCCTGGGAGTTCTTGAGCGCTTGGTTCACGCCCGCGAGCACCAGGTCGGCGAGGCCTTCGGGATCGTCCGGATCGATGACCTCCGGAGAGATCGTGATCTCGACGATCTCGCCCGCCCCGCTTGCCTTGACCTTGACCATCCCGCCCCCGACGGAGGCCTCGACGATCTCGTTGGCGAGCTCGTCCTGCGCCTTCGCCATCTCCTCCTGCATCTGCTGCACCTGCTGAAGCATCTTGTTCATGTCCATCTTGGTCACTCGTCGACCTCCCGGGCGTCGAACGTCGTCTTCATGAGAGAGATGATGTCTTCCTCGCTGGCCGGAGCGTCGCCGTCGGCCTCGTCGGCCTCGATCTCCCCCTCGCCGACGGCGAAAGCGACCGCGAGCTTGTGGCCGGTCACCTCGTAGAGGACTTCGGCGAGGAGGGTCGCGTTCTTCGGCTCCTCGGCCAGGTTTCGATGGAATGACGCGGCCGGCGGAAACTCGATCACGAGGCGGTTCCCCGAGAGCTCGACCGGCTTCGCCTCGCCGAGCACCGACGCGGTCGGGATCGAGCGCTCGCCGAGGGCGGGGAGGACCGCCTGGCCCCACACCTGCTGCACCTGCTCGATGTCGAGGCCTGGAATGGGATCGGAGGGCGGCGCGGCCGGTGCAGCAGGCGCAGGCACCTCGTGGTGCGGCTGCGCCTCGCCGCGCACGCGTCCCTCCAGCTGCTCGATCCGGTAGGAGAGCGACTGGCGCGAGAGGTCGGCGCCGGGCCGGGTCACCTTGACGAGCGCGAGCTCGAGCGGCAGGCGCGGGTCGCCGCCCTGGCGCACGTCGTCCACTGCGACGGCGAGCAGATCGACCAGCCGGATCACGTCGGCTTCGCCGATCTGGTTCGCCTGGGCGTGGAGCCGCTCGCGCGTCTCGGGCGTGACCGGCAGCGAATCCGGGACCTCGCCCATGTGCTGGACGAGCATGAGGCAGCGCAGGTGCTCCAGGAGGTCTGTGACGAGGCGGGCGAGGTCCTGGCCCTGCTCGGCCAGCTCCTCGACGAAGGAGAGGAGACCCGCGGTGTCCCGGTCGACGATCAGGTCGCAGATGCGGAAGAGCGCTTCCTCCTCCACGGCTCCCAGGAGCTGGAGCACCGCCTGGACGGTCACCTGGCCGTCGGTTGCCGCTGAGAGCTGGTCGAGCGTCGAGACGGCGTCGCGAAAGCTCCCGCGCGCGCTTCGCGCGATCAGGGAGAGCGCGGCGTCCGGCGAATCGATCTGCTCGCCGTCGGCGATCTGGCGCAGGAGCTTCGTGAGCTCCGC
>DATAOL010000006.1:0-39333 GCA_036265755.1 Gaiellaceae bacterium | reverse complement strand
GGCGGATCAGTTCGACACCGCCAATCCGGATCGCTTCTACGTCGTCTACGACGCGACGAAGCCCGGCACCGTGACGAGCACCGGCACGACGTACGGGACGATCGAGTCCGGCACAGCCGGCCAGGCGGCCATCTTCTTCCTGCGCGTCAACGGCGCGAACGGAACGAAGGTCGGCCCGTCACTGATCGACAACGAGACGACCGGGCACCAGGTCTTCCCGGACATCTCGGCCGACAACCCGTCGGCCGCCACGCGCGGCACGGTTCACACCATCTGGTGGGATAGCCGCAACGACCGTTGCTACAGCGTCACGCGACCGATTGGCAACTGCGCCAACCGGACCACGGTGCCCTCGCTCGACGCATGGGGAGCCCGGTCGACGAACTTCGGAGGGACTTGGACGGCGACGCGCGTGAGCAACGTCACCTCCAACCCGAACTACGAGCAGTTCTCCGACCGCACCGTGCCCTTCGCGGGCGACTACCTGTACGTCAGCTCCGTGAACGACTTCTCCTACGGCGTGTGGACGGACTGGCGGAACACTGTCCAGGGCACCGATCCACGCGAGGATCCCGAGGACGAAGACGGGGCCACGGCAGACGTGAAGCAGTGCCGCGTCTTCGTGGACGGAGCGTGGAGCGGCGACCGCTGCCCGCGCGATGGTGGCATCGATCAGAACATCTACGGCGACTACACGCCGTAGCGAACACAGCAACGAGAACGAGAAAAGGGGCGCCGCGAGGCGCCCCTTTTCGTGCTGCTAGAAGCCTCGCGGCTCCTTACATCATCCCGCCCATATCGGGCATGCCCGCACCGGCGCCGGCCGGAGCCTTCTCGGGCACCTCGGCGACGACGGCCTCGGTCGTGAGGATGTTCTTCGCGATCGACGCCGCGTTCTGCAGCGCCAGGCGCGTGACCTTCGTCGGGTCGATGATGCCTGCCTTGACGAGGTCCTCGTACTCGCCCGTGTCGACGTTGAGTCCGTTGCCCTTCGTGCCGGTCCGGATCTTGTCGACGACGATCGAGCCCTCGAGCCCGGCGTTGTCGGCGAGCTGGCGGATCGGCTCCTCAAGCGCCCGCGCGACGATGTTGGCGCCCGTGCGCTCGTCGCTCTCGAACTTGTCGACCTTGATCGCCGAAACGGCGTTCAGGAGCGCCACACCGCCACCGGGGACGATGCCCTCCTCGAGTGCGGCCCGAGTGGCCTCGAGCGCGTCCTCGACGCGGTGCTTCTTCTCCTTCATCTCCGTCTCGGTGGAGGCGCCGACCTTCACCACGGCAACGCCGCCGGACAGCTTCGCGAGGCGCTCCTGGAGCTTCTCGCGGTCGAAGTCCGAGTCGGTGTTCTCGATCTCGGACTTCAGCTGCTTGATCCGGCCCTTGATGGCGTCGGACTCGCCGGCGCCGTCGATGATCGTCGTCGAGTCCTTGTCGATGACGATCCGGCGGGCGTGGCCCAGCTGCGAGAGCTTCGTGTTCTCGAGCTTGAGGCCCATCTCCTCGGTGATGACCTCGCCACCCGTGAGAATGGCGATGTCCTCGAGCATGCGCTTGCGGCGGTCACCGAAGCCCGGAGCCTTGACGGCGACGGCCTGGAAGGTGCCGCGCAGCTTGTTGACGACGATGGTGGCGAGAGACTCGCCCTCGACGTCCTCGGCCACGATGAGGAGCGGACGCCCGGCCTGGATGACCTGCTCCAGAATGGGCAGGAGATCCTTGACGGCGCCGATCTTCTGGTTGGCGATGAGCACGTAAGGCTCCTCGAGCACGGCCTCCATGCGCTCGGCGTCCGTGACCATGTACGGGGACAGGTAGCCCTTGTCGAACTGCATGCCCTCGGTGAACTCGAGCTCGAGGCCCAGGGTTTGGCCCTCCTCGACGTTCACGACTCCGTCCTTGCCGACCTTCTCGATCGCGTCGGCGATGACGTCCCCGATCTCGCGCTCACGCGAGGAGATCGTGGCGACGCGGGCGATGTCCTCCTTGCCGGAGATCTCCTTCGACTGCGTCTGAAGGTTCGCCACAACGGCCTCGACGGCCACTTCGATGCCGCGCTTGAGACCCATTGGGTTCGCGCCCGCGGCGACGTTCTTCAGGCCCTCGCGGACGATGGCCTGGGCAAGAACCGTGGCGGTCGTCGTGCCGTCGCCGGCCTTCTCGTTCGTTTCGGTGGCGACTTCGCGCACGAGCTGAGCGCCCTGATTCTCGAAGACGTCCTCGAGCTCGATCTCGCGTGCGATCGTGACGCCGTCGTTCGTGATCGTCGGCGCGCCGAACTTCTTGTCGAGCACGACGTACCGACCCTTGGGGCCAAGGGTGACCTTGACCGCGTCGGCGAGGACGTTCACGCCGCGCTCGAGAGCGCGTCGCGCCTCCTCGTCGAACAGGATTTCCTTGTGTGCCATTCAGTCTCTCCTTGATTTCCTAGGCGGTTGCGCCCGCCAGCTCCTTCTTCTTCGAGCCCTTCTTGCCGCTCGTGACGACCTTTGCGAGAACGTCGGACTCGCGCAGGATGAGATAGTCATCCGTGCCGAGCCGAATCTCGGTGCCGCCGTACTTCGAGAAGATGATCTCGTCGCCCTCGGCGAGGTCGAGCGCGACGTAGTTGCCGTTCTCGTCCCGCGAGCCGGGGCCGACTGCGAGGACGCGGCCGCGTTGCGGCTTCTCCTTCGCGGTGTCCGGCAGGACGATCCCGCTCGAGGTCGTCTCTTCCTCCTCGAGGGTCTCGACGATCAGCCGATCACCCAGTGGCTGCAGATCCATTCAGCGTTCCTCCTTGCGTTTGCAGCGGTCTGACGTGGATTCTTGGCACTCGCCGATAGGGAGTGCCAAACCATGCTAGCGCAATTCGGAGGTCCGCATCAAGGGGTTTCCGGCACTCGGAGCCTCCGAGTGCCGACAGCGTCGAGCCCGAGCAGGGTGACGAGACAGAACCCCGCCAGGACGAGGAACGGCAGGGCGTCCCCGGCGGCATCCGCCATCGCCCCTCCGATGATCGGCCCGAGCGCGTTTCCCGCGCCCCAGGCCGCGTTCATGAGGCCGAAGGCAAGGCCCTGGGCGAGCCCGATCCGGTCGGCGGCATCTGAGAGGAGCGCCATGGCCGGGGCCCAGAAGGCGCCGAACGTGATCCCCGAGAAGATCAGGATCGGGACGACGAAGACCGGTTCGTCGGCGAGCGCGAAGCCCACGAGCACGGCGATCGCCCCGAGGAGGGCGATGCGAAGGGGCAGAAGCCGCCCGCGCCGGTCCGAGACGCGGCCGATCAGCGGCGCGATCACCATCTCGATGGCGGCGGACGCGACCCAGGCGACCGCGATTGCCGTCGCGCTCCACCCAGCCCGGTCGAGCTTGAGGGGGACGAGGACACCGACGACCCCGAAGACGAGCGCCGGCACCGACATGAGCCACAGCGCCTGCTTGACCTCCGACTCCCGGACCGCCCGCCGGATGGCCCCCGGGAGCGGGCGTTGCGCCTCGGCTCCGGGGGTGCGCCAGGTCCAGGCCGCGAGGCCGACGGTCACTCCGGCGAGGCCGACGAACACCTCGCGCGGCCCGACGTGGTGGGCGAGCGCCCCGATCGCCGGGCCAAGAAGCGCACCGAAGATCGCGGAGCCGATCGCCGTGCCGAGGAGCTCGCCCCTCCTCGTGACCGGAGCGGCCGCGATGAGCCAGGTCAGGGCGCCCGCCCAGGCCAGCGAGCCGCCGATGCCCTGGGCGAACCGGGCGCTGGCGAGCGTCCATGCGTCCCCCGCGAACCCGAAGGCGAGGCTGGCGACGCCCATGAGCCCGATGCCGATGAGCAGAGCCCGCTTCGGCCCGTAGCGCGCAGCCGCGATCCCGCCCGGAATGGCTGCGACGAGCGCGCCGGCCGCGTAGGCGCCTACGAGCAGGCCCGCAGCTGCCTTCGAGAGCCCGAATTCGTGCGTGTAGTGCGGGAGAAGCGGGACGAGCGCCGAGTAGAGCATCGTCTCGACGAAGATCACGAGGCAGACGAGCGGCAGCAGGCGGCGCACCAGGCCGATGCTAGCTTCACTCCATGCGGCGAGAGTTCTCGGCCGGGGGTGTCGTCGTCCGCCGGATTCGCGGGCGGTGGCACGCGGCCGCGATCCGGCCGGGGGGCAGGGACAAGGTATGGGCCCTGCCGAAGGGTTTGATCGGGCCCGGTGAGAGCGCGGCCGAGACGGCGCTTCGCGAGGTCGCGGAGGAGACCGGGGTGCACGGGCGCCTCGTCGAGAAGCTCGGCGACGTGCGTTACGTCTACACGTGGAAGGGCGAGCGGGTCTTCAAGGTCGTCAGCTTCTTTCTCGTCCGCTACTCGAGCGGCCGCCTCGGAGATCTCACCGACGAGTTCAGACACGAGGTCGCGGAGACCCGCTGGATCCCGCTCGAAGAGGCGCCGCGGCTGCTCACCTACGGCGGCGAGCGCGAGATGGTCGCCAAGGCACTACAACTCTGCGCCTCAGGCGGCCTATGATGCCCCGGCTTCCGTGCCGCTCGATCCCAGCTCGATGTACGCCCTCAACTTCTACTCGCCGATGGTTGCCGACCAGCTGCGAAGCCGGCGGAAGACGGCCACCATCCGCCTGGGCGACAAGTCCGGAAAGTACAAGAAGGGGATGGTCGTCCAGATCCTGGTCGGCCAGCGCTACGGCCCACGGGAGAAGATCTTCGACGCGGTCATCGACAAGGTCGAGGTCAAGCGGCTGATGGAGCTCTCCCCGCGCGAGATCGAGCACGACAACCCCGAGATTCGCCGGCCGGAGGACCTCGCGAGCTTCCTCGGACAGCTCTACAACCGCGACGTCACGGAAGAGGATGTCGTCACGCTGATCCGCTTCTCCGAGATCACCGGCACCTAACGGCCCGTCTTGCGAATGGGGCCACCGAAGGCCTCGGGCGGGCGGAGCGCAGTCCCGCACGCCTCGCACTCGACGGCGAAGGCGGACGAGAAGCGTGCGTCGCACTCCGGGCAGCGGGCACGCATCTGCCCGCCGCAGGCCGGACAGGCCGCGGGAAGCTCGGCCTCGAGCTCGTCGAAGTAGCGCTGCGCGTGCCCGCAGGCGAGACAGAAGGCGACCCAGTCGCCTAGCGTCTTGCGCCGCTCCTCGCGGAGCCAGTCGGAGGCCTTCCCCACGCTTTCAGACTAAGGGAACGGCTACAGTTCGATCCGGCATGGCCATTGCCAGGGAAGCAGAGCCAGTCAGCTCTCTGACGGAGATCAAGGAGGCGGGCCTCGACCGCGAGGACCTACTCGGGATCTACCGCAACATGCTCCTCACCCGCGGGATCGAGGAGCGCGGCCACATCCTCTACAAGCAAGGCAAGATCCCCGGGAGCTTCTACACCGGACGCGGTAACGAGGCCGCGTCGGTCGGCGTCGGGACCGCGATGAGCCCGGACGACGTGGGCACACCGCTCCACCGCGACATGGGCGTCCACGTGGTACGCGGGGTGGAGCCGTGGCGGATCTTCGCGCAGTTCATGGGCCGCGCCGACGGCCCGACCAAGGGGAAGGACGGGAACGTCCACATGGCGGACGACCGCCTCGGACTGATCGCCATGGTCAGCCACCTTCCGGCGATGCTGCCGGTGGCGGTCGGCTGTGCTCTCGCCTTTCGCATTCGCGAGGAGAAGCGCGTCGCGCTGACGTGGTTCGGCGAAGGCGCCTCGGCCCGCGGCGACACGCACGAGGGCATGAACTTCGCAGGCGTGCGGCGCCTGCCGGTCGTGTTCATCTGCGACAACAACCAGTGGGCGTACTCGACCCCGACGCACCTCGAGTACGCGTGTGAGCATCTCGCAGACCGCGCGAAGGCCTACGGATTCGACGGCGTCGTCGTCGACGGCACAGACGTTCTCGCTGTCTACCGCGAGGCGAAGGCGGCCATCGAGAAGGCGCGCGAGGGAGGTGGCCCGACGCTGATCGAATGTCTCACGCTCCGAATGGAGGGCCACGCCGTCCACGACGATGCGTCCTACGTACCCAGGGAGATGTTCGAGGAGTGGGCGAAGCGCGACCCGCTCGAGCGCTATCGCAGCTGGCTGCGGGAGAACGCCCAGTCCTCCGACGACGAGGAGGACGAGATCCGCGGCGAGGTCAAGAAGCTCTTGAACGATTCCGTCAAGCGGGCCGACGAGAGTCCCGACCCCGACCCGGAGTCGCTCCTCGAAGGGGTCTACGCCACCCCGGAAGACCTCGACACGCCCCACCACAAGTAATGGCCGTCAAGACGTATCTGCAGGCGATCTCAGACGGGCTCCGCTCGGAGATGCAGCGCGACAAGCGCGTGTTCATCATCGGTGAGGACGTCGGCGTCTATGGCGGCGCGTTCAAGGTCACGCAGGGCTTCCAGGAGGAGTTCGGGCCGTGGCGCGTCATCGACGCCCCCCTCTCCGAGACTGCGATCGTCGGCGGCTGCACCGGCGCGGCGATCATGGGCATGCGGCCCGTCGCCGAGATGCAGTTCGCGGACTTCATCTCGTGTGCGTGGGACCATCTCGTCACGGTCGCGGCGAAACAGCGCTACCGGGCCGGCACGCCCGTGCCGATCACGGTGCGCCTCCCGTCCGGCGGCGGCTTCTCCGGCGGTCCCTTCCACTCGCAGAACCCGGAGTCGAGCTTCGCGCACATCCCCGGCCTCAAGGTCGTCTGCCCGGCGACGCCCGCCGATGCCAAGGGCCTCCTGATCGAGGCGATCCAAGATCCGAACCCGGTTCTCTACTTCGAGCACAAGCACCTCTACCGGCGCATCAAGGACGAGGTGCCCGACGAGCGCTACACGATCCCCTTCGGAGAAGCGAGGGTACACCGCGAGGGCGACGACGTCTCCCTGATCACATGGGGCGCGATGGTCTACACCGCGGACGAGGCAGCCCAGAAGCTCGAAGGAGAAGGCATCTCGGTCGAGATCCTCGACCTCCGCACGCTCGCCCCCTGGGACAAGGAAGCCGTGCTCGGCTCCGTCGAGAAGACGTCGAAGGCGCTCGTCCTCCACGAGGACACGCACACGGGCGGCTTCGGCGCCGAGATCGCGGCGACGATCGGGGAGGAGGCGTTCGAGAACCTCGACGCGCCCGTCCGGCGAATCGCCGCGCCCGACACGCCCGTTCCGTTCTCGCCGCCACTCGAGAAGGCGTTCATTCCGCAGGTCGAGGACGTCGTCGCAGGCCTCAAGGAGCTCGCGGAGTACTAGGAGTGACGCGCTGATGGCAACCACGGGAACCGCAGTCGACGTCGTCATGCCCCAGATGGGCGTCTCCGTCTCGGAGGGGACGATCACCAAGTGGCTCAAGTCGGAAGGCGAGACGATCGCCGCCGACGAGTCGCTGCTCGAGATCTCGACCGACAAGGTCGACACCGAGATCCCGAGCCCCGCATCCGGCGTCGTGCAGCAGATCCTGGCGCAGGAGGGCGAGACGGTCGCGGTCGGCACGAAGATCGCGGTCATCGGACCGGAAGGTGCAGCGCCCGCCGAGCAGGAAGCGCCCCCGGAGCCCCCCACGCAGGAGGCGGCCCAGGAGGCGGAGGAGGCCTCGGGCGCCGAAGGCGAGGGGCCGAGCGCGAAGAAGGCCGAGGAGGCACCCACTCCGGCGCCGGAGCCCGCACCTCAGGAGGCAGCCGAGCCGGCTCACGACTCCGCGCCCGCTGAGCCTCCTGCCGCTCAGCCCGCGGGCGAAGACGGGAACGGCCGGCGGGAGGCCAAGTTCGTCTCGCCGGTCGTCGCGCGCATCGCCGCCGAGCACAACGTCGACGTCGGGAGCGTCGAGGGAACGGGACGCGGCGGGCGAGTCACCAAGAAGGACATCCTCGGCTACATCGAGTCCGGCCAGGCGGCGCAGGCGCCGGCCGAGCAGGAGGCGCCGGCGGGCCAGCCTCAGGCGCAGCCGCAGCCGCAGGCCCAGCCCCAACAGGCTGTGGCTCCAGCCGAACCGCAGGAAGGCGAGTCCGTCGAGCCGATGAGCGCCATGCGCAAGGGCATCGCCGAGCACATGCGCCGCTCCCTGGACACCTCCGCGCATGTGACGAGCTCGATCGAGGTCGATATGACGAAGATTGCGGCGCTCCGCCAGCGGTTGAAGAAGGACTGGGCGAGCTCGTACGGCGTCAACCCGACCTTCCTCGCTTTCGTCGCCCGTGCGGTCGTGGACACCCTCAAGGACTATCCCTGGGTCAACGGCGAGATCCGGGGCGACTCGATCGTCACGCGGAACTACGTCAACCTCGGCTTCGCGGTCGAGCTCGCCGACGGCAAGGGCTTGATCGTGCCGGTCGTCCGCAATGCCGAGACTTTCAACCTGCTCGGCATGGCCAAAGCCATCGCGGACATCGCCCAGCGCGCGCGCGACAAGCAGCTTCTCCCCGACGACGTCCAGGGCGGCACCTTCACGATCACGAATCCCGGCGGCTACGGCACGTTCCACGGCACGCCCGTGATCAGCCAGCCGCAGGCCGCGATCCTCGGCACCTATGCGGTCGTGAAGCGGCCCTGGGTCGTCGAGGACGAGGACGGCCAGGATGCGATCGCGATCCGGTCGATGATGAACCTGACCCTCACGTACGATCACCGCCTCGTGGACGGGGCCCTCGCGGGCCGGTTTCTTCGCGACCTGCGCGACCGCCTGCAGACCTGGGAAGAATCGTCCGAGTAGCGTGCCCCAGCCGGGCTACCTGCTGAACCTCGGGCTCACGCCGTACCTCGAGGCGTGGGATCTCCAGCGCTCGATCGCCGCCGCGGTGTCGCAGGGCGCGGTCCCGGATACGGTCGTGATGGTCGAGCACCCGCCGGTGGTGACGCTCGGCCGACGGACCGACGAGGGCGAGCTCCATGTTCCCGAAGGAGCCGAGGTCGAGGTCGTCGAGACCGACCGGGGCGGTAAGTCGACATTCCACGGGCCAGGCCAGCTCGTCTGCTACCCGATCCTCGACCTCAACCGCCACGGCCGCGACGTCAAGCGCTACTGCCGCGACCTGGAGGAAGCGGTCATCCGCACGGCCGCCGCATTCGAGGTCGAGGCGACCCGGATCGAAGGCCTGACGGGCGTCTGGCTCGAAAAGCCGCCGCGCAAGCTGTGCTCCATCGGGGTGCACATCTCGCGCTGGGTGACGACGCACGGCTACGCCCTCAACGTCGATCTCGACCCCGCGCCGTTCACGGACTGGATCACGGCCTGCGGGCTCGAGGATGCGGCCTTCACCACTCTGGCGCGCGAGCTCGACCGGCCCGTCAGCGTGGAGGAGGTGCGCCCCCATGCCGCGGCAGCGATCGCCGAGGTGTTCGGCCTCGAGCTCTCGGAGCTCCCGGCCGAGGACGGCGCGGGCCTGTGGCCCCAACCAGTCCACGCTCAACTCGGACGTCGCTAGAGAGTCGCACGAGACGGCGGCGGCACCAGGAGCTCCGCTCCGCGGCTGCGGCTAGAGATCCGGGAGCCAGCCGTCCTGGTAAGCCGAGTCGCGGACCTCGATGCCCGCGTAGGCCTCCTTCGGATCACTGGTCTCCTTCTCGACGGCACCGCCGTGTTCTCGGGCCGACTCGAGCTCGGGATAGACGACGTCGCGACTCACGCGCGATCCCACTGCGATCGCCACGCACGGGTCATCACCGGTCGCGACCATGACGTGGTTCGTGTCCGGTGGGCAGTGGAAGTAGTCCCATTGCCTCATGCGCCGCTCCTCGCCCTCGACAAAGAGAATGCACTCGCCGGCGAGGATGAGGAAGCCCTCCTGGTTCGGCTCGCGGTGGTACATGCACGCCGGCTGACCCGGCCAGAGGACGCCGATGTTGAACCCCAGCTGCTCGAAGCGCGCATCCGGCCCCTCACCGAGCCGCGTGAAGACGCCCATCTCGTCGGAGTCGCCCCACACCGCGTCGCGCGCATTGACGACGAACCAGCCGGGCCCTGTCGCCTGGAGCCCGTGCTCGCCGCGCTCGAGGGGAGCTTCGGGAACACCGGTCACGGAAGCCAGCCCTGCTGGAAGCGGGTGAAGCGCCTCTCGGGAAAGGGCGCGTACGCCTTCTGGGGATCCGGGGTGGCGGTCTCGACACCGGCGCGGTGCGTCAGCGCCGCCTCGTCGACCGTGTAAGCCCCCCAATCCCCGTCGGCATTCTCCCGGGAGCCCGTCGAGACGACGACGCACGGGCCGGTCCCTGCTCCGACGATGATGTGATCTGTCCCAGGCGGGCAGTGGACATGGTCCCACGCGCGGAGTGGCCGCTCCTCTCCCTCGACGATCAGGAGCGCCTCGCCCGTGAGGACAAGGAAGTCCTCCTGGTCGTTCTCATAGTGGTACATCGCCATGGGCTCTCCCGGCCCGAGGACGCCGATGTTGAACCCGAGCTGGTCCCATTGGACGTCGCCTTCGAAGAACGTGAGCTTGCCGAGCGGGCCGTCGTCGCGCCAGCGAGCGTCCTTCGCGTTCAGGACGAACCAGCCCTCACCGAACGGGACGCGCCCGTCGCCGGTGTCCTCGAGCGGAGCTTCGGGCACCATCGTCCATAGACTTACAGAGATGGAGACGTCCTTGCCCGTCGCCCAGAGGCCGCGTCGTCCCGAATGGATGAAGGTGCGCGCTCCGAGCGCGGACTCCCGCTACTTCGAGGTCCGGGAGCTCATCCACGGGCAAAGCCTGCACACCATTTGCGAGGAAGCGCGCTGCCCCAACATCTCCGAATGCTGGGGACGCGGGACGGCGACGTTTCAGATCCTCGGTGACACCTGCACACGCGCATGCCGGTACTGCTACGTCAACTCCGGGAAGCCCGAGCATCCGCCCGACCCGCTCGAGCCGCTGCGGCTCGCGCAGACCGCCGCGCAGATGGGGCTCAAGCACGTCGTCGTCACATCGGTCGACCGTGATGACGTCCCCGACCGCGGGGCAGGCCATTACGCCGCGACCATCCGCGCGCTGAAGAGCAAGCTGCCCGAGGCCTCGGTCGAGGTCCTCACCCCGGACTTCCTCGGCGTCGAGGAGGAAGCCCTGCGTACCGTTCTCTCGGCGCGGCCCGAAGTCTTCAACCACAACATCGAGACCGTGTGCCGGCTGCACAGGCGCATGCGCGGCGCGAAAGCTTCGTACGAGAAGGCGCTCTGGCTGCTCGCCCGCGCGAAGGAAGTCGCCGACTATCCGGTGCTGACGAAGTCCGGGATCATCGTCGGGCTCGGCGAAACGAACGACGAGGTCGTCGAGACGTTGCGCGACCTCCGTGAGCACGACGTGGACGTGGTCACGATCGGCCAGTACCTGCAGCCGTCCTCGAAGCACGCCGAGATCGACCGTTGGGTGCACCCCGACGAGTTCCGCTGGTTCCGGGAGCAGGGCGAGGCGATCGGCTTCGGATCCGTCTTCTCGGGGCCACTCGTCCGCTCGTCCTATCGCGCCGACGAGCAACGGCACGCCGCCGAGACCGGTCGGGGCGCCGTCAGCTACTGAGCGGGATGCGGCTGAAGCGCGTCTTCGTGCTGAAGCGCCCGTTCTCGAAGCAGATCTGGAAGGCGCCGCGAGCGCCCGCGATGCCGTAGTACCAGCATTCGAGGTCGACTCCTTCCACGGATGCGTCGGTCTTCTGGGCGGGGTCGCCGGCGAAGGAACGCAGGCGCGCCGGAGAGAAGCCGGCGCCGACGGCGTCGAACTCGGCTGTCGAGAGCTGAGACGCACTCTCGGTCGAAGCGCCCCTCGACTTCATGAGGTCGATGGACGGCAGGTGCTGGCGCGCGGCCGGGTACAGGACGACGAACGCCGCGAAAGCGGCCGCAGCCAGGAGGAGAGGCTTCGTGAGCGTCGCCACGTTCCCATGGTTCCAGGGCTCGGGCGACTCTCCTGCCAAAAGAGAAGGCCGCCCGGAGGCGGCCTTCTCGACTTCCATCCGCCGCTGGGGCCTAGCGGTTGTCCACTTCGATGAGGGTGCGGCCCAGGGTGGTCGACCCCTCGTGATGCGAGACCGCGCCCAGATGCCACTGCCCGGCCGTCGCTCCGGCCCAGTTGACCTGGATCGTTCCGACGGCACCGTTCGAGGCCGAGGTCGGAGCCGAGCCGACGCTCATGTTGCCGCCCGGCGTGTTCGAGATCTGCCAGCTGTACATCGTGTAGCTGGAGTCCCCGCCCGGAGCCTGCCAGCCGTGCACGTACACGGTGTACGTGCCGTTCGCAGGATCCTGCAGCGTGACCTGCTCGTCCGTTCCGCCAAGCGTGCTGCTGCCCACGAGCGTGTCGGCGGGCCCGTAGACGTAGACGTCGAGGTCGGCGTTCGCCTCGGTCGCCTCGGGCGGGATCGCGATCCGGAACACCCCGACGTTCGAGAGCGTGAAGGTGTGGGCAGTCGCGCCCGCCCCCACGTCGCTCGGAGCGAAGGTCTGGTCGGGATCCTGGAGCACGGTCGCGTTCGTCAGCGTCGCCGGGACGAGCCCGTGCGCGGCCGCCGAGTAGGCCCCGGTGTAGCCGAACTGCACCGGGAAGCTCAGTGAACCGTCGACGCCGCTCCCCTTGAGCTCATCGGGGGCGTTGAACTTGCTCGCCTTGACCGCGACCGGGCTGTAGACGGAGTAGTTCCCGCCCGAATCCCGCCACGTGAGCGAGCCGAACCGCCACTCCCCGATGGGGGCCGAGACGTTCGTGATCGTGACCTTGAACGTGACCGACTGTCCACGCTTCACGCTGAACGTCGACGGCGACACGCTCACGGAATAGCCCGCCGGCGCCGAGACGCTGGCGGAGTACTTCAGGGTCGAGCTCTCCGTCGCGACGCTCGTCACCGTGCGGGTGACGGTCGCCGTTCCGGCGAGCTGCGAGTCGCCGATCGAGGGCAGATTGAGATCGACCGCCTTCGTCGGGACTCCGGCTGCTGCGAGGTTGCCGCACGTGCGGTCGGGGTTCGAGAACACCGACCGGTCGGCGTCGCAGAGGAAGCCGAGGTAGTCGTTGAAGCCGGCGTCGTACACGAGGCCCGGCTGGAACGACGAGCCGCGGCTGCCCGGCTTGCCGGGGCGAACGTGGCCGGCGCCCATGTCGAAGGGCCCTGCCTTGCTCGTCCGGTCGTTGTCGAGGACGTCCTGGCTCGCACTCGTCATGAGCGCCGACTTGGCCTCGGCAGCAGACCAGTCGGGGTGCGCCTGCTTGAGAAGTGCGAACAGGCCCGCGACGTGCGGGCTGGACATCGACGTGCCTGCGATCGCCTGGAACAGCTCACCCGGAACCGTTCCGACATCCGGCGTCGGCGAGTTGCCGGCGAGGATCTGGATACCGGGAGCGGTGACGTCCGGCTTGATGATGTCCTCCGCGACCGGATCGGGCCCGCGGGAGCTGAAGTCGGTCATCGTCGGGGCGTGCGGCCACGTCGAGACCTGCTTCCCGATCAGGGTCGCCGTCGGCTTGCTGGTCGCGGCAATGTACGACTTGATCGCGACGCCCGGCGTGTGGTCCACATGGACGGACGGGACCCAGTGGCTGTCCGAGAACAGGTTCCCCTGGTCGGTCCTCTCGTACATGATCATCCCGACTCCGCCGCCGGTGAAGACGGCTTCGCTCTTCGCCACACGGGCGGTGACGCCGCGGAGGCAGAGGACGATCTTGCCCTTGACGCTGCCCTTGAACTTGACGGTCGGGTCGCAGAGCTCGTTGCCCAGCGACGCCGCGTCCACGAGCGGGGCGGGACCGACGCCGTTGGTGATCGAAGCACCCGTGTAGGTCTTGCCGTTCCCGAGGGCGACGGTGCCCTGGAAGAAGCGGCTCTGAGTGCTCGCACCGACCGAAGTCAGCCAGGGCACCGACGCAGGGCCGCCAATGGTTCCGGCACCGGGCCCGTCGTTCCCGGCCGAGGTGGCTACGAAGACACCCGCGTCCGCTGCGAAGAGGAACGAGATGTCGTCGGCCGACGTGAGGCTCGCGCCTCCGCCGATCGAGTAGTTGATGACGTTGACGCCGTCTTCGACGGCCTGGTCGATCGCCGCTGCGAGGTCGGACGTAAACCCGCCCTGGTTGCCGAGCGCCTTGTAGGCGACGACATACGCCCTCGGAGCGATGCCCGTGATCTTGCCTCGCGGGATACCCAGCACGGTCGCCTGAACGCCGGCGTTTCCTGCGGCGGTCGAGGCGGTATGCGTGCCGTGTCCTTCGTCGTCGCGCGCGGAGTCGTACTCGTCCGGATCCGCTCCGATGACCTCCCGGTAGGTGGCCAGCATCTCGCGGGCGCCGATCAGCTTGTTGTTACAGGTGAACGGCTTGTCGTTCGGGTTGACGGCCTCGTGCGTACCGTCGCCCAGGTCGTCGTAGACGTCGGTGCCGAACTCACACGGAAGCGGGCCGATCGGCGGCGCGGCATAGCTGCCGTCGTCGGCAAAGCTCGGATGCTCGGGCCAGATGCCGGAGTCGATGACCCCGACGACCACTCCGCGGCCGTCATACCCGGTCGCGTAGGCGCCACCCGGGCCGGTCAGCCCGAGGAACTGTCCGCTCGAGTCCGTCAACGGCTTGCGAATCTCGTCCTTCATGACGCGCAGGACGTTCTTCTGGCTCCGCAGCGCGTCGACCTCGTTCTTGGTCAGAAGCGCCGAGTAACCGTTCAGAGAGACGGTGTACTCGTTGACCTTCGCCCCGGCAGGCAGCCCCACGGCCGCGAGCGAAGCGTTGTGCTGCTTCCTCAGATGGGCTTTGTACGCTTTCGCGGCCGCGCTGTTGGCGTTGAACCTCTTGCCATCCGCGGGCTTCGTCGCCGGGATGCCGGCAACACCGCCGTCGTAGGCGACTGCCGGATCGCCCGTCATCACGACGATGTAGCTCTCGCGCTGCGACGAGGCCGTTGTGGCCGCGCCCACGATGGCGATCGAGGCCGCCAACGCGACGAAGAGCATCGCGAGCGTCTTGATGCCGCGCGCGAGCCGCCGCTTCGAGTCGTTACTCATGCTCATCCCCTTGTTCGACTGACAGCTGTCCCTGTTCACCGGGACAGCGCGCACGCCGATGGCCCCGTTCGAGCGCCTGTCCCCCTCCGCCTCTTGTGAAGGCTGGGGGCAAGCTACATCGTCTAGCGAGGAAAGCCAACCGGCGAAACGCCGGTGATGTCTAGTCGTGCGGCTTGGTCATGGCGCGGTAGTCGAGCGCCTTGTCCAGCACGTCCTCTTCGACCCCCGCGTCCCTCGCCACCTCGCGGAGCGAGCGGCCCGAGGCCGCGGCTTCCTTCACGATCTCGCCGGTCTTGTCGTAGCCGATGTAAGGATTGAGTGCAGTCGCAGCGGAGAGCGTCAGCTCCGCGTAGCGCTCGCACGTCTCGCGGTTCGCGACGATCCCGTCCACACACTTCTCCGCGAAGAGCCGGGCCGCGCTCGTGAGCAGGCGGATCGACTGTAGGAGGTTGCGCGCCAGGAGCGGGACGAAGACGTTCAGCTCGAAATGGCCCTGCAAGCCGCCGACGGTGATCGCGGCGTCGTTCCCGATCACCTGCGCGGACACCTGCGTGACCACCTCGGGAATGACCGGGTTGACCTTGCCCGGCATGATCGAGCTGCCTTTCTGGAGCTCGGGGAGCGCGATCTCCGCCAGTCCGGCGCGAGGCCCCGAGCCCATGAGCCTGATGTCGTTCGCGATCTTCGTCAGCGACACGGCGACGGTCTTCAGGGAGCCCGAGGCCTCGACGAGGGCATCACGAGCGGCCTGCGCCTCGAAGGGATCCGCAGGTTCCGAGATCGTCAGCCCCGTGTCCTCGGAGAGAAGCGCGCGCACGCGCGAGGCGAACTCCGGGTGGGTGTTCAACCCGGTGCCGGTAGCAGTTCCGCCGAGCGGAATCTGACCGACGCGCTCGAGGCTCGCCTCGATGCGTGCCCGGCCCTGCCGCACCTGCGCGGCATAGCCGGAAAATTCCTGCCCCAGCGTGACGGGCACGGCGTCCATGAGGTGCGTCCGGCCCGACTTGACGACGTCATCGAACTCCTTCGCCTTTGCCTCTAGAGAGCCGGCCAGGCCGCCGAGCGCGGGAAGAAGGCCGTTCACGAGCTCGTCGAGCGCAGCGAGGTGCACCGCCGAGGGGAAGACGTCGTTCGACGACTGGCCCATGTTCACGTCGTCGTTGGCGTGCACGTCGTCACCCGCCAGGGAGGCGATCACTTCGTTGGCGTTCATGTTCGAGGACGTCCCGGATCCTGTCTGGAAGACGTCGATCGGAAACTGGTCGTCGAACTCGCCCGCGGCGATCCGGTCACCGGCGGACGCGATCCGCTCTGCCTTCTCCCTGTCGAGCAGTCCGAGCTCTGCGTTCACGCGCGCGGCCGCGGCCTTGATCCTCCCGAGCCAGCGCGCGACCGAAGCCGGGATGGGCTCCCCGGAGACCGGGAAATTCTCGACCGCCTTGCGGGTTTCCGTGCCCCAGAGCTCCTTCGGCGTGGTGGCCACGCCCTGGAGTCTAGACCGCGCGCAGCCGCCGGAAGCGCAGCTCCGGCGAGCGCTCGCGCAGGTTCTTGCGCACCGGCTCGGAGAGGTCGGCGACCAGGGCCCAACCCAGGTAGCCGCACCTGGCACACTCGCCGGCGTCGAGGCGTTGCGTGCGCTCGCGCTGAATGGTTCGGAACGTGCCGCAATGGAGGCACTCGATCGCGTGCTTCTCGCTCATGGAACATTCTTCGGCGGCCGTGAAGGGCGGGCGCTCCCCCTAACGGGGAATCCTCTAGTCGGTCGAGTACTTCGGCTGGACTTTTTCGCCGCGGATGCGGGCGATGGCGTTGTTCGCCGCGATGGCGGCCTCGCCGAAGCCGATCGTGATCAGGGTGATCTTGCCCTCGTAACCGGCCACGTCACCCGCCGCATAGACGCCGGGGATGGACGTGTCCATCGTCATCGGATCGACGAGGATCTGCCGCTTCCCGTGTAGCTCGAGCCCCCATTCGGCGATCGAGCCGAGGTGCGAGTGGAAGCCGAGCAGGAGGATCAGGGCATCGCAGTCGAGCTCCATGGTCTCGCCGCTCCCCGTGTCCTCCAGTGTGACGGCCTTGATGGAGCCGTCGCCGTGGATCTGGCGCACCTCCGCCGGGGCGCAGATGCGGACACTGCCCTGCTCCTCGAGCCTGCGCGCCTCGTTCACAGA
Source organism: Gaiellaceae bacterium (assembly GCA_036265755.1). Classification (GTDB taxonomy): domain Bacteria; phylum Actinomycetota; class Thermoleophilia; order Gaiellales; family Gaiellaceae; genus DATEOR01. The sequence continues at coordinate 22,270 of DATAOL010000006.1, read as the reverse complement.
CGTTTCGAGGGCGCGAAAGCGATCGCGGCGGTGGACGAGCGTGATCGGCAGGTCGGCCGTGTCCTGAAGTCCGAGCGTCCAGTCGAGCGCTGAGTCGCCACCTCCGACGATGACGCAGTGCTTGCCCTTGAAGACGTCCTTCCGCTTGACGAAGTAGTGGAGCCCGCGGCCTTCCCAGTCGTCGATGCCCTGGAGCTCGAGCTTCCTGGGCTCGAACGCCCCGTGGCCGGCGGTGACGATGAGTGCCCGCGACAGGAACTGCTGCCCTGACTTGGTCGTCAGCGAGAGGAGCTCCTCGCCGTTCTCGTTCAGGCGCGTGAGGTCGGCGACCTCCTCGTCGAGGTGGACATCGGCGCCGAACTGGAGGCCCTGCTCCACGCAGAGGTCGACGAGATCCTGACCCTTGATCTTGGGGTGTCCGGCGACGTCGTAGACATGCTTTTCCGGGTAGACGGCGGCCACCTGGCCCCCGAGCTGACCGAGGCTCTCGACGATGCGGACGCTCGCGTCCCGGTGTCCCGCGTAGTACGCGGCAGCGAGGCCCACCGGGCCCGCGCCGATGACGGTGATGTCGCAGACGCCTTCGCTCACGCCTGCCTCGATGCTACCCGCCTTCAGGAAACGCTAGTGCGAGCAGCCGGAGCCGCAACCGCCGCCGGCATGCGTGGAGACCGGCTCGTCCTCGGCGACCCCTTCCTTGGCCTGGAAGGAGGAACCGCAGCCGCACGCCGCCTGCACGTTCGGGTTGTTGATCGCAAAGCCGGCGCCCATCAGCGCATCGACGTAGTCGATCTCCGCGCCCGCGAGATACGGGGCGCTGAAGGGGTCGATGACCACGCGCACGCCGTTCATCTCGATCTCGTTGTCCCCGTCCTGGGGGCCACGGTCGAACCCGAGCGCGTACTGGAAGCCCGAGCACCCGCCGCCCTGGATCGCGATCCGGAGAACGGAGACCTCACCCTCGGGCTCCTCGGCCATGAGGGAGCGGATCTTCGATGCCGCAGACTCGGTGACAGTGACCATCGATCTCAGTGTACCAACGTGTTCCGCGGTCAAACAGCCCCCGAGCTTGTGACACGAAAGCGGGCCAAAACGCTGGCAAGAACGCGCAATTCGTGACAAGGCTCAGCGCGCCCCAAGGCGGTTAGTATGCGGGCGTGCCGCTGGCAGTCCTGGACGACTGGTTTCCCTTCCTCGTCTACGGCTTCTTCGCCCTGGCGATCCCGGCCTCGCTGATCCTGTTCTCCTTCATGCTCGCCACCCGCCCACGGGGCCCGCGCGCGCGCGCGCAGGTGATCCCGTTCGAGTCGGGCGTGTCGCTCGGACCGCCGAAGCAGCAGCGCTTCACGATCAGCTTCTACCTCACGGCGATGCTCTTCATCGTCTTCGACATCGAGATCGTCTTTCTCTATCCGGTCGCCCTCTGGCTCGACGCGCTCGGCACCTTCGCGCTCGCCGAGTTCGGCTTCTTCATCGCGATCCTCGCGGTCGCCTACGTCTACGTCTGGAAGAAGGGGGCGCTCGAATGGCGGACGTAGAGCGGAAGAAGCGGCTCGCCGACTACGGGCTGCACACGGAGCGCACGCTCATGCGCAAGAAAGGCCCGGGCGTCTTCGAGCGCGAGCTCGGCGACCTCGAGTCGAAGCTGGGCCTGACCACGGTCGAGAAGGCGGTCGCCTGGGCGCAAGGGCATTCCATCTGGCCGGATACGTTCGGCCTCGCCTGCTGCGCGATGGAGATGATCGCGATCGTCGGATCGCGCTACGACGTCGCCCGCTTCGGCGCCGAGGTCTTCCGCTCCTCGCCGCGCCAGGCCGACCTGATGATCGTCTCCGGCCGCGTGTCGCACAAGATGGCCGGCCCGCTCCGGCAGATCTACGACCAGATGCTCGAGCCGAAGTGGGTGATCGCGATGGGCGCCTGCGCGAGCTCCGGCGGCATGTTCGCCAACTACGCCGTCCTGCAGGGCGTCGACAAGGTCGTGCCGGTCGACGTGCACGTGCCCGGATGCCCGCCGCGGCCCGAGGCGCTGCTCGAGGGCATCGTCCGCCTTCAGGAGAAGATCCTCGCCGGCGTGCCTCCCGCGTACGAGATCCGCGGGGTCGCCTCGTGAGCTGGAGCGACGTTCCTGGGTTCGCTTCCGCGACCGACGAGAGGGACGAGACGACAGTCGTCATCGACGTGGGGAGTCTCCTCGAGGCGGCCCGGTTCCTCCGCGACGAACGGGGCTTCAACTTCCTTTCCGACATCGCGGCGACCGACTACCTCGGCTGGAACGAGCGCACCGTCGCCGGGTACTGGGGTGATCGCGACGGGCGGGACATCAACCAGCCGGGATCCTGGGGGCTCGCCAGGAAGCCGGAGCCGAAGGCGAAGCGCTTCTCGGTCTCGTACCAGCTCCTCGCGGTGGTCTCGGGCGCACGTGAGGCGCGGCGGGTGCGCCTGCAGGTCTGGTGCGACGACGGCGAGGCCCTGCCGAGCGTCGTCTCCGTCTGGCCCACCGCCGACTGGCACGAGCGCGAGGCCTACGACCTCATGGGCATCGTTTTCGAGGGCCACCCCAACCTGAAGCGGATCCTCATGGACGAGGACTGGGAGGGGTACCCCCTCCGCAAGGACTATCCGATCGGGGGCGAGCCGGTGCGGTTCTCGGGAGCCGAGTAATGGCGATTGCCGAGCGCAGGCAGGCGCCGATCTACACGGGCACGCGCATCCCGAGCCCGATCCCGAGCGTGCTGCAGGTCGATCCCGCCCTCCGGGAAGAGGGCGACATCCTCGAGGTCAACTTCGGGCCGAACCACCCGTCCACCCACGGCGTCCTTCGCCTCGTCGTCGAGCTGAACGGCGAGCGCGTGGAGGGCGTCGAGGCCGTGATCGGCTACCTCCATACAGGCTTCGAAAAGAACATGGAGCAGAAGACCTGGTGGAAGGCGATCACCTACCCGGAGCGGATCGACTACCTCTCCTTCCAGATCAACGAGCTCGCCTTCGTCCTCGCGATCGAGAAGCTCCTCGCCGTCGAGCCACCGCCCAAGGCGACCTGGATGCGCACGCTGCTCTGCGAGCTCTCGCGCATCCACTCGCACCTGATCTGGCTCGGCACCGGCGCGCTCGAGCTCGGGGCGATCTCGCTCCTCTGGTACTGCTTCCGCGAGCGCGACGCCGTGCTCGATCTCTTCGAGCTCGTCACCGGCGTTCGCATGCACACGCGCTACTTCCAGGCAGGCGGGCTCGCCGAGGACATCCCACCCGGCTTCTTCACCGAGTGCCGCAAGTTCGCGGACATGTTCCCCTCGCGTGTCGACGAGTACGAGGCGCTGCTCGACCGGCAGGCGATCTGGCTCGAGCGGACGAAGGGCATCGGCCTCCTCTCCGCCGAGGATGCCATCGCCCTCGGCCAGTCGGGGCCGGTGCTCCGGGCCTCGGGCGTCGACTGGGACCTGCGCAAAGCTCAGCCGTACCTCGTCTACGACCAGGTCGACTTCGACGTCCCGGTCTACTTCAACGGCGACGTCTACGACCGCTACAAAGTGCGCATGGACGAGATGCGCCAGTCGACGCGCATCGTCCAGCAGTGCCTCGACGGCATGCCCGAGGGGCCGTGGACCGTGGACGACCGGAAGATCGTTCTGCCGCCGCGACACGAGCTGCACACGTCGATGGAAAGCCTCATCCACCACTTCAAGCTCGTGACCGAGGGTTACCGCGTGCCCGCGGGCGAGGTCTACGTGCCCGTCGAGTCCGCCCGCGGGGAGCTCGGGTGCTATGTCGTCTCGGACGGCGGCTCGAAGCCCTGGCGCGTCAAGTTCCGCGCGCCGTCGTTCGTCGCCCTCGAGGCGACGGCGACCACCGTCGCGGGCTCCCTCGTCGCCGACCTGATCGCGATCCTGGGCTCGCTCGACACGGTCATGGGGGACTGCGACCGCTGATGTCGAGCGCGCTCTACGACGAGATCCAGACCATTGCCGCCCGGTATCCGCAGAAGCGCTCGGCGGTCATGCCCGCTCTCCGGCTCGCCCAGGAGCGCTACGGCTGGCTCCCACCGGATGCCTTCCGCGAGGTCGCAGAGGCGCTCGATCTCACGCCCGCCTACTGCAAGGCCGTCGCGAGCTTCTACGACATGTTTCACCTGGAGCCGGTCGGGCGGCACATGATCGAGGTCTGCACCAACGTTTCGTGTGCGCTCGTCGGCGCCCAGCAGGTGCTGGAGGCCTTCCAGGCCGAGCTCGGGATCGAGGCGGGCGAGACGAGCGAGGACGGCGACTTCACTCTCCGCACGATCGAATGCGCCGGCGGCTGCGGATGGGGGACCGTCGTCTCGGTCGACCACCGCTACCGCGAGCCGGTGACCGCGGAGGACGTCCCCGGAATCGTGGAGGAGCTGCGAAGTGCCGCTGAGTAAGAAGGCGAAGACGAAGCTCCTCTTCCGTGACGCCGAGGGCCGCGACCTTACGAAGCTCTCGGAGTACGAGAAGGTCGGCGGCTACGAGTCGCTCAAGAAGGTGCTGAAGATGGAGCCCGCCGCGGTGCTCGACGAGCTCCTCGCTGCGGACGTGCGCGGCCGGGGCGGGGCCGGCTTCCCGATGGGCCGCAAGGCGAGCTTCCTGCCGAAACCGGACGAGAGCGCCAAGCCCATCTACCTCGTCTCGAACGCGGACGAATCGGAGCCAGGCACGTTCAAGGACCGCGAGATCCTCGCGCGGCTGCCCCACATGTTCATCGAAGGCGTCGTCATCGCCTCGCACGTGATCGGCGCCAACACGGCCTTCATCTACATCCGCGGCGAATACCTGACCGAGTTCGAGATCCTGCGCGACGCGCTCGAAGAGGGGCGGCGAGCCGGGCTCGTCGGGCCCAACGTGCTCGGCTCCGGCTGGGACCTGACGATCGTCGTCCACCGCGGAGCCGGCGCCTATATCTGCGGGGAGGAGACCGCACTCCTCGAGTCCCTCGAGGGGAAGCGGGGCCAGCCGCGCTCGAAGCCGCCATTTCCGGCCATCTCGGGCGTCTACGCCTCGCCGACGCTGATCAACAATGTCGAGACGCTCGCCACAGTGCCGAAGATCATCGAGCTGGGCGGCAAGAAGTACGCGAAGCTCGGCGTCGAGAACTCGAGGGGGACTCGTGTCTTCTCGCTCTCCGGCAACGTGGTCAACGGCGGCAACTACGAGGTCGAGCTCGGGACGAGCCTGCGCGAGCTGGTCTACGACATCGGGGGAGGGATCCCGGACGGCCGCGAGCTGAAAGCGATCATCCCGGGCGGATCGTCGGTCCCGGTGCTGACTGCCGACGAGGTGGATACAGCGCTCGACTTCGACGCGATGGCAGAGCGAGGGACGATGCTCGGGTCAGGGGCGGTCATCGTCATGGACGACCGCTGCTGCATGGTGCAGCTCGGCCTGCGCGTGGCCCAGTTCTACATGCACGAGTCGTGCGGCAAGTGCACGCCGTGCCGGGAAGGCACCCGCTGGATGGTCTCGATCCTCCGGAAGATCGAGGACGGCGAGGCGTCGCGGGGCGAGCTCGACCTGCTGCTCAACGTGTGCGACCGGATTCTCGGCAACTGCCTGTGCCCACTCGGCGACGCGGCGGCGATGCCGGTGGCGAGCTACGTGGCGAGGTTCCGCGCGGAGTTCCAGCGGCACATCGACGAGGCCGGCTGCCCGTTCGACGGGGAGTCGACGCTCGACCACGTAATGGCGCCGGTCGACCAGCACCACGCCCGCATCCGCGCCGAGATCGAGGTGCCCGCGTGATGCGTCCTTTCTCGCCACGTCCAGCGGGGCCACCCCAGACCACCACCCGCTTTGAGCGTACCGCTCTCCCACGCACCCGTAGCGCGCGCTTCGCGAAGGAAGTGCGCCGATGAGCGCCGCAGAGCTCGTCACGGTCACCATCGACGGCCGAGAGATCCAGGTCCCGAAGGGCCAGGGGATGATCGAGACCGCGCTCGATGCGGGGATCGAGATCCCGGTCTTCTGCTACGAGCCGCGGCTCGGCGCTCCCGTCGGCGCCTGCCGAATGTGCCTCTGCGAGGTCGAGGGCATGCCCAAGCTCCAGGCCGCGTGCACCATGACCGCCCAGGAGGGGCTCGTCCTCTCGACCGCGCAGAGAAGCGCGAAGGCGGCCGAAGGCCAGAACGCCGTCCTCGAGTTCATCCTCCTGAACCACCCGCTCGACTGCCCCGACTGCGACAAAGGCGGCGAATGCCCGCTACAGGATCTGACCTTCCGCTGGGGTCCCGGCACGACTCGGATGCGCTTTCCCAAGCGCACATTCGACAAGCCGATTCCGGTTTCCCCGCTGATCGCACTCGACCGCGAACGCTGCATCCTCTGCTACCGCTGCACCCGCTTCTCGGAGACCGTCGCCGAGGACGGACAGCTCGTCGCGATCAATCGCGGCGCGGGCTCGGTCATCGCCACATTCGAGGACGAGCCCTATCGCGCTCATTTCTCCGGAAACGTGCTCGAGCTCTGCCCCGTCGGTGCGCTCACCTCGACGACGTACCGCTTCCGCGCCCGCCCCTGGGAGATCCAGAACGTCCCGACCGTTTGCGGGCTGTGCCCCGTCGGCTGCAACACGTGGGCGACGACGCGCGAGGGGAAGATCGCGCGGATCCTGTCCCGGAACCACGGAGACGTGGACGAGGGATGGTTGTGCGACAAGGGGCGCTTTGCCTACGCGCACCTTCGCGCCGAGGACCGCATCACGCAGGCGCGCCGGCGCGTGCGGCGGCGCGGCTTCGAACCGATCTCCTCGGAGGACGCGATCGACGAGGCCGAGAAGGGCCTCAGGGAGGCGGGCGGCCCCGTGGTCGTCGCCTTCTCCGGCGGCGAGACCGTCGAACAGGCGACGGCCATCGCGCGCCTCGTTCGCGAAGGCCTCGGCGGAGGGTCGGCCCTGCTCCCGGACACGTTCCACGCGGCTCTCGACCGCTACCGGGCCCCGATCTCTGCGATCCGCGACGCGGGCGTCTGCCTGGTCTTCGGCGACGAGCCGGTCGTTGAGCGCGCGCCCGTGCTCGACATCTGGCTCCGCGCGGCAAGGCGGGGCGGCGCCGAGGTGATCACGCTGAATCCGGCGGGAAGCGTCCCACTCGAGCCCGGAAGCGCCGCCTGGGCTGCGGCCCAGCTCCGCGCGGAGAGCCCTGCCGCGGAGCTCCGCGAGGCAAAGCGGTCGCTCGAAGGAGCCGACCGGGTCGCGATCGTCTGGTCGGAGGACGACGAGACCGGCGGCGCGCACGCGGCGGCCCTGGCCGAGGGCCTCGGCGGCAAGGCGTCCGTGTATTTCGTGCCGCGCACCGCGAACGGGCGCGGCGTTGCCGAAGCCTGGGGCGACCCGGGCTCGGTTCCCGACGGAGACGTCGGCGCGCTGATCGTCTCGGGGGACGAGGCAGCTGCCGACCCCCGAGTCCGCGAGATCGCCGAGAGAGCGCGATTCGTCCTCACAACGGCGATGTTCGAGTCGGAGGCGACCCTCTGGGCCCACCTGGTCGTGCCCGGTACGAGCTATCTCGAGCGCGACGGAACGACGGTCAACCTCGAGGGCAGGCCACAGCGCCAGCGGCGCACCGTCGCGCCTCCGGCGGACCACGAGCTCACGTTCTTCGCCCAGCTGGCCGGCCGCTTCGGCATCCAAGTGGATCCATGGCCGGGGATGCTCCCCGACGACCACGCCGCGCTGCCGAAGCCCACCGGAGCAGAAGGCGAGGCCGAGGCGCCCACCGCCACGGCGCCGAACGGCGCCGGAAAGGGCCTTTCGCTCGTCCGCTACCGCGCGCTCTTCAGCGGCGCCGCGGTCGAGCGCGTGCCGCAGCTCCAGTTCCAGCGGCCGGTTGCGGAGATCGAGCTCTCGTACGAGGACGCGACCGCGCGGGGGATCTCTGCGGGCGACGACGTGACGGTCAGGTCGAATGGAACGAGCAAGGCGCTCCGCGCTCGCGTGAACCGGCGCCTGCGGGAAGGTGTCGTCCGCATCCCGTCCGAGCACGCCGAAGGCCTGCACGACCGGGTCGAGGTGAGCGGCTGATGGACGGGAACCTCAACCAGCCCTGGTGGATCGACGTCATCAAGGCGCTGCTCGTCATCAACCTCGTCATGGCCGCCTTCGCCTACTCGACCTGGCTCGAGCGGAAGCTTCTCGGCCGGATGCAGCTCCGCTACGGGCCCAACCGCGCCGGCCCGTTCGGTCTCCTGCAGCCGATCGCGGACCTCGTCAAGCTCCTGCGCAAGGAGAGCTTCTTCCCGGCGAGCGCGATCGACTTGCTCTACATCGCGGCGCCGGCCGTGGCCGGCTTCACCGCCCTCGCCGCGTTCAGCGTCATCCCATTCGGCGGCGTCTGGCACGTGGGCGACTACGACATCACAGGGTGGGTCGCCAACGTCTCGATCGCTCTGCTGCTCATCTTCGCGCTCGGCGCGATCGGGATCTACGCGTTCCTCGTCGGCGGTTGGGCCAGCGAGTCCAAGTACTCGCTGCTGGGGTCGATGCGCACCGCCGCGCAACTCGTCTCGTACGAGGTCTCGCTCGCGCTGTCGGTGCTGGGCGTCGTGATCATGGGCCAGTCGCTCTCCCTCGTCGACATCGCCGAGAAGCAGCAGGCGACGATCTGGTTCGCGGGTCCGCAGTTCGTCGGCCTGGTCTGCTTCTTCATCGCGGGGATCGCAGAGACGAACCGGCCGCCGTTCGACCTTCCCGAAGCCGAACAGGAGCTCGTCGCGGGCTACCACACGGAGTACAGCGGCATGCGCTTCGGCCTCTACTCGACCGCCGAGTACATCAACATGATCACCCTCTCGGGACTCGCCGTGACGCTCTTCTTCGGCGGGTGGGGCGGGCCCTGGCTCCCCGGTCCGCTCTGGTTCCTGATCAAGCTCGGGGCCTTCCTCTTCGTGTTCATCTGGATGCGCGCGACCCTCCCCCGCCTGCGCTACGACCAGCTCATGCGCTTCGGCTGGAAGGTGCTCCTGCCGGTCGCGACCCTCAACGCCCTCGTGACCGCGGTCCTGGTGGCACTGCTGTGAGCCCGCAGCCGTACGACAGCCTCAAGGGCTTCGCCGTGACGTTTCGGCAGATGTTCAAGAAGCCGATCACGCAGCAGTACCCGGAGTACAAACGCCCGGTCTATCCGCGCTTCCGCGGACGGCATCGCCTCTGGCGGCACGAGAACGGCCTCGAGAAGTGCGTCGGCTGCTCGCTTTGCGCCGCGGCGTGCCCGGCGGACTGCATCCGGGTCGTCGCGGACGAGAACACGGCCGACAACCGGGTCTCCCCGGGGGAGCGGTACGCGCGGATCTACGAGATCAACCTCTCGCGCTGCATCTTCTGCGGCTACTGCGAGCTCGCGTGCCCCTTCGACGCGATCACGCTCGAGTCCGAGTACGAGCTCTCCGAGTACTCCCGCGACGACCTCATCTACACGAAGGACATGCTGCTCGCCCCCCCGGTGAAGCGCATGCCCGTCGCCGACCGCGACCTGTACGACACGCCGGTTCCCGTGTGGAGGTCGGAGTCGTGACGAACTTCATCGTGTGGGTGGTGTGGGTCCTCGCCGCGCTCTCGCTTCTGAGTTCCGGGATCGCGGTGGTGCTGTTCTCGAACCCCTTCTACAGCGCGCTCGCGCTGATCGGGAACCTCGCCTCGCTCGCCGTCCTCTACCTGCTCCTCGCTGCAGAGTTCGTCGCTGCGGCGCAGGTGCTCGTCTACGCGGGTGCGGTCGTCGTCATGTTCCTCTTCGTCATCGCCTACCTCGGCGGGCGCGCGGACGCTCCCTGGGCCGGGAGGCCAAGCATGCAGTCGCTCGCCGCGATCCTGGCGGCGGGCGCCATCGCGGTCGAGATCGTCGTCGTCATCGCGATGAAAGCAGACGACCAGCTCTCGACGGCCGCGCAGATCCAGGACGGGTTCGGCTCGCCGGCCCAGATCGGGAAGCTCTTTCTCAGCGACCACCTCCTCGCCTTCGAGGTGACCTCGATCGTCCTCCTCGTCGCAGCCGTTGGAGGGGTCATCCTGGGAAGCGCCGTCCACCCGGAGAGCCGCAGCTGATGCCCGGGCCCGGCGTCGCCGCCTACCTGATCCTGTCGGTGATCCTCTTCACGACCGGGGCGTTCGGCGTGCTCATACGCCGCAGCCCACTGATCGTCCTCCTCGCGCTCGAGATCATGCTGAACGCTGGGAACCTCGCGCTGATCGCCTTCGCTCGCCAGACGGGAACGGGCAGCGGCCAGATCTTCGCCCTGACCGTGATGGTCGTCGCAGCTGCCGAGGCCGTGCTCGGCCTCGGCCTGATCGTGGCCATCTCGCGCAGGCATCTCGAGCTCGACGTGGACAAGCTCACCACCCTCCGCGGATGACGACGGCCGCCTGGATCGCCCTCTTTTCCCCGGCCGTCGCGGTGATCGTCATCGCGCTCGCGGGGACAGCGATCACGCGCTCCCTCGCGGGCCTGCTCGCCGCAGGCTCCGTCCTCGTCTCTTTCGTCTGCTCGGCGATCGCCTTCTTCGGGCTCCTGGGCGAGAGCCCCGAGGAGCGCTCGCACTACTCGACGCTCTGGACTTGGCTCTCCGCGGGCAACTTCAAGGTCGACGCCCAGATCCTCGTCGACCCCCTCTCCGTCTTCATGATGCTCGTCGTCTCCGGGGTCGGCTTCCTCATCCTCGCCTACGCGATCGGGTACATGGACGGAGACGCCGAGGAGCGCCGCTACCACGCCTACAAAGCGCTCTTCGTCTTCTCGATGCTCCTGCTCGTGCAGGCCGGCAACCTGCTGCTCCTGCTCGCGGGCTGGGGGATGGTCGGCCTGTCGTCCTACCTGCTGATCAACTTCTGGCACTTCCGCGAGACCGCCGTCGCCGCGGGCAAGAAGGCCTTCATCATGAACGCGTTCGGCGATGCGACCTTCGCGCTGGCCCTGTTCCTGCTCATCCAGCGCACCGGGTCGGTCGACTTCCGCGCGGTGCTCCAGCCGAACGTCGTCGAGAAGGGAAGCGCGGTCGCCGTCCTCATCGCCCTCGGCCTCCTCGGCGGCGCGGTCGCCAAGTCTGCCCAGGTGCCGCTGCACACCTGGCTTCCCGACGCGATGGAAGGCCCGACGCCCGTCTCCGCGCTCATCCACGCCGCCACGATGGTCACGGCAGGCGTCTATCTGATCGCCCGCACGAACGTCCTCTTCGAGCTCGCGCCGGCAATTCGCGACCTGGCCGGGATCCTCGGCGGCGTCACGATCCTCCTCGCCGGCCTCATCGCGCTCGTGCAGACGGACATCAAACGCGTCATCGCCTACTCGACGATGAGCCAGATCGGCTACATGTTCGTCGCCGTCGGGCTGGGCGCGTACGGACCAGGTCTCTTCCACCTGATGACGCACGCCTTCTTCAAGGCTCTCCTCTTCATGGCGGCCGGCATCGTCATCCACGCGCTGTCCGACGAGCAGGACATCCGCCGCATGGGCGGGCTCGGGCGGAGGCTGCCGTTCACCTATCGCGTCTTCGTCATCGGCGCCCTCGCGCTCGCAGCGATCCCGCCCTTCGCGGGGTTCTTCTCCAAGGACTCCATTCTCGGTGCGGCTGCGAACGCAGGGACGCTTGGCTGGATCCTCTGGACCGCGGGAGCGATCGGGGCGTTCTTGACGGCGCTCTATACCTTCCGGCTGCTCTTCATCGTCTTCTGGGGCGATCCGACCCCGTTCGCCCGCGAGCACCTGCACCTGAGGCGCTTCGAGGGAGGGCTCGCGATGGCCTGGCCGGTGGCGATCCTCGCGGTGCTCTCCGTCATCGGAGGCTGGCTGCAGGTTCCGTGGGGCTGGCAGCTCGTGGACGACTGGCTCGAGCCCGTGGCGCCATCCATCGAGGAAGCGACCGGCGTCACCTTGACGTTCTCGATCGTCGCGTCGCTCGTTCTCTCGCTCGCGGGCATCTGGCTCGCCCGGCGCTGGTACGGGCGCCCGAGCGAGATGCCCGAACGCACCCGCCGGCGCTGGCCGTGGGCGTCCCGCACGCTGGAGCACAAGTTCTACTTCGACGAGGCATACGACCTCGCGTTCTACGAGCCCGCCTCGCGGAAGGCGGTCGCGCTCGGACGTTACGTCGAACAGCCCGTCTTTCTCAGCTCGCTGGGTGAGCTCGCTGGCGGAGTGCGGTTCGCTTCGCGGCGCCTCTCCTCCGTTCAGACCGGCTTCGTCCGCGAGTACGCCCTGGCACTCGCGGCCGGGGTCGCCGTCCTCGCAATCGTCTTCGTCCTCGTCACCTGATGCTGACCACGATCCTCATCTTCCTGCCCATCGCCGGCGCCCTCTGGGTCTGGGTCACGCCCTGGCCGACGCAGCGCGCGGCCGGAGGTTCGGCGCTTCTCGTCGCCCTCGCCGAGCTTGCGCTCTGGGTGGGGACGGCGGCCAACTTCGACTTCGGGCTCGGCGGGCTCCAGGACGACGCCACGCATACCTGGGTCTCCGACCTCGGCGTGTCCTACCGGGTCGGCCTCTTCGACTTCTCGCTCTGGCTCGTAGGGCTGACCGTGGTGGTGTCGACCGCCGCGATCGCGTACGGGTTCTGGACGGGGAGGGAGCGCTCCGGCACCTACCTCGGACTGCTCCTCTTCCTCGAAGGAGCGACCGTGGGCGTCTTCTGCGCCCAGGACCTTCTCCTCTTCTATGTCTTCTGGGAAGCGATGATGATCCCGCTCTACGTGCTGATCGGGGTCTGGGGCGGCCCCGGGCGGATCGGCGCGACGATCAAGTTCGTCATCTACACCCTCGCGGGCTCGCTGCTCATGCTCGTCTCCGTGATCGCTCTCGGGCTCTCCGTCGGGACCTTCGACATGGCGCAGATCGGCCAGAACGGAAGCGTCTGGATCTTCCTCGGCTTCGCCGCGGCCTTTGCGGTCAAGGCGCCGCTCTGGCCGTTCCATGGCTGGCTGCCCGACGCGTACAGGGAATCGCCGCCGGAGGTTGCGGCGCTCCTTTCCGGTGTCATCTCGAAGGCGGCGACGTTCGGCTTCCTGCGAATTGCGCTGCCGTTCTTCCCCGCGGTGGTCGCGGACTGGCGCACGCCGATCCTCGTGCTCGCCTCCATCGGGCTCGTCTACGGCTCCCTGCTCGCGTTCCGCGCGCCGGACGTCCGCGGCGTGATCGCGTACTCGAGCCTCGCGCAGATGAACCTGATCGTGATCGGGCTCTTCGCCGTCAACGACTCGGGGCTGTCGGGAGCCCTGCTGCAGATGGTGACACACGGCCTCGTTTCCGCCGCGCTCTTCCTCCTTGCCGGCGCGGTCGAGCGGCGCGCTGCGACCGGCGATCTCGGCCTGCTGGGAGGGATGGCACGCGGGCGCCCGGCACTCGCCACGGTCCTCATCACGACAGGGGTGATCGCCCTGGCGGTGCCCGGGTCGAGCGCCTTCGCGGGCGAATTCCTGATCCTGAACGGGATCTTCACGCGCGGGTGGGGCTGGGCCGTGGTCGGTGCCGTCGCAATCGTGCTGGCGGCCATGTACATGCTGCGCCTGATCTCGGCGGTTCTGCACCGTGACCCGGGCCCCTCGGTGACTGATGCGGCGCTCGATCTGCGCCCGGCAGAGCTCAGCGTGATCGTCCCGCTCGTCGCGATCCTGCTCACCCTCTCCTTCTGGCCGGCCGGTGTGACCGATCATTCCTTCGGAGGACGGCCGGCGGGGACCGTGACCTCCAACTTCGAGGCAGCGCCGTGACGAAGTTCGAGACGCCGGCCATCGACTGGGCCGCGCTCTCGCCGGAGCTTGTCCTCCTCGGCGGCGCGACGCTCTGCCTCCTCATCACGCTCTTCCTGCCCTTCCGCTGGCAGCGCCACTTCTCCGCGTTCGTCGCCGGCGGCTGCTTCATCGGCGCCGGCGCGGCCGCGGTCATCCTCTTCCACCTCGACCAGACCGGCACGGGCGTGGTCGCCGACGCGATCCAGCGCGACCGGCTCGCCGAGCTGGGCCAGATCATCGTCGTCGGCGCGGGCCTTCTGACCGTCGGCGTCTCCTACGCCTACGTGCTCCGCGACCGCATCGGGGAGTACTACGCGCTTCTTCTCACGGCGGCCGCCGGCATGTGCTTCTTCGTCGCCGCGTCGAACCTCATGACCATGTTCCTCGGGCTCGAATGGTTCTCGATCTCACTGTACGCGCTCTGCGCGATCGCCATCGAGGAGGTCGTTTCCCTCGAGGCCGGACTCAAGTACCTGATCGTCGGGAGCTTCGGCTCGGCGATCCTGCTCTTCGGCAGCGCGTTCGTCTACGGCGCGACGGGCGCGATCGGCTTCGCCGACATCGCCGCCGCCTCGGGCAACGCGGACCGCCTCTTCCTGGTCACCGGCCTCGCGATGCTGATCGTCGGGCTCGGGTTCAAGGCGTCGGCTGCACCGTTCCACATGTGGACGCCGGACGTTTACCAGGGAGCGCCGACCCCGGTGACAGCCTTCATGTCGGCCGCAACGAAGGTGGCAGCGCTCGTCCTCACGATGCGGCTGCTGGTGACCGCCTTCCCCACGGAGGAGAACCTCTGGACGATCGCGCTCGCCGTCCTCGTCTGCGTCTCGCTGGCCTGGGGAAATATCGCGGCGCTCGTCCAGACAGACGTCAAGCGGATGTTGGCCTACTCGAGCATCTCCCACGCCGGCTTCCTGCTCATGCCGATCGCCGTTGGAACCTCGCTCGGCGGCACGGCGCTCATGTACTACCTGATCGCCTACGCGGCGATGAGCGTCGGGTCGTTCGCCGTCGTCGCGGCCCGTGAACGCGAGCTCGCTCGTCCCGTCTCCTTCGAGGAGCTGAACGGCCTCGGCTGGGAGCGGCCGGGCCTGGGCGCTGCGATGACGCTGTTCATGTTCGGGTTCATCGGGCTCCCGCCGGCCGGCCTCTTCATCGGCAAGTTCTACGCCTTCTCCGCGGCGGTGGACCGCGGCTGGGCGTGGCTCGCGATCGTCGGGGCGGTGGCGACGGTGGTGTCGATCTACTACTACCTCGGCGTCGTTCGGGCGATGTACTTCCAGCCCGCGAGGCTCACCGTGGCACCGGCCGGGGGCTCTCCGCCCCGTGACCTCGCGCTCGGCACCTCGATCCTGCTGTCCGTCGTGGTCACGATCGGGAGCTTCGTCGCCGCGCAGCCGCTGCTCGACATCGCGCGCGACGCCGTCGCCGTTCTCCACTTCCCGCACTGATGGCGAGACGCGTCGTGGTGCTCGGCGGAGGCGTGAGCGGCGAGGCCTTCATCGCAGGCCTCCGGCGGCTCGACAAGGACGTCCACATCACGCTCGTCGAGAATGAGCTCGTGGGCGGCGAGTGCTCCTACTGGGCCTGCATCCCGTCCAAGACGCTGTTGCGCCCGGTGGAGATCGCGGCTCGTGCTCGCTCGGCCCACGGCGTGGAGGTGACCGTCGACCCCGCGCAGATCTTCTGGTGGCGCGACCAGAACGCGGAGAAAGACGACTCGAGCCAGGTGAAATGGGTCGAGGACCTCGACGCCGAAGTGGTGCACGGCCGAGGTGTCGTCTCAGAGCCCGGCACCGTCGAGGTCGACGGCCGCGAGCTGCCCTACGACGAGCTGATGATCTCCACCGGCTCGACGCCGACGATGCCCCCGATCGAAGGACTCGCGGAGACCGAGCCGTGGACGAGTCGTGAAGGGACGAGCGCCAGCGAGGTGCCGGAAAGCCTCGTCGTGGTCGGCGGCGGGGCGGTGGGCTGCGAGCTCGCGCAGTTCTACGCGCGTCTGGGCTCCCGTGTGACGATCGTGCAGAGCGGCGACCACATCCTCCCGCGAATCGACCGCGATGCCGGTGACCTGCTCGGCGAGCTCTTCGTGGAAGAAGGCATCGAGCTCTGCCTGGACGCCCGTGCCAAGAGGGTCGAGGGCGGCCCGGGGAAGGGATACCGGCTCGAGATCGAGGGGCGCGAGTCGCTCGAATCGTCGCACCTGATGATCGCCACCGGGCGAAAGCCCAACGTCGAGGGCTTCGGTCTCGAGCGCCTCGACGTCGAGGTCGGCCGGCAGGGCGTTCAGGTGGACGAGCGGTGCGCCGCCGGCGAGCACGTGTGGGCGGCCGGAGACGTCACCGGCGTCGCGCTCTTCACGCACCTCGGCAAGTACCAGGCCCGCGTGGCGGCCTCCAACATCGCCGGCCGCGAGCTGGTCGCCGACTACCGCGCCATCCCGAGCGCCGTCTTCACGGACCCGCAGGTGGCAGCCGTCGGAGACACGAGCGGCGAGAACGCCGTTGTCGGAAAGTGGAGCGTGGAGAACGTCTCGCGCTCATCGACCTACCAGGATCCGAAGCGGCCGGGGTTCGTGAAGCTCTTCGCCGACCCCGAGGGCGGGGTCCTCGTCGGCGGCGTCGTCGTCGGGCCCGAGGCGGGCGAATGGATCGGGCAGATCACCCTGGCCGTCAGGGCCGAGGTCCCGGTTCACGTCCTCCGGGACACGATCCAGCCGTTCCCGACGTTCTCCGAGACGATCTATTTCGCCGCGCGCGAGCTCGACTTGTAGAGTCGGCCCAGAATGGCCAACGGCGAAGAGCTGGTCGACACTCTCAGGCGTTTCAATCTTTTCGCCGACCTGGACGGGGCGCAGCTGCAGGCGATCGCAGACCCGGACAGCGAGCGAAGCTTCGGCGCCGGCGAGCGCATCCTCAGGCGCGGCATGAGCGGCTCGGGCTTCTACGTCATCCTCGAGGGCGAGGCCACGGTCACGCTCGGCGACGAGGAGCTGAACCGCCTCCGCTCGGGGGATTTCTTCGGCGAGATCTCGACCCTCCTCGACGCGCCGCTCACCGCTGACGTCACCGCCGCCACGCCCGTGCGGGTGCTCGAGATTCCCGGGCCGAGGCTCGAGGCCTTTCTCCTCAGCTATCCCCAGGTGATGCTGCGGATGCTGGTCACGGAGGCGCGACGGTTGCAGGAAGTCCTCGCGTGGCGGAGCTAGAGCGGCCCTTCCCGCCCGGCGAGTATCCGGTAGTCGTCGTCGGGAGCGGGCCGGGCGGGCTGCAGACCTCCTACGCGCTTTCCCGGCTCGGCATCCGTCACGCCGCGATCTCCCAGGACGACTCACCGGGCGGCATGTTCCGCAAGTGGCCGATCTACCAGCGGCTGCTCTCCTGGACGAAGCCCGACGCGCCGTTCGACCGCACCGACCGCGCCTACGAGTGGTACGACCACAACAGCCTGATCGCCGACGATCCCGAGCTTCGCGCCACGGTCGCGGGCGAGATGGACCGGACGCACATGGTCCCGTCGCGCCCGGAGATGGAGCGCGGTCTCGCCGCCTTCGCCGAACGCGGCGTTGTGCAGTTTCGATATGGATGCCGCTGGGAGTCGACCCGACGCGAGGGGGACGGCTACGTGCTCGTCACCTCGGACGGCGAGTACAGCTGCCGCGCGGTCGTCTTCGCGCTCGGGGTCACCGAGCCGTGGAAATCGCACATCGTGGGTGTCGAGGACGTGCCGCACTACGCGGAAACGAGCGAGGCCCGCGAGTTCCAGGGCAAGCGTGTGCTCGTGATCGGCAAACGGAACTCGGGCTTCGAGCTCGCCGATGGGCTCGAGCCGTGGGCGCGGCAGATCTTCCTCGTCTCGCCCCGGCCTGTACAGACGAGCGTGCTCGCGCTTGCCACCGTTCGCGTTCGCTACTTCGAGCCGCTGGAGGACGCCGCGTGGGGCGGCGGCACCTTCGCCCTCGACGCCGCGGTCGAGCACATCGAGCGCACCGCGGACGGCTTCAACCTCGTAGCCCAGGGAACGACGCGGCCGGGGAAGATCCGGCTCGCGGTCGACGTTGCAATCGCCGCGACCGGCTTTCGCACCCCGCTGCAGGACCTTCCCGAGCTTGGGCTCGCGACCGTCGCCGACGGGAGGATCCCGGCGCTCACCCCGTACTGGGAAAGCACGACGCTCCCCGGTGTCTACTTCGCGGGGAACGCGATGCAGGGCGCCGCAGGTCTGCGCAAGAACGGCGTCGGGAGCGCTTCCGGGACGGTGAGCGGGTTCCGGTACAACGCCCGCCTCCTCGCCCAGCAGATCGCGAAGCAGTTGGGCCAGAAGCTCGAATATCAGACGCTCGCTCGAGACGAGGTCGTCCCGTTCCTCCTCGGGGAGCTCCGGTCGGGACCCGAGATCTGGACGCAGAAGGGTTATCTCGCGCGCGCCTTCTACCCGGACGGCTCCACCGGCATCGTCCCCCTGGCCCACTTCCTCGACCATTGCGAGCGTGGCTCGGTTGCGGTGACAGTCGAGATGAACGCCGAGGGCGTGATCTATCCGGTCGCGTACGTCCGCGCAGCCCAGGAGATCGTCGAGCGCCCGCTCCCGCCCTCACACCTGAACGACTTCGGCGACGACGAGTATCGCCGCGCCCTCGAGGCTCTCTTTTGACGCGGGCGGCGGGCTGGGCGGCCGTCGTCAGCCTCCCGCTCGCCGGGCTCATCCTCCTGCTGGCCCGTCCCGGCCTCGACCTCACATGGGAGAACCACCCCGCGCACTTCTGGCTGGTCGTCCTCGTCGGTGCGCTCGCGTGCGCCCTCGGCTTTCTTCTCGCCGAGGCCGCGGCTCGGCGAGCGGATGCACGCCTCCTGCTGATCGGGATGGCGTTCCTCGCCACCTCCGGCTATCTCGTCCTGCACGCGCTCGCGACTCCCGGCGTGCTCCTCGCTGGGAAGAACGCAGGCTTCCAGATCGCATCGGCAATCGGCCTCATCGAGGCCGGCCTTCTCGCCGCCGCCTCCGCCGTGCGCTTCCATCCGGAGACCTCCGCGCTCCTGATCCGCTACCGCGCCGTCCTCTACATTCTTCTCGCCCTGCACATGACGGCCTGGGCGGTTGTCTCCCTCACGACGCTGCCGCCGCTCGACGACCCGGTCACACCGGAGGACGCCCGGGGCCCGCTGGCCGCGCTTGCGATCGTGGGCCTCATCGCTTACGGCTTCGGCATCTGGCGCTACGCGCAGCTCTACCGCGCGCGGCGGCGACCCCTGCCCTTCGCAATCCTCATCGCGCTCGTGCTTCTCTCCGAGGCGATGTTCGCGGTCGCCTTCGCGCGCAACTGGCGGACGACGTGGTGGGAGTGGCACCTGCTGATGCTCGTCGCTTTCGGCTTGGTCGCGCTCGCCGCCCG
Source organism: Gaiellaceae bacterium (assembly GCA_036265755.1). Classification (GTDB taxonomy): domain Bacteria; phylum Actinomycetota; class Thermoleophilia; order Gaiellales; family Gaiellaceae; genus DATEOR01. Next base: position 3,153 of record DATAOL010000006.1, on the reverse strand, counting down.
GCGAGAGTGGCGCCTCGAGGGCTCGTCGGCGGAGATCTTCAGCGACATCTACGAGGAGCAGACCCGTGGCCATCTGGAGGAGGTGAGCGTCCTCTTCGCGGACCTCCAGGGCTACACGGCCTTCTCGGAGCGAACGCCCGAACCGGAGATCAAGGCGATGCTCGACACCTACTTCCCCGCAGCGGCGGCCGTCCTGCAGGCACACGGCGGCGAGCTCTACAACACGATCGGAGACGCGCTCATGGTCGTTTTCCGTGGGTCCGACCACGAGTCGCGGGCGAGCCGCACGGGTCTCGACTTCCAGCTGGAGATGACGAAGGTCGGCGAGGCGCATCCCGAGTGGCCGCGCTTCCGCGCCGGGATCAACTCCGGCGAAGCCGTTCTCGGCGTCATCGATGCGCCGGGGCGGCGCGGCTACACGGCGACCGGCGACACGGTCAACCTCGCGTCCAGGCTCGAAGGCCAGGCCAGGGCGGGCGAGGTAGTCGTCTCAGAGTCGACGTGCGCCGGCCTGAGGTCGCCTCAGGTCGAGGAGCTCGAGCCGCTCAACGTGAAAGGGAAGAGTGAGGCTGTACGGGCGTTCGTCCTTCGCGCCCTGGATGCCTGACCGGAACGAGCGCGATGAGAGCCTGCACGATGAGCAGGACGAAGCAGAAGGCAAGCACGCCGCTCGCTTCGGGCGGGATCGACCCGGCCGAGATGGACGGCCCGCGGATGGCCGCACCGATCACGATGCCGCCGACGAGCAACGCCGAGAGGGTCGCCTGGAGGCGGCCGAGCGCATCCATGCGCCCGTCGTTCACCGCATCCACGACCTGTGCGAAGCAGACGAGACCCGCCGCGGCAGTCACCGGAACGCCGGCGACGAGAAGATAGAAGGACACCGAAGCGAGCCCGAAGGCATCGGAGATCGCGGTGAGGATGATGAGGCCGGCGGCCAGCTCCACGGCCATCGCCGACGCGCCTGTGCGCGACTCCCACATATTTCTCAGCTTCGCGCTCGCGGCAGACACTCCTTCGTTACGCTCGACCCAACGACCGAAGGAGAGACATGGCCAACGGCACCCTGACCTGGCTCGGGCATGCGACGTTCCGGTTGGACACGCCAGGGGGCAAGCGCGTCTACATCGACCCCTGGCTGGAGAACCCCAAGTGCCCGGACGAGGAGAAAGAGCCTGAGCGCGTCGACCTGATCCTGCTGACGCACGGCCACTCGGATCACGTTGGCCAGACCGTCGACCTCGCGAAGCGATTCGGGTGCCCGGTCGTCGCGATGATCGAGCTCCGCGACTGGCTCACGGGGCAGGGCTTGCCGGACGAGGCGACCGAGGGCGGAAACAAGGGCGGCACGATCGAGAAGAAAGGCCTGAAGATCACGCTGACACACGCGTTCCACTCCTCGAGCTCCAATGACCTGGAGTACCTGGGCGAGCCCGCGGGCCTGATCGTCGAACTCGAGGACGGGAAGAAGATCTACTTCGCGGGCGACACCTGCGTCTTCGGCGACATGCAGCTGATCGGCCGGATCTACGAACCCGACCTCGCCGTGCTGCCGATCGGCGACCACTACACGATGGGCCCGAAGGAAGCGGCCGTCGCGCTCGAGCTTCTCGGCGTCGGGCGCTGCGTTCCGTGCCACTACGGGACGTTTCCGCTCCTGACCGGGACTCCCGAGGCTTGCCGCGAGGCGCTGACGACGAACTGTGAGATCGTCGCGATCGCGCCGGGAGATTCGGCGGAGCTGTGAGAGAACGCTGGTTCGGCGCCACCGGGCGCCGCGTCCCCGAGATCGTCGTCGAGGGAGAGGACGAGCTGCCGCTCGAGGACGCGCTCGTCCTCGACGGCGTCGCGGACACGGCGCGGCTCGAAGAAGCGCACGCGCAGGGGACTCCCGTCGTCGTCCGCGCAGAGGACGCCGAGGCGGTGCAGGCGGCACTCAGGCGCCCCGAGGTCGCGAGCGTGATCGTCCCGGCTTCGAAGCGCGAGCTTCGAGACCTGGATTTCCGGCGCCTCACCTATGGGTAGGCCGTCGACCTATTCCATCGTCGCCTGCGACCTGGCTGCGGCGGAATGGGGCGTGGCGGTGCAGTCGAAGTTCCTGGCGGTCGGAGCGGGCGTTCCCGCCGCGGAGCCGCAGGCCGGCGCCATTGCGACCCAGGCTCTCGCCAACATGCGCTACGGACCCGACGGCCTCGCCCTTCTACGACAGGGGCTCTCGGCCGAGGAGGTCGTGGAGCGCCTGACGGACGCCGACGAGGGGCGCGGCGACCGTCAGCTCGGAGTCGTCGACGCGCAGGGCAACGCGGCCACCTACACCGGCTCGAGCTGTCTCGAATGGGCGGGTGGAATCACGGGTGACGGCTACGCGGCGCAGGGCAACATCCTCGTCTCCGAGGCGACGGTCACCGCCCTCGGCCGCACCTTCGAGCAGACGGCCGGTCGGCCCCTCGCCGAGCGTCTGCTCGAGGCGCTCGCGGCCGCGCAGGCCGCGGGAGGAGACCGGCGGGGACAGCAATCAGCCGCGCTCCTCGTCGTCCGCAAGGACGGGGGATACATGGGCACGGACGACCGCGTCGCCGATCTCCGGGTCGACGACCACGCCGCCCCGATCGAAGAGCTCCGCCGCATCTTCGAGCTGCACGGTCTCCTCTTCGGGGAGACCCCCGACGAGGAATGGCTGGACGTCGAAGAGCAGCTCGCGCTCGAGCTACGCGAGCGCCTCGACGCGCTCGGCTACGGGCACGAGGACCTCGAGCGGGCGTTCCTCACGTGGGCCGGAACTGAGAATCTCGAGGAACGAGTGCGCGGCGTCGACCGAGTCGACCCGGTCGTCCTCGCGGAGCTCCGCAAGGGCTGAGAGGATCCTAGGCGCCGCCGCCAGCGACGGCGCCGTGGCGGATGAGCAGCTCGGCGAGATCGAGGTCTCCGCGCTGCTCCGCTTCCATCAGGGGCGTGAAGCCTGCGTGCTGGCGCGCGTTCGGGTCGGCGCCGGCTTCGAGGAGCGCCTCGGCCGTGTCGCTCTTCCCCGCAGCGACCGCGCTGTGCAGCGGCCGCGCGTCCGGAGCGAACTCCTGGTTGGTCGACGGAGTCTCGAGGTCTGCACCGGCCCCGACGAGGGCGCGGACCGCCTCCGCCGTCCCGAAGAAGGCCGCG
>DATAOL010000005.1:0-7560 GCA_036265755.1 Gaiellaceae bacterium | reverse complement strand
AGCCTTGTTGGTGAACGTGCAGGTGACGGTCTCGCCCGCGCTGACGTCGATGTTCGTCACCGGGCTGCCGTCGTCACAGGTCGCGCTGTTCAGATCCCAGCCCGTCGGCGTCGTCTCGGCGAGCGTGTAGCCGTTCCCCGGGTTGACGCCCGAGAACGTCTTCGAGTCGCCGTTCTTCAGGCTGAAGCTCGTCGGAGTCAGCCCTCCGCCCGCCGTGAACGAGAAGCTCGTGTTCGTCGGGTCGGGGCTCGGGTCGGTGACCTTCTTGGCGATGATGGTGCCGCAGTTGTTGATGTTCACGTTCTGCGGGGCGATGAAGTCCTTCATCGTCGCCGTGCCCGAGTCGCCGGACGAGCGGCTCACGACGTAGACGCTGCCGAGCGCGGCGCAGCCGCTCAGGATGTTCGAGTCGGTGAGGTTGATCGCTGCCTCGCCGAAGCGGAACTGCCCGATCGTCCGCGGAGCGCTCGGGTTGATTGGGTCGGTCGTGCCGGAGGCGCCGTTGTCGAGGCTCCCGTCCGCGACGGAGCTGCTCAGGCTCTGCTTCGGGCCCCAGCACGGCGCGGTGTCCTGCGAGATCTCGCAGGACCCCGAGAGGACCCAGCGCCGGAACGACAGCGACGGGTTGCCGCCGCCCTCGAGGTCGTAGACGACGAGGATGTCGCCCGCCTTGCGCGCCGGGGTTACGTTGTTCGCGCTACAGCCGGCGTGGGTGACCGGGTCGCACGAGTTCTGGTTGAACTCGAAGCCGGTGTGCACCGACGCCGAGGCGTTCGGCACGGGCAGGAGCTCGAACCCGAGGTAGACGAAGTTCTTGCCGCCGACGAACTCGTTCGCGACGTAGAACCGGTCGAGGTCGCCCTTGTTCGGAATGCCTCCGTTGCCGATGCTCGGCACGGCGTCGTCCTGCTTCGTGCCGTTGGCGAACGAGTCGTCCCCGTTGCCGGGCGCCTTGTCCTGGCCGGTGACGAGGTGCGGCGCAGTCGAAGTGCAGACGCCGCTCCCGTTCACGGCGTTGCACCAGTCGGTGCCGGTGCTCTTGACGAGGTTTCCGTCGGTGCTCTCGAACGTGCTGCCGGTCAGGTTCCCCCTCGACGCGGCGGCGAAGACGATCGAGAACGTGACCGCAGCGATCGCGACGAGCGCAAGCCGCCAGCCTCTTCCGAGGTGAAGCGGATGGTGCCGCATGTGTGCTCTCCCTCCGTGGTGAACCAGGGTCAGGCCGCCAACCCTTCGGCCACGACTGCAGCCGCTACACGCCCGGTTCCGCTCCCGGGCGAATGCCGCACGCGATGACTGCTAGCACGGAATGCTCGGACGGGTCAATAGGCCGAACGGCCCAGCGCCGTTATGGCAAACCGCCTGCATAAGGCTAGTAAAGGGGCTTGACCTTGCCGTTCGTCGAGGCCTGCTCGGCACGCTCGCGGTCGGCGCGGACGGCCTGCGCGGCCTCCTCGAGCAGGCCGGCGAGGGCGTCGAGCCGCTCCGGCTCGGAACGCGTCTCGAGCAGCTGCTGCTTGAGCTCCGGCCCGAAGTCGACGCGCGCCGCGATCTCGAACGACAGCGCGCTCGAGTCCGCGTCGAGGTCCTCGGGCTCGGCGCCGGTCGCCGCGGCCAGGCTCGAGTAGCGCTCGAGCGCGAGGACACGCACGTCGGCGTCGGCCTCGATCTCCTCGTCGTCGAGCGGTTCGACCTCGGCCGTGTGGAACGAGCGGCCCGAGGTCATTCGCACGAGACGGAAGCGCTCGCCGCCCTCGACGACCACGTTCATCCGCCCGTCCGGGAAGCGATGGAGCACGTCCGTGACCGCAGCGCGCGTGCCGACCGGCCGGAGGCCGTCGTCGTCGGCGAGCACTAGCCCGAACTCGGTCCCGGACTCGATGCACTCGCCGATCAGCTCCTTGTAGCGCGGCTCGAAGATGTGCAGCGGGACGCGCTCCGTCGGGAGCAGCACGACGCCGAGCGGGAAGAGCCCGAGCTCCGGCACGCCTGAAGCCTATGCGCCGCGGCTAGCATGAGCCGCGTGTCCGTCCAGCGGCTCGACACGCTCCTCCGCGACGCGTTTCCCGACGCCGACGAGGTGCGCGTCGAGGACCGCACGGGGGGCGGCGACCACTTCCAGGTGGTCGTCACGAGCCCGCGCTTCGACGGGCTCCCGCTGATCGACCAACACCGGCTCGTCAACGACGCGCTCGCCGAGCCGCTCCGCGACGGGACGATCCACGAGCTTCGCATCAAGACGAGGGGGACGCGATGAGCGATCTGCAGCAGAAGATCAAGGACGTGATCGAGAACGAGCCGGTGGCGCTCTTCATGAAGGGCACGCCGCAGTTCGTCATGTGCGGCAACTCCGACCGCGCTTTGCGCGCGCTGCGCGAGGCGGGCGCACCGGTCACGGCCGTCGACGTCCTTCCCGACCCGCGGATCCGCCAGGAGCTCTCGGCGCTCTCGGGCTGGCCGACGATCCCGCAGGTCTTCATCAAGGGCGAGCTCGTCGGCGGCGCCGACATCGTCGAGGAGCTGGCGGAGACCGGCGAGCTGGAGCGCACGCTCGAGGAGAGGCTCGGCGACGAGTACAGACGCAACCGCGCGGAGCGATCGCTGAGCGTCACCTCCTAGTCCGTTGACACAGCAGGGGCGCCGTGAGACCCTTTGTAGCTTCACGGAGATCGAACGGTTGTCTCGGACGCCCTTAGCGACAACCGGGCAGCCGCTCTTTCTGCACATTTGCGTCCGGAAGGAGGATGGAATGTCCTATTCCCCCACCGCCCTGGCCTCTCCGGAAGCGATTGCGAGCGCCGTCGCGCGGCGGCTCGCGTCGCGCGGCGCTCGACGCGCGGGCTCTCCATCGGCCGTCCATGCGTCGGCGATTGCGAGCGCCGTCGCTCGGAGGCTGGGCTCACCCCGATTCGCGTCCTCCGGCGTCGAGGCTTCGCTCATCGCGAGCGCCGTCGCGCGACGCCTCGGCTCACCGATGCTCGCGTCACCGACGCGTGCCTGGGCCTCGCCGGGTCGTTTCGAGGCGTCGCTCCTGGCGAGTGCGGTCGCGCGGCGGCTCGGCTCGCCGGCATTCGCCTCGCCCGCGCGCGCGTGGGGGTCTCCGGGTCGCTTAGAGGCCTCGCTTCTTGCCAGTGCCGTCGCCCGACGGCTCGCGTCGGCGCGGCTCGCCTCTGCCGGGCTGGCTTCTGCCCGGCTCGCCTCGCCTGGAGCCGTCCGCGCGTCCGTCCTCGCGAGCTCGGTGGCCCGCCGGGTCGCCTCAGCACGACGCGCCTCGCCAGTCCGAGTCCACGCCTCGGCGCTCGACCCGGATGTGCTCGCTAGCGCGGTCTCGGCGAAGCTGGCGAGCGCAGCCCAGAACCTCAGCGCCTCGCCCGCGATTGCCGTCGACGTATTCGCGAGTGCGATCGCTCGACGCCTCGTGACGCCGACCCTCGTCGCCTCGCCGGCGTTCGTCGGCCGGGTGAGCTCGGAGGTCGGGCGGAAGGCCGCCTCGGCCCTGGACGCGCTGACGACCGAGCCCGTGGACATCGGCGGCCTCGAGGAGACCGAGCCCTAGACGTAGCCCCGCCCCGCTCACCGCCGAGTCGAGCCCATGGCGGATCTCGAGACCGCCGCCGACCTGCTTGCCGCAGCGATCTCCGCACGCCTGGGCGGCGAGCGCTCCTTCCGCGAGCCGCTTGCGGCGCGAGAAGGGATCCGCCGGTGGGTCTGGGCACGGCTCGGGAGCTGGGGCAGCATCCCGACCTTCGCGGGAGCGTCCGCCGCTGCCGCCGCGCTCGCCCGTACGCGCGCCTGGCGGAGCGCTCGCGTCGTCGTCGCAAACCCGGATCTTGCGCAGGAGCCCGTTCGCCAGCGGGCTCTCGAGGACGGCAAGCTCCTCTACATGGCGACTCCGCGCCTCGCGATGCAAGAGCCGTTCGTCGAGCTCGACCCCACGAGGCTGGCATACGCGGACCGCGCCCGCGCCGCCGCGCTCGGGACTGCGGTCCGTCGTGGGCGACTTGTCGCGCCCGAGGCGATGGAACAGACCGATCTCTTCGTCGTCGGAAGCGTCGCCGTCGGGGTCGACGGCGCACGCGTCGGCAAGGGATCCGGCTACTCGGACATCGGCTTTGCGCTCGCAGCGCAGGCGGGAGTCACGTCCCGGTGCGCGGTCGCGACCACGGTCGACCCCATCCAGGTCCTTCCGGCTGGGGTCGTCCCGACGGCGCGCCAAGACGTCCCAGTCGACCTCGTCGCGACCCCGTGGCGGGAGGTCGAGCTCCGGCATGCGCGGGCCCGACCGAGCGGCGTCTTCTGGGAGCTCGTCGACGACCGGCTGTTGCAGGCGATCCCGCGGCTCGCGGCGCTGGCGGAGCGGCTAGGCACAGGCGCACCACGATGACGATCGCCCATCACGCGGACGGGATCGCGCGGACACGCGACCGTGGCCGGCAGATCGAAGGGCTGCACGAGCTGCCCCAACCGCTCCTGTCGCGCCTGCTCGCCGCACGGCCCGACGCTCGGCGGGACGGCGAGCTCCCTTTGCTGCCGCACGACGTGGACTGGTACGCCGTCGCGCGCGAGGCCGAGTCGCACGCGATCCGCCCGCTCTTCGGCCACCGACTGGCTGGGCTCGGCCTCGTCGCCGAGCTCCCGGAAAAGGTTGCGGGAGCCCTCGAAGCCGACTGCCGGCACGCACGCATCCAGCATTCGCTCCAACAGCGCGACGCGGAGAGGATCTCGGCGGCGATGACCGCAGCTTCGGTCAGGCATGCGTTCCTGAAGGGCTTCGCATACCGACAGCTCCTGTACAGCCCGCCGTGGGTGCGCCTCTCGGGCGACATCGACATCCTTGTCGATCGCGCCAACGTCGACGTCGCTCGTGCCGTCCTGCGCGAGCTCGGCTTCACGCAGGCGTCGTGCGCCGCCGACTACCAGAACTATCGCCCGGCGACGCCGCAAGAGATCGCCGAGGTCGAGGCACGTCACCACGAGCTGGCCCAATTCGTGAGGAATTTCAGGCTCGAGAACGCTCCGACTTGGCTTCTCGAGCGCCCGTACGTCCAGCGGCCACCATTCGCCTTCGAGTGGGTCGATGGAGCGCCCACTCTGCACTCGTGCGTGGACGTCCACTGGGCGCTCCACTTCTGGTTCGCGCGCGCGACGCCGCTCGACCACCTGGACCAGGCCGAAGGCCTCCCCCGCCTCCGGCTCGAGTGGAACCTCCTCTTCTCCTCCTTCAAGCTGTACTTCGAGAGCTTCGACCGGCCGCGCCACGGGTTCGCGCAGCTCGCGGACTTGGCGGCGCTGCTCGAGCTTCCCGTCGACTGGCCACTCCTTCGCAGTCTCGTGCGTGCGTGGAGGCTGGAGGATGCCGCCTTCTACGCGCTCTCAGCGGCCGAACGGCTCTCCGGCCGGCGCGTGCTGCCGGCGGCGCTGCTCGACGAGTGGGCGCAGCCAGCGCGCGGTCGGGTCGGCGGGGGCGACTTCGTGCCGTTTCTCGTCGGTCGTCGTGTCCCGGGGGACTTCCTCTGGCGGTCCGGGCCGTGATCGTCGTCCTCGAGGGAATCGACGGGGCAGGGAAGACCACTGTCGTGGAGGAGCTCTCGGGCCGGCTTCTTCCGGGCGGAGAGCGCATCGAGAGCTGGGGTCGAACCGACCTCGATCTCTTCGACGACCGGAGGCTGCGCGACCGACTGAGCACGCTACGCGACCTCGTCTGGGCGGGCGAGGGGGAGCCGGACCAGCCCCTGGGAAATGTGCGCCACTACCTGTTTCTGATCGCTGCGTGGTACGAGTCTCTCGAACGCTCGCGGCTCCGGCGGCCTCAAAATGGGTCCGTCGCGATCGTCGACGGCTGGTACCACCGCTCGGTTGTGAAGGCGGTCATACGCGGCGGGCTCTCCGAGCCGTGGGTTCGGTCGCTCTTCGCGAACGTCCTCGAACCCGACCTCGTGATCCTCCTCGATCTCCCGCCGGAAGTGGCATGGGACCGGAGACCGAGCGGGAAGCCGTCGGAGCTCGGCCGCTGGGACGGCTTCGAGGGACCGCCGCGCGAGGCGTTCTGCTCGTACCAGAGCCGCGTGCGCAGCCATCTGCTCCGCTTCGCGACTTCTTCGGGCTGGTCCGTCGTGAGAGCGGCGGCGGACGTTTCTGTCGGCGAGCTCGCCGACGCGGTCGCGGGCGAAATCGCCAGTCGTCTCCTCGCCCGCGGGCCTGCGGACGTCAGGCGACTTGAGCTCCGCCCGTGAGCTGCGCCCGAGGGCAGCTCGTCGCGGTCGTCGGTGCCGGGCCGGCCGGCCTCGCAGCGGCGTGCGCGCTCGCGAAGCGCGGCGTTCCTCATGCGGTCCTCGAGCAGGGAAAGCCGCGGAGTTCGCGGCGCCACGACGCCGCAGACGATCTCGCGGAGGGCGTGGGCGGCGCAGGGCTGTTCTCGGACGGGAAGTTCAGCTACTACCCGTCGGGGACGCATCTGTACCGGCTCTCCGACGAGCGGCGGCTCGCGGCGGCCTACACCTGCTGCCTGCGCGAGCTGGAGGCGGTGGGAATCGCGACCGAGCCACTTCCTGCGCGGGTCTCCAATGGCGCGAGACCCGATGCCGAGCTGAAGCGCTATCCCTCGCACTACGCCTCGCTCGAGCGTCGGCTCGCATTGATCGAGCGGCTTGAGGCGACCGCCGAGCGCATCTGCACTGAGGAGCAGGTGACGAGCATCGAGCGCCGGGAAGGCTTCTACGCCCTCGAGACTCGGTCGGGTCGACTCGAAGCCACCGCGATCATCCTCGCGACTGGGCGCTTCGGGCCGTTAGCGCTCGCCAGCGTCCTCGGGCGCTCGATGCCGACGACGCCGCTCCGATACGAGCTCGGCGTTCGGATCGAGTCGCCGAGCTCGATCGGATTCGCGGGGGAGCTGACGATCCCGGACGTCAAGCGGATCTGGCACACGAACGGGATCGAGGCGAGGACGTTCTGCACGTGCCGGCGCGGCGAGATCTGGGCTATACCGACCGGCGGGCTCTACGCCCTTTCCGGCAGGGCCGACGGGCGCCCGACGGAGTTCTCGAACTTCGGCTTGCTCGCGCGTTACGCGGGTCCCGCGTTCGCATCCGGAGGCCTGGTATGGAGCGCACTGTCGGCGGACTTGCGGGCCGCGAGAGCGATCTACGAGCCGCTGGAGACGTTTCTCGGCGGGAAGGGCGTGTGGCCACGCGCCGAGGAGCGACCGTGGCACCCGCGGGAGACGTTCGTCCCCGGCAGCATCCGCGAGGTCGTCGGAGACGCGTTCCACGCGAGCCTTGCGGCGGCCGTGGCCGACCTCTTGACGTGGTCGCCCTCGCTGTGCCACCCGGCGACGACGTGCCTATTCCCGGCCGTCGAGGGCGTGGGGTCTTACCCACTCGTCGGAGGATCCCTCCGCGTCCCCGGCCACCGGGTGTGGTGCGCGGGCGACGTCGTCGGGCGCTTCAGAGGCCTCGTGCCGGCGCTCGTAAGCGGCTACTACGCCGGCATGGCCGCTGCGGCCTGCGCGATGCGGACACGGCCGGCGTAGCGGAACCCGACCGCCCGAATCGCACCCGC
>DATAOL010000004.1:0-4129 GCA_036265755.1 Gaiellaceae bacterium | reverse complement strand
TCGGTCTGCTCGAGATGACCCTCGACGTCGATCAGGTCAGGCGCGCAGCCGAGAAGTTCCCGGGCCGGGACGCCTAGCCCCTCTGGCCGGCGGGCTTTCGCCGGACGAAGCCCGGCTTCGCCCCGCCGTCGCCCCAGAGGGATGCTAGGAAGTGTTCCTCGTGTGACGGAAGCAGTCCGTGGTGTGGTCGTCGACGAGGCCGCACCCCTGCATGAAGGCGTAGCAGACCGTCGGGCCGACGAAGCGGAAGCCGCGGCGCTTGAGCTCCTTGCTCATCGCCTTGGAATCGTCGGTCTCTGCCGGGATCTCGGAGACGGCCTTCCACCCGCCGACCTTCGGCTCGCCGTCCACGAAGCTCCACATGAGGTCCGAAAGGCTTCCCACCTCGAGCGCGGCCTTGGCGTTCGCGATGGCCGATTCGATCTTCAGGCGGTTCCGGACGATGTCCGTGTCGCCCATGAGCCGCTCGACGTCTCGGGCGCCGAAGCGCGCCACCTTCGCCGCGTCGAACCCTGCGAACGCGCTGCGGTAGCCCTCCCGCTTGTGCAGGATGGTCGACCACGAGAGCCCCGCCTGCGCACCCTCGAGGACGAGCATCTCGAAAAGGTGGCGCTCGTCGCTCGACGGGACACCCCATTCCTCGTCGTGGTAGACGACGTAGAGGGGGTCGCCCTCCGGCACCCACGCGCAGCGCTTCACGCCGGCACCGCCTGAAGGCCGGCGGTCGCGATCATGTGCGCGGCGCAACGGGCCGCGTTTGCGGCGATCGTCGCCGTCGGTGGCTGCGGGCCCGAGGTGACGAAGACGCTCCCGTCGACGACGAAGAGGTTCGGCACGTCGTGGGAGCGTCCGAAGCGGTCGACCACCGAGGTCGCGGGGTCGTCGCCCATCCGGCACGTGCCGAGGAGGTGCCAGCCCCAGTGCGACCAGTCGGTCACCACCGTCTCGACCGCGCCCGAGGCTTCGTGGGCCTCCCTCGCGCGCGCGAGCTGCCACGCGAGGTTGCGGCGCGCGTCCTCGTCGATGCGGTAGGCGATCTTCGGCGCGGGGACGCCGTCGGAGTCCGTCAGCTCCAAGTCGAGGGTGACGGAGTTCTCCTCCGACGGGAGGTCTTCGATCCCGATGCCCCAGTCGAAGGCCCGGCCAACGGTCTTCCCGAGGAGATCGTGGACGGCCGGGCCCCAGCGCTCCGCGAAGGGGAGGTTCGCGTAACGGGCCAGCGCCATCAAAGGCCCGCCGATGGGCATCACGTCCCACTGGGCGCCACGCGCGAAGCCGCGTGACTCATCCGTATCGGCGAACTGGAGCGAGAGGAGCGGGGTGCCCCAGGGGCCGAGCCAGCTGTCGAGCTCCTCGTCGTAGAGGCCCAAGACGCTCATGTAGGGATGGAGCATGAGCCGCTTGCCGACCATTCCCGACGAGTTGCTCAAACCGGAGGCGAGCAGCAGGCGCGGCGTGCCGATGCCGTTCGCGCCGAGGACGACGATGTCAGCGTCCTGCCTGTGCTCGACTCCGTCGCGGTCGATCCAAACGGCCCCGGTTGCGAGACCGTTCCCGTTCGTCGTGATCTCGCGGACGCGCGCGCCGGTGACGAGCTTCGCGCCGGCCGCGATCGCCCGCGGCCAGATCGTCAGGTCGGTGGAGCCCTTCGCGCCCTCGGGACAGCCGAACATGCAGACGCCGCGGCGCGCGCAGGGCTGTTGCGTCGCGGTCGCCTGCGAGGGGATGGCGTGCGCAGCCGGCCACCAGTGCCAGCCGAGCTCGTTCATGCCTTCCGCTGCCTTGCGCCCGATCTTCCCGATCGGCAGGCCCGGGAGGGGAGGCCCGGCGCCAGGCGGATAGGCGGGGTCGCCGGGGGTGCCCGAGATGTTCATCTCCCGGTCGAGCTGCTCGTAGAAGGGCAGCATCTCCTCGTAGGTCACCGGCCAGTCGTCGCCGACTCCCTCGGTCGAGCGCACCTTGAAGTCGCTGGGGCGCATTCGAGCCCACTGCGCGCCGAAGTGGATCGTGCTCCCGCCGACGGCGTTGAACATCACCGGGACGATGTCGGAGCCCGAGACCTCGCACGGATAGTCCTCGGGGCGCTCGCGCACATTCGGGTCCGGGCTCCACGAATACTCGACGAGGAGCTCGAACTCCTGCCTGTCGCCCGGGTAGTCGGAGGCGTTCAGCCAGCCGCCCTGCTCCAGGCAGACGACGCTGAAGCCGGCCTCGGCCATGTCCTTGGAGACGACCGCGCCCGAGGCGCCTGCGCCGATCACGAGCACGTTCACCGCGTCGGGCGCCGCAGCCGGCCGCGGCGACGCGTACGGCACCGGCTCGGAAGCGGGAGGCAGGTCGGGCAGGAGCCCCTCGATGTAGTAGTCGGCCTCGTCCGGGAAGGGGGGCGTCGGCTTCTGGCCGGGATAGCCGATCCGCTTCCGCACCTTGACGTTCATCGTGTACGCGCCGGCGACCACCGTCGTGAGGGCGGCGAACGCCTCGGGGTCGGTCGCTTCGAGCTCCTGCGCGCTCTCTGCCGCGAGCGCGCGCTCGAAGGCCGCCACGAGGTCGGGTCGCGCCTCGAGCGCGCGGGCGAGCCACTTCCCCTGCGCGTCGGCCTCGCCCGCGGAGGGCAGGCCGTCGCCCGCCGGGATCAGCTCGTCGGCCAGCCTCGCGACGCGCGCGTCAAGCATCTCCGTGACTGTAACCCGCGTCCTCTTCGGCCATGAAGCGCACGAAGAAGTAGGCGAGGAGGCCGAAGAAGACGATCGCCTCGCTCACCGCCATGAGTGTCCCACCGAGCTGCTGGTCCTCGAGCGGAGCGAGGCCCCAGAGCCGTGGCGCCTGGACGTAGGTGTCGTAGAGCGGCGTGGGGAGGAGCGCGAGGATCAGACCCAGCGGGCTCGCGAGGATGAAGGCGGCGAAAAGGTACGCCGCCTTCGCCCCCGAGGGGAGGCGCCAGGGCTCGTCCTGGAACACGGGCCACCAGAGGAGCAAGCCCGCCACGAGGTAGCACGCGTGCTCGACATCGAGGACGACGCGGTGGTGGAGCGCCGCCTCGTAGAAGAGCGGGACGTGCCAGAGCGCGTAGGTCGCCAGCCAGATCGGGAGCGCAACGAAGGGTTGCGTGAGTGCTCGAACCACGCCGTGCCTTGCGATCACGGCGCCGAGGCTTTGCGGCACGCCGAGCACGAGCAGAAGCGGCGTCCATTCGGCGAGAACGACGTTCTGGAGGAGATGCGCGGAGACGAGGTAGTGGACGGAGACCGTGGCGACCGGCGTGGCGACCGCAGCGAGCGCGAGCAGGATCCCGCCCGCGAAGCAGGCCATGTGCCGGCGGCCGGCGCCGTAGCGGGGGGCGACGGCGAAATACGCGCCCGCGAGCAGGAGGAGCGCAGCGACCTCCTCCCAGGCCGGATACCAGCTCGTGGCTGAGCGCGTCTGCGCCAGGAGCACTGTCTCAGGCTAACGCGCTGCCGGCTGGTCTCAGGCGCACCGAGGTGAGATAGTCGCCGCGTGCGCAAGATCGGAGTCGAGACACTCCTACTCGGACCGAAGGTCGCGTCCGAGAAAGGGGCCCCGCTCGGCGACGAGTGGGTTGACGTCCTCCGCGGCATCCCGCTCTTCGCGACGCTGCCCAAGCGGCATGTCAAACGGATCGCCAATCTCGCCCGGCCGCGGCGATTCGGCCGGGGATCCGCGATCGTCCGTAAGGGTGAGCGCGGGCAGACCTTCTACGTCATCCTCGACGGGGAGGCGACGATCGGCCTGCCAAGGGGCCGTAAGACGAAGCTCAAGGCGGGGGACTTTTTCGGAGAGCTCGCCCTGCTCGATGGCGGGCCGCGAACGGCAACCGTCGTGACCGAATCGGCGGTGCTCACCATGGCCATCGGCCGCACCGCATTCCTCAAGCTCGTGAAGAGCGATTCGGACCTCGCCCTCGGCTTGCTCAAGGCCATGGCCGCTCGCCTTCGCGGCGCGGACGACGCAGCCGGGCGCTAGCACAGGTCGTTCGCTAGGCTGGCCTGGCTCGCGGGCGTAGCTCAACGGTAGAGCCCCAGCCTTCCAAGCTGGTGACGAGGGTTCGATTCCCTTCGCCCGCTTCGGCCCTACCACAACGAGACCCCAACCAAGCGGGTTCGGCGGC
>DATAOL010000003.1:0-3224 GCA_036265755.1 Gaiellaceae bacterium | reverse complement strand
TCAGGAGCCGAGAACGTTGACGGCGCGCGCACCTACGAGGAGCACCGCGCCGACGGAGATCATGGCCTCGAGGGACATGAACGCCTTCGCTCCGCGCGTCAGCGGCATCGCGTCCGTCGGGCTGAACGCGATCCCGTTCGTCAGCGCGACGTACGTGTAGTCCCCGAGCCGCGGATACCAGCCCGTCTTGTGCAGGCGGTCGTTGTCGTCCTGGGGGAACCAGAAGTCCGGCCTTCGGCGCCCGTGCCTGGTTCTCGCCCGCGGCCCGCCGGCGTCGACGCTCCAGTAGAGAAGCCCGAACACGACCACGTTCGTGAGCCAGACGAGAGCTCCGCTGAGCAGCAACTGCCCGCCGGAGAGGTCGTTGCTCTTCTCCGTGACGAGGGAGGAGATGAGCAGCGCGAGCCCGCACAAGTTGGCCGTGACGACGACGGAGAGCACCACGATGTCGGCGGTGCGGGAAGCGTCGCGGACGAATGCCGCGACGAGGATCAGCTGTGGCGAGGCGAGGATGAACCAGACCCATCCCGGCACACCGACGAGCTTCCAGCCCTCCATCAGGCTGATCAGGCCGAGGAGGACGAGCAGGCCGCAGGCGCCGAGCGCAAAGAGGCTCGCCTCGAGGCGCTGCTCACGGCGGTTGCCCTCCGGATGCGGAGTGGACATCGTGACGTGGTTCGGCGGCGACAGGGTGTGCCCTGCCCCGCGAATCAGCGGCGGTGGCGCTCGAACCGAGCTTGCTCTTCAGCCGTCCGTTCGGCGGTCGGGATCGCCTCGAGCCGGTCGTCCGGAATCGGCTCGCCGCTCTCGACGGACAGTCCGTATGTCCCTGCCTCGACCCGCGCCTCCGCCCGTTCGACGGCAGCGAGCTCCCCGTGGAGGCGCTCACGAAGCCCGGCCTCGAACTCGTCGTTGTACAGCTCGGTGCCCTGGTCGGCGAGGTGCTGGTCGATGCTCGAGAGCTCGCCGTCGTTCTGTGCGGTCTGTTCCGCGAGCGTCCGCTCGATGCGTTCGCGCTCGCGTTTGAGAAGGTCCCGTGCCCGCTCGGAGTCCACGGCTTGACTCTACCGGCCCGGCCGCTCGACGAGCTTCGACTTGTACTCGCTCCGCTGCAGCGTCCCGAACGGGACGAGCTCGACCTCCGCCTGGACGACGAGCGCGTTCCGCACCTTTTCGGCGATCGCCTGTCCGAGCGCATCGTCCGCGTCGGCGTCCTGGGCGAGCTCCACCGCAACCGGGAGCGGCGGTTCCTGTTTCACTCCCACGCCTTGCGGGCGCACCAGGATGTTGCCACTCACGGCCGGCGCGAAGCCGTTCACGACCTCCCGTAAGGCCGAGGGGAAGACGTTCACGCCGCGGACGATCAGCATGTCGTCCGTGCGGCCGACACAGCGCACGCGCGAGCTCGTCCGCCCGCACGGGCACGGGCTCGTCCTGAACTCGACGTGGTCCCGGGTGCGAAAGCGAAGAAGTGGCGCCGCGCGGTGCTGGAGATGGCTCAGGACGAGCTCACCGGAGGCGCCGTCCTCGATCGTGCGGGCCTCCCCGCTCTCGGGATCGATGAGCTCGGCGTGCACGAAACCGCGGGCGCCCAGGTGCATCCCGTCCTGCTCCTCGCACTCGCCCCAGAGCGATGCGCCGATGTCCCCGATCCCCATCACTTCGGTGACCTTCGCGCCCCAACCCTCCTCGAGCTTCGCCCGGAAAGCGGTCTCGCCGCCTCCCGGCTCACCGGCGACGAGGACGCGCTCGACACTCGCCTTCCGCAGATCCTTGCCGCGCTCGGCGGCCCATTCGAGCAAGTAGGCGGCATAGGAAGGTGTGAGCACCGCCGCTTCGGGGTCGAGGAGTTCGACGGCCAGCATCAGCCGCTCCGTGTTCCCGGTGCCGACCGGGATGTGGCTCAACCCGATGCGCTCGAACGCCTCCAGCGCGGCACCGGCCACGAACGGGCCGGCAGTGTAGGTCGACACGATGCGCTGTCCCGGCCGGACCCCGGAGGCCGAGTAGCTTCGGGCGGAGCCCTTCACCCAGTTCTCGATGTCGGTCCGGGTCAGCGGGATGTAGCTCGGCGTCCCGGTCGTCCCGCTCGTGGAGTAGATGCGCGCGATCTCCTCGCGCGCGACGCAGACGTGCGTGCCGATGGGATTCTCCGGCGTCGCGGTCGCCTTCACCTCGGATTTCTCCGTCAGCGGCAGCGCGGCGATGTCGGCCAGCCCGCCGACCTCACCGGCGTTCGTGATACCCGCGGCGCCGAACTTCTCCCGGTAGAAGGCCGAGCGCTCGAAGAGGTACTCGACTTGCGCCCGGTAGCTCTCGTCGTCGAGCGCGCGTTGCTTCGCCCAGGGCCTGGTCTCGACCTCCGGGTCGAACATCACTCCGCGGGCGGCTCGTAGTCGACGGCTTCCTCCGCGGCGCGAGCGAGCAAGAAGCCGACCGGCTGCTCCCGCTCCTCTGCGAGATGCGCGAGCAGCCCCGCTGTCCGGGCGAGGATCGGAACCGCCTTGACGGTGTCGGGCGAGAAGCCGAGGTCGAGCATCACGGCCGCGATGGGCATGGCGACATTCATTGTCAGCGGCGTCCCCCACTCCTCGCTGACGGCGTCGCCGAAGGCGCGCGCGAGCGCGACATGGGGGCCGCTGGCCCCTCGCTCGTCGGCGAGCGCGAGGATCCGCTCGGCGCGCGGGTCGACCGGCTTGTGCACGGGGTGGCCGAAGCCCGGCACCTTCCCACCGGCCAGCTTGAGCTCACGAGCCGCCTCCGAGGCCGCGGCGGCCGCGGCGGCACCCGCTTCCACCTTGCTCTGGCCGGCCTCGAGGAGCCGCGCGCACGCCTCGGAGGTGCCGAGGACGACCGGCCCCGCTCCCAGGATCCCGGCGGCGACGGCCCCCTGCAGCGAGCCCGGGTCGGCCGCGAGCGTCATCCGGGCGGCGACGTTCGTCGGCATCATCCCGTGCTCGGCAATCGCGACGAGCAGGAGGTCGAGGAAGAAGCGCTCGTCCTCGGTCGGCTCGCGCCCGGTGAGGAGCAGATGGAAATACTCCGTGAAGGTCAGCCGGCCCATGAGGTCGCCGGCGAGGTCTCGTCCGCGCACCTCGACGCGATCCGGATAGGCCTGGCTCAGGTGCGTGACGGGCTCGCCGGGCTTGCCGATCTGCATGGCGCATCTTGCCCTTAAGTGCGAAGCCCCGCCGGAGCGGGGCTTCGTGTAGCAGGCCTGTAAG
>DATAOL010000002.1:0-10105 GCA_036265755.1 Gaiellaceae bacterium | reverse complement strand
CGGCCGTCGAAGAGCAGGCGCTCCATCGCCGCGTCGTAGATCAGGAAGAGATCGCGCTCGCGGCAGAGGTCGCAGACCGCGAGCCAGTCGTCCTCGTCGAGGTAGCCGCCGGACGGCATCGACGGGCTCATGAGCAGGAAGCCGGTAGTCCTGGGGCCGACGAGGTCGTCCAGCCGCCCGCGGTCGAAGCGCCACCCGTCCTCGGCGAGGAAGGGGACGAAGCGCGGCACGCCGCCCACCAGGCGGATGCGGTTGACGATGCCTGCGTAGGTCGGGTCGGTGACGATGACCTCGTCGCCGGGGTCGACGGTGCAGAGGAGGACGTTCAGGAGCGCTTCCATCCCGCCCGCGGTGATGACGATCTCGCGCTCGGGGTCGTAGCGGTGGCCCGTCCGCTCGGCGGTGAACTCGGAAATGGCCGCGCGGAGGTCGAGATCGCCGGTGAACGGGAGCCAGCTGTTCGACTTCGGATCGTCCAGCGTCGCACGTGTGACCTCGAGCGCCTCCGGCGGCAGCGGGAGGTCGGTGTCGAGGTTCTCCATGCGGAGAATCGGCCCGCCGTGGCTGCCCCCGGCCTCCTCCGATGCGGCGGCGACGCGGTCGATCCCGAAGCCGACGATTCCCTCCAACCGCTCGGCCCGTTTCACCATGGGGGCGAGTCTATTCCGCCGCTCCTGGGGCGACGATGGCAAGGGATGCAAGTGAGCGGACGTGAGACAGTACTTTCGTACGGCGAGCGGTCGCGGGCGCCGCATCCTGACGCCAGTGTCGCCAGGCGGGCGGGGCCGGGCTCGCCCGGCGGAAAGCCCGCCGTTCAGGAATGGCGGGGCGGGTATGGTCTGCGTATGAAGGTGGGCATCGTCGTGCCCTACTCCTGGTCGTTCTGGGGGGGAGTCCAAGAGCACGCTGACCACCAGGCGCGGGCCCTCCGAGACCTCGGTGTCGAGGCCAAGATTCTCATGGGTCACGATCCGCCTGGGCGCCTGACGAAGCTCCTGCACCCGAAGGAAGGGCGGCACACTCGCCCGCCGGACTACGTCATTCCCGTGGGGCGCTCGGTGATCGTGCCGGCGAACGCGTCCCTCCCCAACATCATCCTCTCGCCGCCCGCGATGATGCGGATGCGGCGCATCTTCGCGGAGGAGCACTTCGACGTGATCCACGTGCACGAGCCGTACGCGCCGATTCTCTCCGCGTTCGCGCTGGCCATCGCGCAGTGCCCGACCGTCATAACCTGCCACGCGGCGGGCGAGAAGCTCGGCTGGTACCCGGTCGCACAGCGGTTCTGGGGAGTCCTCATGGAACGGGCGGATTACCGCATCGCCGTCTCCGAGTCCGCGCGCAGAGGGGCCGAGCCCTACATGAGCGGGCCTCTGGAGGTGATCCCCAACGGCATCGCCGTCCCGGAGCGCTTCGATCCCGGCGGGCGCAACGGCGACGTCGTCTTCATCGGCCGCAACGAGCGGCGGAAGGGCCTCGAGGTGTTGCTGCGGGCCTGGCCCGAGGTGGCGGCGAAGACGAGCGCGCGCCTGCGGGTGGTCGGCGCCGACCCGCTCTCTGTGCGCTGGCTCGCGCGCCGGCAGGGCCTGTCGCTGGAGCGGGTCGACCTGCTCGGTGGCCTGCACGAGGATGACCTGACCGCCGAGCTCGAGACAGCGAGTCTGCTCGTCGCGCCGGCGCTCGGCGGTGAGAGCTTCGGCATGGTGCTCACCCGAGCGTTCGCGAGCGCGACTCCTGCGGTCGCGTCCGACATCGAGGGGTATGCGGCCGTGGCGGACGAGTCGAGCGCGGTGCTCGTCCCGCCCGGCGAGCCCGAGCCCCTCATCCGCGCGGTCGTCGAGCTCCTGGAAGACGAGCCGAGGCGCCGTGCGCTCGGCGAGGGCGCCCGCCGCGTCGCGGAGCAGTATTCCTGGGATCGCATCGCGCGCAGGCTCCTCGAGATCTACGAGGAGATCACGGTCGGGAGCGCGCGAGAGCGGGCGGCCGCCTGATGCACGTGCCCTTCCCGCGCAACCGTTTCGTCCGGCTGGGCATCTTCTTCGCCCTCGTCACTGTCGCGATCGTGCTCGTGCTCTGGCACGGGCCGGACCGTAGCCTCGTCGCGGACGCCTTCCAGGCCGTCTCGTGGACGTGGGTCGCGATCGCCGTCTTCATCAACCTGATGTCGGTCGCCGTGCGCTCGTCGGCGTGGCGCGTGGTCATCCTCCAGGCGATCCCGCGCCCCTGGCCGACCTGGCGCACGGTCTTCTCCGCGTTCTGCGTCGGGCTGCTCGGGAATACCGCCTTGCCGGGGCGTGTGGGGGAGCTCGCCCGTGTCGCGGTCCTGACGAGGCATCTGCGCCGCCGCCCGGGAACCTGGGCGACCATCGTCGGAACGGTCTTCGCGCACCGGCTCTTCGACGTCGTCGCCTCGACGGGCCTCGTCGTCTACGTCCTCTACACCTCGCGGATCCCCGAATGGGCGAAGCCGGCGCTCTCCGTTGTCATCGGCGTCGGGTTCGGGCTCCTCATCGCCGCCTTCCTGCTGGCGCGCCGCCATCCGCAGCCGGTGGGGCAGGACGAGGAGGCCGGCACGGTTCGGCGCGTCATCGGCATGGCGCGCGCGGGCTTGACCGTCCTGCGGAGACCCGCGCCGGCCGTGTGGGCCCTCTGCTTCCAGCTGCTCGGCTGGACGGCTCAGCTGTTCGCCGTCTGGGCGGCGATGCGCGCGTTCCAGATCAACTCCGGGGTCGCCACGGCCGCGCTCGTCCTTCTTCTTATGAACGTCGTCACGCTCTTCCCGTTCTGGCCCGGGAACGTCGGGCTCCTGCAGGCGGCGATCGCCTTTGCGCTCCTCTCGTACGGCGTTGCCTATGCGCACGGCTTCGCGTTCGGCATCGGCCTGCAGGCGATCGAGGCTTCGGTCGGCGTCGGGCTCGGCCTCATCTTCCTCGCGCGCGAGGGCTTTTCGTTCGCGATGCTGCGCCGCATGCCCGAGGTGACCGACGTCGAGGTCGACGGGGACGAGCGCGTCGAACGGATCGCCTAGAGCCCTCGTCGCCTGCCCGGCCGCGCTCAAGGGCGTGCTCGGCGCAGCGGATGCCGCTGTGGCGCTCGCCCGCGGCGCGCGGAAGGCCGGCGCGGAAGTCGATGAGGCTCCGATGGCCGACGGCGGCTCGGGCACGGCGGCCACGCTCCAATCGGCGCTCGGCGGGCAGTGGCAGACGGCGCGCGTGGCCGACCCGCTCGGCCGTGAGGTGGAGGCGCGCTTCGCTCTTCTTCCCGACGGACGCGCGGTCGCCGAGGCCGCCGAGCCGATCGGGCTCGCGCGGCTCGCTCCGGACGAGGTCGATCCGTTCCGTGCTTCGAGCCGCGGGCTCGGCGAGCTCATCGCGGCCGCGCTCGCTGCCGGCGCGACCGGGCTCGTCGTGGGGCTTGGCGACAGCGCTACGGTCGACGGGGGTGCAGGGCTCCTCGGCGTTCTCGCCGAGCTTCCGGTCCCCACCGTGGTTGGGTGCGACGTGGCCAATCCGCTCCTGGGCGTGCGCGGCGCCGCGCGCGCGTTCGGTCCGCAGAAGGGCGCGTCGGCCGAGGAGGTCGAGGAGCTGGAACGGCGGCTGGCAGACGCTTCCGAGCTCGCGCCCTATGCAGATGTGCCGGGCGCGGGGGCCGCGGGGGGGCTGGGAGCTGCGCTCGCGTCTCTCGGCGCGGAGCTCGTCCCGGGCGCCGAGCTCGTCGCGCAGGCGATCGGGCTCCCCGCAAGACTTGCCCGTGCCTCGCTCGCGGTCACGGGCGAGGGAGTCGTCGACGGGAGCTCCGTGGAAGGAAAGGCGACCGGGCTCGTCGGCAGGCTTTGCGCGGAGCGCGGCGTTCGCTGCGTGGTCTTCGGCGGGAGGGTCGAGGCAGCGATCCCGGGTGCGGAAACTGTCGGGCTCAGCGGCGATCCCGCTCGATCCGAGCTCGATCTCGAGGAGCTCGCCGAGCGCCTCGCCCGCGGTCTCTAGCCGGGAGCGTTAGCCGCCGGGCGGCCGAGGCTCTTCGAGGGCCTGCTCGTCGCGCGCCGTGTGCGCTTCCTCTTCGAGCTCGTCCGCGAGCTCGTCCTCGGATCTCGGTGCTTCGAGCGCGTCGTCGTCGGTGCGTCCCTGGCGGCGGCGCCAGATGCTGTCCAGCCAACCCATGGAGTCCCCCTTCCTACTCGTGGGCCTGGGCAGCGCGCAGACGCTGGGCCAGCGTCTTCAGGAGCGCCCAGGCCACCTGCGGGTGGTCCTCGACGAACGGCTTGAACTCCCACGAGGTGAGGCCGTAGGCCGTCACGTCCGTGGCAGCGGTGATCGTCGCCGAGCGCGTTCCTTCGTCGATCAGCGCGATCTCGCCGAAGTAGTCGCCCGGGCCGAGCGTCGCTCTGGCCTCGCCGCCGACGCTGACCGTCGCGCTCCCTTCGGTGATGACGAAGAAGCCCGCGCCGCCGCTGCCCTCACTCGTCATGGGGCTGCCCTCGGTGAAGCGGCGCTCTTTCATCTGGTTCGCGAGGCGCGCGAGATCGTCGTCGTCCAGCCCGGCGAAGAGCGGCACTTTCCGGAGTGCTTCGACCGGCGCTGACATCGGGCGGGATGATAGCGGCGGGCAGGGCATGTGCGAAGGACGGCGAACTTCGCGCAGATGCGCACGCAGGCCGCGCTCTACGACAACATCGACCTCGAGCTCTCCTGGTCGGAGCAGGAGCTGCCGGAGCGCGAGCGGACGAAACACGTCCATCGTCTGCATCCGTATCTCGGAAAATTCGTCCCGCAGCTGGCCGAAGTCTTCCTGCGCCGGTGCGCGTCTCCGGGCCAGCTCGTGTGGGATCCGTTTGCGGGCTCGGGGACGACGCTCGTCGAGGCGAACGCGTTCGGGGCCCGCGCGGCCGGCTGCGACGTGTCCGCGTTCAACTGCCTCCTCATGCGCGCGAAGACGAGCTCGTACGAACCGGCCGCGCTGCTCGCCGACGTCGTCCATCTCTCCGACCGGAGCGAGAAGGTGAAGCGCGGACGGGCCAGCTCCTACCTGCGCACGTGGTTCGCTCCGCAGGCTCTTGCCGAGCTGCTGGCGTTCCGCGAGCGGATCGCCGGGACGGAATACCCGGAGCTGTGGCAGGTCGTGCTCTCGCGTTCGGCTCGCTCGGCGCGGCTGGCGCGGCACGACGACCTCGACTTTCCCGCCGAGCCCGTGACCGGCGAGTACTTCTGCCACAAGCACAGGCGGGTGTGCCGTCCGGTGGGCGAAGCGGAGAAGTTCCTCCGTCGCTACGTCCGCGACGCGGTGCGGCGCGTGCAGGAGTTCGGGGACGTTCGCAGCGCCAAGAGCGTCTCCGTGCTCCACGGCGACGCGCGGCTGCTCGACCCGCCCGAGCCCGTCGACCTCGTGCTCACGTCGCCGCCGTATCCCGGGCTCATCGACTACCACGAGCAGCATGCCTACGCGTACGAGCTGCTCGGGCTGGAACGCCGCGACAGCGAGGAGATCGGGCGCGGGGTGAAGGGGTACTGCGACGACATCGCGGCGGTGCTCTCCCGCGCGCGGCGCGCGCTGCGCCGGGGCGGGAAGATCGTGGTCGTGGTGAACGACCGCCGCGACCTGTACGACGGCATTCTCGCCGCGGCTGGGCTTCGGCTCGAAGAGCGTCTCCTGCGACACGTGAACCGAAGAACCGGCCGGCGCAAGGGCGAGTTCTACGAAGAAGTCTTGATCGCGACGCCCTGAATCCCGCTCCGCACCAGCGGGTGGCTTCCCGGGATTCGTGTGGTGGTGACGCCCGTCGCGTCGAAGCCCGCCTCGGCGACCGCCTGTCTGGTGTCCCGGTTCAGGTGGCAGTTGCCCGCGACCTTGCGATGGAGCGGGGTGAAACGGTCCTGCCAGCGGGCGAGGCGGTCGTCGCCGCGGACGTGCTCGAGCAGGACCAGCCGCCCGCCCGGCGCGAGGACCCGGCGAATCTCGGCGAGCGCTGCGGCCGGATCCCCCACGGAGCAGAGAACGAAGGTGACGACGACGGTGTCGAAGCCTCCGTCCGGGAAAGGAAGGGCCTCGGCGGACCCGGCCAGGATCTCCACGGGCATGGAGGCTTCGGCCACCCGCCTCGGCAGTCGCTTCGCCATGCTCGAATCAGGCTCGACCGCTACGACCTTCTCCGCGTGCTCGTAGTGGGGGAGGTTGAGACCGGTGCCCGCGCCGATTTCGAGCACGGTGCCCTCGAGCCCGGAGAGGAGCTCGCGCCTGCGGCGGCCGAGCTCTCCCTTCTCCGCGCTGCGGCTGAGAAGGTCGTAGACCCAGCCGATCACGGCCGCCCTTCCTCGACCCTCTTTCCGAGCTCCTCGATCTTTCCCTGGGCGGCGTCCAGCTTCCCGACGCACGCGCGGTAGAGCTGGTCGCCGCGTTCCCAGAGCGCCACGGCCTCTTCGAGGCTCGCCTGGCCGCTTTCCAGCTTCGCGACGATCTGCTCCAGCTCGCGGCGCGCGTCCTCGAACGACACCTCGTCGGTCATGGCCGGACGTCCTCGACGCTGCCGCCGAACCCGCCTTCCCCGAGCTCGACCTCGACGCGCTTGCCTGGGCTCAGCTGGGAGCTCGAGCGCACGATCGCGTTGTCCGTCCGGACAATCGCGTATCCTCGTGCCAATGTTTTCTGCGGCGACAACGCATGCAGTTGGCCGGCGAGCCCCTCGAGGCCCGCCCGCTTGCGTTCGACAAGCAGAGCCGGCGCCCGGCCGAGACGTTCGTGATCCGCGGCGAGCTGGCGGCGTGCACGCTCGAGAGCCGCCCCTGCACCACGGGCGAGCGCTGTACGGGCGGTATCGAGGCGCTCGCGAAGCTCGCCCTCGTCCGGCACGACCAGACGGGCCGCTGCGGTCGGCGTGGATGCGCGGACGTCTGCCGCGTGGTCGCAGAGCGGCGTGTCCTGCTCGTGCCCGACGGCGGAGACGACGGGCACCGCGCAGCCCGCCACCGCGCGGACGACGCGTTCGTCGCTGAAGGGGAGGAGGTCCTCGAAGCTCCCGCCGCCGCGGGTGACGACGATCACGTCCACTTCCGGCTCCCGGGCGAGGCTCTCCAGCGCGGCCGCGATCGCGGCCGGCGCCGATGGCCCCTGCACATAGGTCTGAGCAACGAGGATGTTCGCCGCCGGGAAGCGGGCCTGGACGCCGGTGACGAAGTCGCGCTTCGCGGCGGCCTCGTTGCCGGTCAAAAGGCCGATTTTCCGCGGCAGGAGCGGGAGTGGGCGCTTGTGTTCCGCGGCGAAGAGGCCCTCGGAGGCGAGCTTGCGCTTGAGTCGCTCCAGTCCCGCGAGGATGGCGCCGAGACCGAGCGGCTCGATCGAGAGCGCCCGCAGCTGGAAGACGCCTCGAGCCTCGTAGATCTCCGGTCGTCCGAAGACGTGCACGGTCATCCCGTCGACGAGATCGAGCCGAAGGCCGTCGAACCGTCCCCGCGGCATGCTCACCGGGAGGCACGCGCCGTCCACCGAGTCCTTGAGCGTGAAGAACACGGTTTGCCAGCCCGCCTGCCGGCGGAACTCCGTCACCTCGCCCTCGATCCAGAGCGACGGCAGCCTCGCGATCCAGGAGGAGACCCCGCGGTTGAACGCGGAGACCGTGTAGACCTTGCGGTCGCCGTATTGCAGCGGCTCGACCTTCACGCGCTCGAATCTAGCTCAGCGGGCACGGCCGAGCTGAGATCGGTGCGTTCTAGAGCAGAATTTGCGCAGCGACTTCAGGCAGACAGCCGCGCGGACCTACGAGCTCGACGGCCTCGTGCAGATCCGCGTCGCTCTGTGCGATTCGCTCCGCCAGAGGCAGTGGATACCCCGCCTCCATCAGGACGTGGAGGCGCCAGCTTTCGACCTTGCCGCGCTCGTCCTGCTGTCGCTCGAGAGTCGTCAATGTCTCTTCCATTCCGCGTTAGGTTCGGCCTTGGTAGGACGAACCCTCCCCGGAAAAGTCAGTTCTAATCGCGGTCGAGGCTGCGGGCGGAGGTCTCCAAGTCGGCCTCCAGAGCGGCCGACCGCTCCTCAGCGGCGGCGAGCGTTTCCTCCAGCCGCGCGGCCAGGTGGCGAACGCGCTCGGCTGCGGCCTCGTGCTGGGCTTCCGCGGACCGGGCCACGTCGCTGATGCGCCGCTGCAGGCGCTCGGCCGTGAGCCGCGCCATCTCGGCGATCCGATCGGACACGTCCGTCTCGGCCTGCCGCGCGAACTGCTCGATCGCCTTCTCGAGCTCGCGCGAAAGCCGCTCCGCCGCCTTTTCGCGCGACTCCTTGATCTGGGCGTCGAATTGCTTCTCGGAGTACTCGCTCAGGCGGGTGGCGGCGCGCTCGAACGCGCGGTCGAGGGCGGCGAGGTGCCTTCGCTCGGCTTCCTCGAGGCCGGAGGTGATCCGGGCACGGGCGTCGGCTTCGTCTCGTTCGAGCTGCTCGCGGAGCGAGCGCTCCCGCGATCTGATGCGTTCGCTCATCTCGTGCAGCGCGCGCCTCCTCTCCGCGGCGTGGATCTCGATGTCCGAGCGACCCTCCTCGAGGAAGGTCGTCCCGAAGCTCTGCAGCTCCTCGCGAAGCTTCAGCAGCGCCAGCCGCTGCTCCTCGCTCGCCTGGTCGACGCGCTCCGCGTCCGCGGCCAGGCGCGCCTCGTACGCGGCTACGGCCTCGCGCTGTTGCTGGCCGAGCTCGGCCAGCTTCTGTTCCAGCTCGCGCTGGCCGCGGTCGAGGTCGGCGGCCCACGCCATCAGGCGCTGCTCCAGCCGTTCCTGCACGGACGCGACCGTCTGCGTGAGCTCGATGCGCGCTCGCTCGGCCTGCCGCTCGACGGTGTCGCGCCGTTCCTCGGCGAGTCGGCGCTCCTGCTCGCTCAGCTGATGGCCGGTGTTCGCGCGCTCCCTGGCGAGCATGCGCTCGAGCTCGAGGACTCGGCTCTTCGCCTCCTCCTCGGCGAAGGCGGAGATCTGCGCGCGTGCGGCGTCGAAGAGAGTCTCGGTCTCGCGAAGACGCTTGAGCCCGCGGTTCAGGGCGAGGAGCCCCGCCTCCGCGACGGCTGCGGCCGCGAGCCCGCCGGCCACGAGCAAGAGAGCATCGGTGTCGGCGAAATCCTGAACGAGGTCGATGCCGAGAGCGACGGTCGCGACGGCTGCGGCCGCTGCGAGCGCGATCGTGAGCCAGAGGAGCAGGCGATCGCTTGCCTTCTCCAGCACCACCGCCAGGAGCGAAAGCGCGACCACGCCGATTCCGGCCGCGAACACGAGTTCGAGGGCGAGAGCCACCGACCCATCCTAGGCCTTAGAAGAAAAAGAGACGACCGATCCGGGGCTCGCCCGCGCGAGTGCGTGCCGAGAAGCGCTCGTGCGCGGCCTGGGCGACCCTGCCGGCGAGGACGTCCGACGAGACGCCGACTCCCGCGCTCCGATACGTCATCACGACCGCGACAAAGGCCCCGTCCGTCCAGTAGACGAGCCCGCTGTCGTGCCGGGCGTTCGAGATCCACCCGGCCTTGTGCAGCACCGAGATCCCCGGGCTCTGGAGGTAGCGGTCGAGCTTGCCGGGATCCTGCACATGGGCCAGCGTCCAGAGGAGAAAGCGCGCGTCACTGCCTGTGAAGCGGCCGGCCAGCTGCAAGAGCCCGCCGTGGCCGCCTGCACCTCGGTGGAGGAGCCTGTGAATCCGGGCGAGGTCCCAGGCTGACGTGTACTTGCCGTTGCTGTAGTAGAACGGCTGCTCGACCACGGTGAGGGGAATCGGCGTCCCGCCGGCCGTCCCGATGATGTAGCCGCCGTTCATGTACGTGTCGCCGAGGCCGAGCGAATGCAGCGTCGCAGTGACCATGGCGCTCCCGCCGTATGTCGACCCGCCGAGCCAAGTCTCGAGGTCGTTGGCAGCCTGGTTGTCGGAGTACACGAGCATTCGATGGAAGAGGCCTGCGACATAGGAGCCCGGGGCCGGCTTCCCGTTCAGTACGCGCAGGACCTCGATTGCGATCCCGAGCTTGAGCGTGGAGGCGGCCATGAACCTGGCGCGCGCATTCCACGCCGCCCCCTTGCCGGTGCGGAGGTCCTGGACGAAGACGGAGGCGATGCCGGGGTAAGCGTCGACGAGGGCCCGGATCCGGCTCTGC
>DATAOL010000001.1:0-2839 GCA_036265755.1 Gaiellaceae bacterium | reverse complement strand
CTCCTCGAAGTCGGCGATCTGCTCCCCGGGAGGCTCGTCCGTCCCGCGCTTCTCCCGGATGAATGCGAGGGTCTGCGGTGAGACCTCGTCGGCGTACACCTGGTCGCCGAGGAGGAGCACCGCGTCAGGCCACTCGACGTCCCCCCGCTGAAGCTGCTTCGCATACGTCCAGAGCGCGTCGACCCCGATGGCGCGGACGTCCTTCGGCCATGCGGCGCCGAGGCTGGTCGGCTGCGGGTCGCCGACCCGGCACGATCCGAAGGCGAGCCGCGCGCGCCGCTCGTGGTTCCGAGTCCGCACAACAGGGTGCGGGCGTCCGTCCTCTCGAGGCCAGGCGAGCTTTCCGTCGAGCCTGACCTCATACGGGGTCACGGATCCAGGGGTGAGATCCTCGACGAGGAGCAGGGCGTAGTAATGCCCCTCGACGGCAAAGGTCGACGTGCGGTGTCCGAGGATCTCGACCTCGCACGATGCGCTGGTCTCGAGCCAGAAGGTCGCGCTCTCCGTCCCCGCGTAGCGGAGCATGGGGCCGAGCAAGAGCTCGGGAGCGCTGTCGCCCGGCTCGCTCATGCCCACGCGCTCGCGACTAGATCTTCCGGTATCGCGCTTCCAGCAGCGAAAAGCATGCGAACGCGATCAGCCCGGCGGCAACGGTGCCGAGAAGCCAGGCCCCGTACGCGCCGTCGTACAGCTTCCCCAGGGCGCCGTCGAGCCCGATCGCCTCGTTTGCCTTGTAGTCGTAGGCCGCCTTGATGAGGAAGACGGAAACCAGCCCGAAGACGACCGCGCGCGCTACGTGTCCGATCGTGCCCAGCACGGTGAACCCCTTGAAGACGAACTGCGGCATCTCATCCGTCTTCGAATCGTCGAGGAACTTCTTGCGGAGGCCGCGAATCAGCTGATAGCAGGCGACGCCTGCCAGCACGACGCCGGCGATCGCGACGAGCCAGCGCCCGGCCGGCCAGGTGAACACGTCACCGGCCGTCTTCTTCGCTCCCTTCCCGGACGTCCCTGGGCCGGTAAGGATCTGGACCGCGACGACGCACATCGCGGCGTACGCGATCCCGCTGCCGAGGGCGCCGAGGCGCTCGATCCCGCGGTCGGTGCCCTCGCGGCCGTGGCCGAGAGCGGCCCGGAAGAGTCGCCAGAGCGCGTAGCCGCCGAGACCGACTGCGAGGAGCGTGAGCAGGAGGTGACCGAAGGGATGCTGTTCGACCGATCTGAGAGCTCCCTGCTGGTTTGTGATCTTGCCGCCCTGCCCGATCGCGAGATCGAACGCCAGCAGGCCGATGATCCCATAGACCAGAGCACGGGCGACAAACCCGGCCCGCGAGAGGATCGCAAAGATCCGCGAGTTGACGAATCCTTCCCCGGCCGATCGCGCGCGGCGCACCGAGACGGACGTATCACGCTGGATCGTTGACATCGTGTCTCCTCTCCTCCCTGGGGGTGCAGATCGTGATCGCCTCGGGCTGCACCTTGATCGTGAACGACTTGACCTTCTCGCGATCACTTCCGTCGACCTCGTAGAGCACCTTCCGGTCGAGCTTGACCTTGACCTTCGTCGCGCTTGTCGCCTGCACCAGAGGCGAGCGTTCAGCGTGGCCGACCGCCGTCCGCGCCAGCGTCCGCACCCAATCCACGACGCCGTCCGCGTTGACGACGCCGATCTCAAGCCGTCCGTCGTCGGGACGTGCATCCTCGAAGACCTCGATGCCGCCGAACAGGCGGCCGACGTTGCCGACCAGGATGCAGCTGGCGGCACCGGCATACCAGGGAACCCCGTCCACCGCGATCTTCGCGTTGAAAGGCTTCGCCCGCAGGTTCCTGGACCCGGTCCACACGTACGCGAGACGTCCGAGCCGGTCTTTGAGGCCCCCGTCGGCCTCCTGAATCATCGACGCGTCGAATCCCGCGCCCGCCATCACTGCGAAGCGCTCGCCGTTGAACCGGCCGACGTCGAGTTTGCGACGCTCTCCCCGAAGCCCAATCGAGACAGCCTGCTCGATGTGTTGTGGGATCCCGAGGTTCGTTGCCAAGAGGTTCGCAGTCCCGGCGGGGACGATTGCGAGGGCTGTTTCCGACCCGGCCAGCGCATCGATCGAACGCTGCGCAATGCCATCGCCGCCCCAGACGAAGAGCAGCTCGGCACCCTCGTCCAGGACGCGCTCCACCTGCTTGGCCGCGAACCGGCTCTTCGCGATTTCGACCCACAGCGGATCGTCGACGCCCTGGCGCTCGAGCTCGCGCCGGAGCTGGGGCAGGCCGCCATCGAACGACTTACCGGCATGCGCGATGACCGCGACCTTTGTCACTTCGGGGCGCTTCGGTGTGGGGACGAGACGACGTGCGAGGCCCGGCTGACGAGAACCATGGCCAACAGCGCCGCGATACCGATGACCACTCCGCCGCCGATGTCCAGCGGGTGATGCATGCCTCGGTACATCCGGGAGAACGCCACGTACACCGGAATGAGCGCTGCGACGGTCCAGATGCAGATCCGTGCGGTGACGTTCGAGATTCGTGAGGTGAGCAAGAGTGCGATCCCCCAGTACACGGCGATCGAGGCCGCGGTGTGCCCCGACGGATAGCTGGCGTCTACCGGCAAGTTCTCGAGCCGGTTGACCTCCGGGCGGTGACGGTGAACCACCAACGTCGTCGCGCGGTAGGAGCCCGACTCGACGGCAAGGGCGAAAACGAGGAACCCGGCCAACCGCCAGTGCTTGGCCACCGCCGCGATCACCGCAGCGATGCCCGCGATGATCGGCAGGACGACGCCGCCGGCCATGATCGAACCGACGAGCGAGGCCTCCGTCAGGCTGCCGGAGCGATGACGGGC